>NZ_CP038469.1:2117720-2420252 GCF_004684345.1 Citrobacter tructae
CATCATCGCTAATGCCAGGGACTCATTGGTAATATTATGCTCGTTCATTGCGTGCTTCCTGCATTTCTCCGGCATGCGGCTGAAGGGTAATGACATTATCCGCATGATTAATTTCATCTTTGTCGTGCGTTACCCACAGCACCGCAATATTTTTCTCGCGGACGTAGCAATGAATCAGCTCGTTCACATTTCGCTTATTGGTTTCATCCAGCGCACTGGTAATTTCATCGAGCAGCAGGATTTTGGGCAGAAACTGTAAATTACGAATTAGCGAGACGCGCTGCTTTTCACCGCCGGACAGCTCATTGATGCTTTTGTTGAGGAGGGACTCCGGCAACTCAAAACGGGCCAGGTCTGCAAGAAACGCATCCGGCGCTGGACGTTTATTGCGGATTTGCCACGGGAAAACAAGGTTATCGTAGACAGTATCGCCAAACAAAGCGGGGGTTTGCGCGCAATAAGAGACCTGCTGGCGATACGTTTCAGGTTTGAGGGTGGCTATCTCCTTGCCCTCAAACAGAACCTCACCGGTACTCGGGCTAATGAGCGACGCCACAATCTTCAGCAGCGTGCTTTTACCGCAGCCGGACTGACCTGTTATTAGCTTAAATTCCCCGGCATGGAGATTAAAACAGATGTTATTGAGAATCTTCGTGGTGCCCGCCTGCCAGCCGACATTTTTTAACTGAAGCAGAATGCTGCTTTCTTCCATTACCTGTGCCTTTTTTACATCTTTCGTGCAGACAGTCTATGCCTGTAATTTATTATAGGGGAGCCCACCTTGATTAATCGGGTATAATTTGACTAATGAGGCAGTAAAGGACAGCACAACAGGAGGTTTTATCGATGCTCATTTTCATCCCCATTCTCATTTTTGTCGCGCTGGTGATCGTCGGCGCAGGCGTTAAAATCGTCCCGCAGGGATACCAATGGACGGTGGAGCGCTTTGGCCGTTACACCAAAACCCTGCAACCAGGCTTGAGTCTCGTGGTGCCATTCATGGACAGGATTGGTCGTAAGATCAACATGATGGAGCAGGTTCTCGATATCCCGTCGCAGGAAGTCATCTCCAAAGATAACGCTAACGTGTCCATCGATGCGGTGTGCTTTATTCAGGTGATCGACGCACCAAAAGCAGCGTATGAAGTCAGCAATCTGGAGCTGGCGATCATCAACCTGACCATGACAAATATCCGTACCGTTCTCGGCTCTATGGAACTCGATGAAATGCTCTCCCAGCGCGACAACATCAATACGCGTTTGCTGCATATCGTTGATGAGGCCACCAACCCGTGGGGCATCAAAATTACCCGTATTGAGATCCGCGATGTGCGCCCACCGGCCGAACTCATCGACGCCATGAACGCCCAGATGAAAGCGGAACGTACCAAGCGCGCCTATATTCTTGAAGCCGAAGGGATCCGCCAGGCCGAGATCGTCAAAGCCGAAGGTGAGAAGCAATCGAAAATTCTGAAAGCAGAAGGTGAACGCCAGTCCGCGTTCTTGCAGGCCGAAGCGCGCGAACGTTCCGCCGAAGCCGAAGCCCGCGCAACGCAGATGGTTTCCGAGGCCATTGCCGCTGGGGACATTCAGGCCGTGAACTACTTCGTGGCGCAGAAATACACCGAAGCGCTGCAACACATCGGTTCGTCGAATAACAGCAAAGTGGTGATGATGCCGCTGGATGCCAGCAGCCTGATGGGCTCCATTGCCGGGATAGCAGAACTGGTTAAGGACAGCGCCAACGAGCGGAAAAAATCATGATTGCGATGATTCTGGTGCACCCGCACATCTTCTGGCTTAGCCTCGGCGGTTTGCTACTCGCCGCCGAGATGCTGGGCGGTAACGGCTACCTGCTGTGGAGCGGTGTGGCGGCGGTCATCACCGGCCTGGTGGTCTGGCTATTACCGCTCGACTGGGCGTGGCAGGGCGCGATGTTCGCCGTACTCACCCTGCTGGCAGCCTGGCTATGGTGGAAGTGGCTGGCAAGGCGCGTGCAGGAACAAAAACCGGCCGACAGCCATCTTAATCAGCGCGGGCAGCAATTGGTCGGCCGCCGGTTTGTACTGGAGACGGCGCTGGTTAACGGGCGCGGACATATGCGCGTCGGTGACAGTTCCTGGCCGGTCAGCGCACGTGAGGATTTAAGCGCCGGAACACACGTTGAGGTGATTGCCGTTGAAGGCATAACTTTGGTGATTAAAGCAGTATCACAATAAAACAGACAGGAAAAAAGATTATGGTCAGGAAGACATCCCTCGCCTTTGCCGTGTGTACATTGCTGGCGGGTGCTCCGCAGGCATTCGCTTCTTTCGATATGGAAGATTGCAAATGGAGCGATGAAAGCTGTCTGCTAAAAGGCATCCCGGTACTCAGCCCGGAAAACGATTCCCGCGATAATCTGCTGCGACTGTTAAGCCAGGAGAAATCATTCGCCCTGCCGGTGCAGTCACTGCCTGCGGACCTTACCCGCTCCCGCGATTACTATTTTGCTTATCACCCACAGTGGGACGAAATCACGCCGCCAGCCGCCGCGACAGTGGAGCAACGTGCAGATGATACGCTTGCCCGCCAGATGGCCGAGTTGCAGATCGCCGCCGGAGAGATAACCACTGACGACGCAGAGCATGAGAATCGTCATGTGTCGAATAATACGGCGAGCGTCAGCCAGTTCTTTGCCGCGCTGTTGGCTGATACCACGTTGACGGTTGAACAACGCCAGGCGTTATCCCGGGCGCGTCTGGGGCTGTTGTCAGGCGCAACCGCTGAGCAAATAGTGTCCTCTCTTACCACAATCCCAGCCGATTCATCCGCCCAACAGTACAAAACCTATCTGATCGCCGCCGCCCGTTTCTATGAAGGCGACTACGCCAACGCACAACAAAATTTCACGCAGCTTGCCACAAGCGACCGCCCGTGGCTGGCAGAGACCGCGCAATACATGCTGATGCGCACAGCGCTGAACAAGAGCAGTCAGAACAGCGTTGGCGAATACGGCGATTTTGATAGCGCAAAAATAAACCGCCAGGATGCCAGCCAGGCACAGACCCAGACACAAGCCTATCTGCAACGCTTCCCGCAGGGGCTTTACGCCGACTCCGCACGCGGCATGTTGCGCCGTATCAACTGGTATCTGCAAGCGTGGCCGCCGCTGGCAGGGCTGTATGAGCAGGCTTTTCAGCAGACAACCGACGCACAACAACTGCGCAAGACGGTCATCGAATACGATAATGTCTTTGGCATGCAGTTCCTGGAGCAATCCGCAGTTGAGACCTTCCCGGATGCCCCGCTCATCAGCTATATCGAACTTCTGCGCGCGCTGCGTCTGAATAACGATAACAAACCAACGCTGACGCAGGCCCAACTTGATGCCAACAAAGCGGTGTTTGAAAAGGGCGGAAAACTGCCGCTGTGGCGCGATCTGCAGCTAAATCTGTGGATGGCGACGGGTAACTACGCGGCCATTGTGCAAGCCGTAACTCCCGCACAAAAACTACCCGCACACGATATTCTCGCTTTCGGTGAGCAGGTGCTGTACGGCGAAGCGCTGATGGGGCAACAGCAGTGGCCCGCCGCGCGCACGTTCTGGCAGCAACTGCTGAAACTGAGCCAGGATCCCGAACAGCAGCAGTATGTGCAGGCCAAGCTGGCGGCAACGCTAGTCTACAGCGGCGACGTTGCTGCCATTTTCGCGCCGGACAGCGCGGTGACTAACCTGCGTTTTCGCTCGCAAGTGCTGAAAGCGCAGGCAACCCCGGAACTGCTGCGTCAGCAGGCCACTCAAGGCCCAAACAACGAAGAGCGCACCATCGCCCTGCATACATTGCTGGTACGCGATCTCACCGAGAACCGTTTTACTGACTGGCTGAATGACAGAAAACTGGCCAGCACCATCACGCCACCGGTCATTAGCGAGTCGTTTGCTGACGTTAATCTGAGCACCTTTGACTGGAATGGCGATGCCGCTCAAGCCGGTTACACCTGCCGCAGCCTCGATGAAACGGTCACGGTGTTAAGCAAAAAAGCGGATGATGCCCACGCACTGAACTGTCTGGGTGAATTCTTCCGCACTTCACAAACCCATGTTGATTTATGGACGGACAGCGCCGGTAACGACGTGCTGGCATCAGCAATCTCTCGCAAGGAACCCTTCGGTCAGTTCGACCGCCAGAGTTATTACCAGCAGGTGATCGCCTCACCCAAAGCAGAAGTCGAGGATAAGAGTTTTGCGCTGTACCGGGCCATCATGTGCTACGCGCCTTCGGGTTCGAACGAATGCGGCGGTGAAGAGGTGGATAAGTCGCAGCGTAAAAGCTGGTATACACAGTTGAAGTCGCAGTATCCGGGAAGCCCGTGGGCGCAAAAACTCAAATACTACTGGTAATCGCGCTGCTGGCCGCACAGGCTCAGGCCACAGAGACAGTCACGGCCCGCGAACATCCGGCTTTTTGGTTATGGTCTGGGGTGAAGGCCAGCGACGAACTGCGTGATGCGCAGACGGTCTACCTGCATCAGGGCGAAGTCCTGACCCGCTCGGGAAAGGTGGTTTTTCAG
Source organism: Citrobacter tructae (assembly GCF_004684345.1). Lineage (NCBI taxonomy): Bacteria > Pseudomonadati > Pseudomonadota > Gammaproteobacteria > Enterobacterales > Enterobacteriaceae > Citrobacter > Citrobacter tructae. The sequence goes on from NZ_CP038469.1 coordinate 2,122,275, forward strand.
CGTCTCGGTCTGCCGGTTAGCCATCTGACCTTTCCGTCAATCTGGCTGACCGTGAGGTTTACCACGCTCGACGTGCCGGAAGCGATCCCGGCACGCATCATACGGTTGATGCAACGTTGGCAAGCGGCTGGCAATCACGTAGTCGGCCTGCAGGTTGATTTTGACGCCGCAACTCACCAGCTCGCCGATTACGCCCGTTTTCTACAACAGCTGCGCCAACAACTGCCGTCAGAGTACGCCCTTGGGGTGACCGGACTGCTGGACTGGGCTAAGACCGGCGATGTCGCCACGCTGAACGCGTTACCGGTTGATGAACTGGTGGTGCAGAGCTATCAGGGTCGTCACACGGTCGCCAACTATCAGGAGTATCTGCCCGCACTCACCCGATTACGCATTCCGTTTAAGCTCGGGCTGGTACAACACGGGAGCCGGGATGTGCAGGCTGAAGCGCAACTGAAGAAGTCAGCGTGGTATCGCGGTACGGTGGTCTTTATGCTGCAACCACCTCGCGGCTAGGCCTTCGCTTTGTGGTGGCAGCAGCCGGAGAGATTATCAATAATCGGACATTCGGCGCTATCATCACCAGGGCAACTGTCCGCCAGCGCCAGTAAATGTTGGCGCATAGCCTGTAGTTCACTAATGTGCCGCTCGATGTCCGCCACCTTTTCTAACGTACGCTTTTTTACATCTGCGCTGTGACGCGCCGGATCGTTAAACAGGTTCACCAGTTCGCCACACTCTTCGAGATTAAATCCAACCTGCCGCGCCTGGCGCAGCAGCGTCAGTTCATTCAGATGTTGTTGGTTGTATGTGCGATAGCCATTTTCGCTACGCAGCGGCGGCGTCACTAAGCCTTTTTCTTCATAAAAGCGTATCGCTTTGCTGGTTAAACCGGTTTTTTTCGCAACATCGCTAATATTCACATTTCCCCCGCAGATCTTGTTGGTACTGAGCCCCATTATAGCCCACATTGTCCTAATCCTTTACCCGAGAACCCCGCACATTTCCCACCATCAAAGCGATGCACAAATCCTTTTAATTCACATTGTTATATTCGATTCACATCACATTTCAGCATTTATCGACCGCTCAAAATTGACTCAAATCAAAAGATGTATTGATTCTACACCTTTCATATTGAACAAATGGAAACAATCTTATATACAAACGCGAATGATAATGATGATCATTTACATTCAATAAAGGTTCTCTTATGTTGCCACGGATTAACCAAAGGCCATTTACTCTTTCAGCCCTGACATTATGCATGTCCGGCGCTGCTTTTGCAGCTACCTCTACAACACACGCTTCTTCACCCGACGATGATACGGTGATCGTCACGGCTAACCGCACAGAAAGTAGTCTCTGGGATAGCCCGGCAACCATTCAGGTTATCGATCGCCAGACGCTGCAAAACTCCACCAGCGTTTCTATTGCTGATGATTTACAAGATATCCCCGGTGTCGAAGTCACCGATAACGCCCTCGCAGGCCGGAAACAAATTCGTATCCGTGGCGAAGCGTCTTCACGGGTGCTGATTTTGATAGACGGTCAGGTCGTCAGCTACCAACGTGCCGGACAAAACTACGGAGCCGGTTTGCTGATTGACGAATCCGCGCTGGAACGCATTGAGGTGGTCAAAGGCCCCTATTCTGTCCTCTACGGTTCGCAGGCGATTGGCGGCGTCGTGAATTTTATTACGAAAAAAGGCGGCGATAAGCCTCTCGGCGGCAGCGTTAAGGCCGTTTATAACTCCGCAACGGCAGGATGGGAAGAATCGGCAGCGGCCTGGGGCAGCATCGGAAACTTTGACTACCGCATCAATGGCAGCTATTCCGACCAGGGGGATCGCGACACACCTGACGGAAGATTGCCTGACACCAACTTCCGTAACAACAGCCAAGGTGTGTGGCTTGGCTACAACGTCGATCGCCACAAAATTGGACTCTCCCTCGACCGTTACAAGCTGTCCACTCAAACCTGGTTTGATGACCCGGAAGGCCAGTTCGACGACTTTAGCGTCAAAATTCCTAAGCTGGAACGCGAGAAAATTGGTCTTTTCTACGACTACGCAGCCGACGGGGATTACCTGAAGAACATACATATTGATGCATACACTCAGACAATAGAGCGTAAATTTGAAAACCGGGTCAAAACGACCCAGGTAATCCCCAGCCCGATGATTAAAGCGCTGACGGTAAGCAATCAAACCAATACCAACGACAAACAGTATACCCAGGGGTTAACACTGCAGGGCAACTTCTCCCTTCCTGCCAACAACGAGCTGGTGGTTGGCGCTCAGTATCAGCATGACAAAATAAAACAGGACACGGACGGCAGTACGCGCCAGACCGCGGCTACCGGCTTCTTCGATACGCAAACCCGCACCCTGTCATACAACGAAGCGGAGCAAAGCAACACCTCATTGTTCGCACAAAACGACTGGCGCTTTGCCGATGACTGGACGTGGACCGTGGGCGCACGCCAGTACTGGCTGTCTTCGAAACTCAATCGCAATGATACGCAAACCATCCAAAGCAGCGGTACTACCTGGCAATCCACCGGGGGAAATTCAGTTCACGATGATGAACTGGTTACCTCAACCAGCCTGCGCTATTCCGGTTTTGAAGATCTTGAACTCCGGGCAGCATACGCCCAGGGTTATGTTTTCCCCACGCTTACTCAGCTATTCACACAGACGTCCGCAGGTGGCAGCGTTACCTACGGCAACCCAAATCTGAAAGCGGAACACTCGAATAACTATGAGTTAGGTGCCCGTTACAAAGGGAATATGTGGCTGATTGACACTGCCATCTACTACTCAGAAGCCAAAGACTATATCGCCAGCCTGGCCTGTTCGGGCAAACCGGTTTGTAACGGCAACACCACCTCTTCGCGCGGCGGTTATTACTACTACGACAATATCGATCGTGCCAAAACCTGGGGCATGGAACTCACCGCAGAATACAACGGCTGGGCGGTTTCACCTTACCTGAGCGGTAATCTTATTCGCCGTCAGTACGAGGGCGACACCATTAAAACCTGGGATACCGGCGAACCCACGCTGACCGGGCGTGTTGGCCTGAAACATACCTGGTTGATGAATGTCGCTAACGTGACGTCCGATGTCTTTATCCGCGCGGCATCCAACGCCAAAGATAATACCGGCACCACGGAACTCAACTATCCAGGCTGGGCCACGCTTAACCTTGCATTCAACACCGAGTTTGGTCCGCAGGACCAGTATCAGGTCAACCTCGCGCTCAACAACCTGACCGACAAGCGTTACAGAACCGCGCATGAATCTATTCCAGATGCTGGTTTCAATGCCGCCGTTGGCTTTGCGTGGAATTTCTGACGATGAAAAAACTCCTGATTGGCTTACTGAGCCTCGCCTGCGTTTTCAGTGCCCAGTCCGCCGACCGCCTGGTAGTGGCGGGCGGCTCGCTTAGTGAACTGATTTACGCCATGGGCGTCGGCAACCGAGTGGTCGGCGTCGATGAAACCACTTCGTACCCGCCCGAAACTGCCGCACTCCCGCATATCGGCTACTGGAAGCAGTTAAGCAGCGAGGGCATTTTATCACTGCATCCGGACAGCTTTATCACCTGGCAGGATGCAGGCCCTCAAATCGTTTTGGATCAGCTGCGGGCGCAAAAAGTGAACGTCGTTACGTTGCCGCGCGTACCGGCCACCGTCGAGCAGATGTACGCCAACATCCGGAAACTGGCTCAAACACTGCATATTCCTGAACAAGGTGAAACGTTGGTCAATCGCATACATCAACGTCTGGATCGTGTTCAGCACAGCGTGGCGGGAAAAAACGCGCCGGTCAAAGCCATGTTCATTCTCTCCGCTGGCGGCAGTGCGCCACAGGTCGCCGGCAAGGGTAGCGTTGCCGATGCCATTATGACTCTCGCAGGCGCACAAAATGTCGCCAACCACGTGCAGTACAAAAGCTACAGCGCGGAATCGCTGATCGCTGCCAACCCGGAGGTCATTGTGGTGACGTCGCAAATGATCGACGGCGATCTGAATCGTCTGAGCGCAATCGCCGGTATTACTCACACTGCGGCCTGGAAAAATCAGCGCATTGTGGCGGTAGATCAGGCGCTGATTCTGGGAATGGGGCCTCGCGTCGCCGATGCGGTTGAAGCCCTGCACCAGCAATTCTGGCCTCACTAACTGGATTTATAAAGAAGAATGAAAACTGAACACTCTCTGGATCTCAGCGCGCATTTTGCGCTCGAAGGAAGTCAGCCATTTAAGGATCGCCGTGCCACAATGCCATGGCGCGGGGCGATCCCGGTTGCCAAAGAGCTATTGTCACAAACCTGGCAGGATGTCATCAGCCAGCCCACCCCGCCGCGTAAACGGCTGGTGTACTTGCATATCCCTTTTTGTGCTACGCATTGTACTTTCTGTGGGTTTTATCAAAACCGGTTTGAAGAGGATCACTGCGCCCACTACACCAACGCGCTATTACGCGAAATAGAGATGGAAGCCGATAGCGCATTACATCAGTCGGCCCCGATTCACGCCGTCTATTTTGGTGGCGGTACACCGTCTGCGCTGTCGGCACGGGATCTGGCGAGAATCATCACCGCGCTGCGTGAAAAACTACCGCTGGCACCGGATTGCGAAGTAACCATTGAAGGTCGGGTACTCAACTTTGACGATGCCCGCATCGATGCCTGCCTGGACGCTGGTGCCAATCGCTTTTCGATCGGCATTCAGTCCTTTAACAGCCGGATCCGCAAAAAAATGGCCCGCACCTCGGACGGCCCGACCGCCATAGCCTTTATGCAGGGGCTGGTTCGACGGGATCGCGCTGCGGTGGTGTGCGACCTGCTGTTTGGTCTACCCGGACAGGACGCAAAATTATGGGGCGAAGATCTGGCCATCGCGCGTGACATAGGTCTTGACGGCGTTGATCTCTACGCGCTTAACCTGATCCCGAATACGCCGCTGGGTAAAGCGGTTGAGGCGGGTCGCACGAGCGTTCCCTCTCCCGCCGAGCGCCGCGACCTTTATCTTCAGGGTTGCGATTTTATGGACCAGGCAGGCTGGCGCTGCATCAGCAACAGCCACTGGGCTCGCACCACACGGGAACGCAATCTGTACAACCTGCTGATTAAACAGGGAGCAGACTGTCTGGCATTCGGCTCTGGCGCAGGAGGGTCAGTCAATGGCTATTCCTGGATGGTCGAGCGCAATCTGACCACATGGCATGAATCCATCACCGCCGGAAAAAAACCGCTAATGATGATGATGCGTACCGCCGAGCGTGGTTTCCAGTGGCGACACACCCTCCAGGCTGGCATTGAAACGGCCCGCGTCCCACTGGATGAACTTACGCCTCATGCACAAAAACTGACCCCACTACTGACCCAATGGCATCACGCAGGACTGACGCGAGATGCCAGCACCTGTTTGCGCCTGACCAATGAAGGGCGTTTTTGGGCGAGCAATATTTTGCAGTCTCTTGATGAACTGATTCAGACACTTAACGCGCCGCGTATTGCGGTAGAGCAACCATAAAAGGAGTGAAGTATGAGCCATGTTTCTTTACAGGATTTTTTGAAAACTGAGCCGGACGGTACGCTGGAAGCTATCGCGGCCCAGTACAACACCACGCTGCTGGAGGTGGTGAAAAACCTCCCCTCCCCGACGCTGGTTTCCGGCGATCAATTTGATACCGTCTGGGAAACCGTCAGCGAATGGGGCAAAGTCACCACCCTGGTCCATACTGCTGATGTCATTTTGGAATTCACCGGTGAATTACCTTCCGGATTCCACCGCCACGGTTACTTCAACCTGCGCGGCAAAAAAGGCATGACCGGTCATATCAAGGCAGAAAACTGCACGCATATTGCCCTGATTGAACGCAAATTTATGGGAATGGACACCGCGTCCATTCTCTTCTTTAACCAGGCGGGTAGCGCAATGTTCAAAATTTTCCTCGGTCGGGATGAGCATCGCCAGCTATTGGCCGAACAGGTCAGCGCCTTTCACGCGCTATCTTCATCCTTAAAGGAACATGCTTGATGGCTCCATGGCTCATTTTTGGTGCGGGTGGTAGCGGCGTCGGCGCAAAAACGCTTGAGCTCGCACTCGCGGAACAACGTCCGGTGATTGCCGTCATTCGCAACGCACAGGCCGCTGCCAGGTTGCAGGAAAAAGGTGTGCAGGTCTTCATCGGCGACGCCTGCGATAGTCAAGTCACCGCCTGTGCTTGTCGCGCTGCGGGTCAACATGCCACGGTGATCTCCTCCATGGGCGGTGCCCAGGATTACCTGGCGCACAGAACCGTTATTGATGAAGCAGAAAAAGCTGAGATCAAACGCATGATTCTGGTGACGTCGCTAGGCTGTGGTGACAGTTGGCCCTTTTTGTCCCCACGCGCCAAGGCCGCATTTGGTCAGGCGGTACGGGAAAAATCGTTGGCTGAAAGCTGGCTACAAACCAGTCAACTGGACTACGCCATTCTCCGCCCTGGCGGTTTGCTGAACGGTGAAGCCACAGGCCAGGCGCAACGGATACAGGCTCAGGAGTGTCATGGTTTTGTGATGCGTACAGATGTTGCAAAGCACATTCACGAGCTGGCCACAGCGCCAGCACTCAATAACCAGATTTACAGTTTGGTTGAGCCAGGACTAAAACCCGCGTAAACCCCTCGCGGCGTGGAACTCCGCGCCGCAAAGACGTTATGGAGCGTTGCGTGCTTAAGGATTCGCTTTCTTCCGTCAGCATCCTGACGGGTCTTTCTCTCTTGCTGGTCGCTCTGATGCTCTTCGGTGCCAGCCAAGGGGCACTGAACATTAGCTTCAGCGCCCTGTTTAACGACGAATACCGTGATATCTGGTTGAACATCCGCCTGCCTCGCGTGCTATTGGCCGTTCTGGTAGGCGCCGCGCTGGCTACGGCTGGGGTCATCATGCAGGGACTTTTTCGCAATCCGATGGCCGATCCTGGCCTGCTTGGCGTCAGTAGCGGCTCCGCGCTGATGGTCGGCATCGCGATAGTTACCCCATTTTCATTCCCCGTGGTGCTGGTGCTGTATGAGCAAATGATTTTTGCCGTCGCGGGCAGCATGGTGGTCTGCACGATTATTTTCCTTATAAGCCAGCGTCATAACCACGGTGGAATGATGCAACTGCTGTTAGCCGGTATCGCTATCAATGCCCTGTGCGGTTCGGCTATTGGCGTGCTGAGCTATGTAGGCGATGAGCAGCAGCTACGTCAACTTACGCTGTGGATGATGGGAAATCTCGGTCAGGCCCAGTGGCCAACGCTGCTGGTTGCCAGCACTTTTGTGCTTCCAGCCATTGTTGTAACCGTCAGCATGGCGGGAACACTTAATTTGCTGCAATTGGGCGATGAAGAGGCGCATTACCTCGGCGTAAACGTCAAACGTAAGCGCCAGCAGTTATTGTTGCTCAGTTCGCTACTGGTTGGCGCTGCCGTTTCCGTCAGCGGCGTGATTGGCTTTATTGGCCTGGTGATCCCGCATTTGATCAGAATGACTACTGGCGCCGACCATCGCTGGTTGATTCCCTGCTCTACGCTGGCGGGCGCTTGTTTACTCCTGATTGCCGACACGCTGGCCCGTACTCTGGTGCAGCCTGCCGAAATGCCCGTTGGCCTGTTAACCAGCCTGATCGGTGGACCGTACTTTCTGTGGTTAATACTGCGTAGTCGGAGGGTGTCATGATCGTCGCTGAAAATCTGGTCTACCACATTCACGGGAGACGACTGACCGACAACGTTTCTCTGACGCTGCCCGATGGAGAGATCATCGCGATTCTTGGCCCGAATGGAGCCGGAAAATCGACGCTACTACGCCAGCTTACGGGGTATCTGCAGCCCCACAGCGGGCGTTGTAGCTTGTTTGGCAAGCCGCTGAACGAGTGGTCAATCACCGAGCTGGCAAAAACCCGTGCCGTGATGCGCCAGAATAATCATATGGCCTTCCCGTTTAGCGTTCAGGAGGTCATTCGCATGGGCAGGCATCCGTATCGCACGCGCAACACGGGCGATGAAACGGAGCACATCATGACGTTGTGTGATTGCCAGGCGCTGGCCGCGCGTGATTATCGACATCTATCGGGAGGAGAACAACAGCGGGTACAGTTGGCGCGCCTGCTGGTTCAGCTTTGGGAGCCCGAGCCTGGGCCGAAATGGTTGTTTCTCGATGAACCCACCTCCGCCCTGGATATTCACCACCAGCAGCATCTTTTTCGTCTGCTGCGTCGTCTAGTTCGTGAACGGCAGTTTAGCGTCTGCTGCGTCCTGCATGACCTCAACCTTGCCGCGCGCTATGCCGACCGCGTGGTATTGATGGAAAACGGCAGGATAGTGGATAACGGTCGTCCACAGGATGTCCTGAAGCAACCGTCGCTAAATGCGCTGTACGGCGCCGATCTCACGGTGATGAATGAACCGGAGCATCGAACGCCGCTTATCGTCCTTAATCAGTAAATCACCGGGAACGGCCTGTCGCTGCGTTCCCGTTTTCTCTCCTTTTCCTGTTTTTTCATCTTTTTTAAAAACACCCTTGACCTTCACCTTGCTGGAAGGTTTAACCTTTATCACAGTCAGTTAAACCCGTAATAAAGGAGTGTGTTATGTCTCAAACCATCGACCTGACTCTGGACGGATTGTCCTGTGGTCACTGCGTTAAACGCGTCAAAGAAAGCCTCGAGCAACGTCCTGACGTTGAGCAAGCGGATGTCACCGTGACACAAGCGCACATCACCGGGAGCGCCAGCGCCGAAGCGTTAATTGAAACCATCAAACAAGCCGGCTATGGCGCGGAGTTAAGCCACCCAAAGGCTAAACCGCTGGCGGAGTCATCAATCCCGTCGGAAGCGCTGACAGCGGTCTCTCCTGAGCTTCCGGTAGCGACGGCTGAAGATGACAGCCAACAGTTGCTGTTAAGCGGCATGAGCTGCGCCAGCTGTGTTTCCCGCGTACAAAATGCGTTGCAAAACGTACCGGGCGTCACACAGGCACGGGTAAACCTGGCGGAGCGTACTGCGCTGGTGATGGGCAGTGCATCCGCCGCAGATTTAGTCCAGGCGGTTGAAAAAGCAGGCTACGGTGCGGAGGCGATCGAAGATGACGTTAAGCGTCGCGAACGCCAGCAGGAAACAGCCGTTGCTACCATGAAACGCTTCCGCTGGCAGGCCGCCGTCGCACTGCTGTTGGGCGTACCGGTCATGGTGTGGGGCATGATTGGCGATAACATGATGGTCACCGCTGATAACCGCAGCCTGTGGCTGGTGATTGGTCTGGCAACGCTTGCTGTGATGGTCTTCGCGGGCGGTCATTTCTACCGCAGCGCGTGGAAAAGCCTGATGAACGGCACCGCCACCATGGATACACTGGTGGCGCTGGGTACAGGTGTAGCATGGATCTATTCCATGAGTGTCAACCTCTGGCCGCAGTGGTTCCCGATGGAAGCACGACACCTTTATTATGAAGCCAGTGCGATGATTATTGGTCTGATTAACCTCGGACATATGCTGGAAGCCCGCGCCCGCCAACGCTCTTCCAAAGCACTGGAAAAACTGCTCGACCTCACGCCACCGACGGCGCGCGTGGTGACGGAAGAAGGCGAAAAAAACGTGCCGCTGGCCGACGTTCAGGCAGGCATGTTACTGCGCCTGACTACCGGTGACCGCGTACCGGTAGATGGCGAAATCACCCAGGGCGAAGCCTGGCTGGATGAAGCCATGCTCACCGGCGAACCGATCCCACAACAAAAAGGTGAAGGCGACAGCGTCCACGCAGGTACCGTGGTTCAGGACGGCAGCGTGCTGTTCCGCGCCAGCGCCGTGGGTAGCCACACCACACTGTCGCGTATTATTCGCATGGTCCGTCAGGCGCAAAGCAGCAAACCTGAGATTGGCAAGCTGGCCGACCGCATCTCCTCGGTGTTCGTTCCGGTGGTGGTGGTTATTGCACTGGTCAGCGCCGCTATCTGGTATTTCTTTGGCCCGGCCCCGCAAATTGTCTACACGCTGGTGATTGCCACCACCGTACTGATTATCGCCTGCCCTTGCGCATTGGGCCTGGCAACGCCGATGTCGATTATTTCCGGTGTCGGTCGTGCCGCAGAGTTTGGGGTTCTGGTACGTGATGCCGATGCACTACAGCGTGCCAGCACACTGGATACCGTGGTATTTGATAAAACCGGGACGCTGACCGAAGGTAAACCACAGGTTGTCGCCATCAAAACGTTTGGCAATACCGATGAAGCGCTGGCAATTCGTCTGGCAGCGGCCCTTGAACAGGGTTCCAGCCACCCGTTGGCCCGCGCGATTCTGGACAAAGCCGGTGATGTCACGCTGCCGCAGGTCAACGGTTTCCGCACGCTGCGCGGTTTGGGCGTCAGCGGCGAAGCGGAAGGGCATACGCTGCTGTTGGGCAACCAGGCACTGCTCAATGAACAGAAGGTAATCACTACAGAGATGGAAGCCGAAATCACCGCACAGGCCTCTCAGGGTTCAACCCCGGTCCTGCTGGCGATTGACGGCAAAGTGGCCGCGCTACTCGCGGTACGTGACCCACTGCGCAGCGACAGCGTGGCGGCACTGCAGCGTTTGCACCGCGCCGGGTATCGTCTGGTGATGCTCACCGGTGACAACCCGACTACCGCTAACGCCATTGCCAAAGAAGCGGGCATTGACGAAGTGATCGCGGGTGTCCTGCCGGATGGTAAAGCCGAAGCGATTAAACGCCTGCAAAGCCAGGGACGTCAGGTCGCAATGGTTGGTGATGGGATTAACGATGCTCCGGCACTCGCCCAAGCCGACGTAGGGATTGCGATGGGTGGCGGTAGCGATGTCGCCATTGAAACCGCGGCGATTACGCTGATGCGCCATAGTCTGATGGGCGTGGCAGACGCACTGTCTATCTCGCGGGCCACGCTGCGTAACATGAAGCAGAACCTGCTCGGCGCGTTTATCTATAACAGCATCGGCATCCCCGTTGCCGCCGGGATCCTGTGGCCGTTTACCGGAACTCTGCTCAACCCGGTGGTTGCCGGGGCGGCGATGGCGCTCTCGTCTATAACAGTAGTGAGCAACGCCAACCGGTTGTTACGCTTTAAACCGAAAGAGTAAGCCTTTGCCGGATACCGTTCATTAACGCGTATCCGGCATTTCATCATCGGGTGAACTTATTGCGACTTTCCTGACCACGCGCTAGCATGGGATTTTTCAACGGGAGGCCGCATGGATCTGTTATACCGGGTAAAAGCATTATGGTCTGCACTGCGCGGCCACCATTATACCTGGCCTGCTATAGACATCTCGTTGCCCGGCAATCGCCATTTTCATCTGATTGGCAGTATTCATATGGGCAGCCGTGAAATGGCCCCCCTGCCAGCAAAACTACTGAAAAAACTCAACCGCGCTGACGCGCTGATCGTTGAAGCCGATGTTTCCGGAGACGATGCGCCGTTTGCTAACCTCCCCACTTTTGCTGCACTGGAAGACCGCATCAACGACGAGCAGCTCAGCCATCTGCAGAAAGTCAGCGCAGAGCTGGGTATTTCCCCTTCCCTGTTTTCCACCCAGCCTTTGTGGCAAATCGCCATGATATTACAGGCAACCCAGGCGCAGCAGCTGGGATTACGCGCGGAGTACGGGATTGATTACCAACTGCTGAAAGCGGCAAAACAGGCGCAGAAACCGATCGTTGAGCTTGAAGGTGCATCCAGTCAGATTGACCTGTTATGTCAGCTGCCGGATAACGGTCTGGCGTTGCTGGACGATACCCTGACGCACTGGCACACCAATGCCCGACTGCTGCAGCAGATGATGGGATGGTGGTTAAAAACGCCGCCGCAGAATAGCGATCTCACATTACCCAATACATTCAGTCAGTCGTTATATGACGTCCTGATGCACCAGCGTAATCTGGCCTGGCGGGACAAACTCTACGCGATGCCTGCGGGCCACTATGTGGTGGCAGTTGGCGCACTGCATCTTTATGGCGAAGGGAATTTACCGGAGATGTTGCGATAAAAAAATGGCCAATATTTCTATTGGCCCGTCAAAGAGGAATTTCATCGTTATTATTATGCCGATGCTTAAAGCGTCGGTGTAGATCGATTGTCGCTCAAAGTCAGCATCCTGCCAATACTAATGCGCAAGATGGTACTATTTTTTAGACCGCCATCAGGCGTATGCTTTAGCCGTATTTTGTCTGAGCTAGGAAAAATTGCTATGACACCCGCTGTTAAATTGCTCGAAAAAAACAAAATTTCGTTCCAGATCCACACCTACGATCACGATCCGTCCGAGACCAACTTTGGTGACGAAGTCGTGCGCAAGCTAGGTCTGAACGCGGACCAGGTCTACAAAACGCTGCTGGTTGCCGTGAATGGCGATATGAAACATCTGGCCGTAGCCGTCACGCCGGTGGCAGGTCAGTTGGATCTGAAAAAGGTCGCCAAGGCGCTGGGCGCGAAAAAGGTCGACATGGCCGACCCAATGGTGGCTCAACGTACAACCGGTTATCTGGTAGGGGGCATCAGCCCGCTGGGGCAGAAAAAAAAATTGCCGACGCTCATCGACGCGCCAGCCCAAACGTTTGACACCATTTATGTTTCCGGCGGCAAACGCGGGCTGGACATCGAACTGGCGGCGGGCGATCTGGCGAAAATTCTGGATGCTACATTCGCCGATATCGCGCGCCGGGATTAAGTACCCGTAGGCCGGATAAGGTGCTTGCACCGCCATCCGGCACTCCGCCCTGTTATTGCCAGATCACCTCACCCTTCGGCTCATACTCACCGACATCCAACGGTGAATTTTTCTGCACGTACTCTTTCAACACTTCCGCATCAATAAATCCAGTATTCACATAGCCCGGCTTGTTATCAATTCGCGGATAGCCGTCACCGCCGGTGGCGTTGAAACTCAGCGTTGCCATGCGATAGGTTTTTGTCGGATCGACGGGCTCGCCCTTGATCTTCAAATCGTTCAGTTTGCCGTCTTTCGCCACAAAACTAACGTTGGCAAATTGCGGGTAAGCACCAGAGTCCGGCTTCATTTGCGCGACGGCGGTCAGATAGTCAATCACCTCTTTGCCGCTCATATCGGCATACACCACGATGTTGCCAAACGGCTGCACCTTGAGCACACTTTTATAGGTAATGTCTCCGCCTTCAATAGAGTCACGAACACCGCCGCCGCTCATCACGCCAAAATCAGCGCTGGTACGCGCCATTTGTGCAGCCAGCAGCAGACGTCCCATATTGGTCTGCACAAAACGGACTTTACTGCGATCTCCTTCCAGACGCCCGTTGACGCTACCAATTTTTACCTCCAGCTGCGCTTTGCCTTTATTCTGGAACGGCGTCAGCAACGAGAGCATTTGCTGATTTTCAGCGATTTCCGGGGTGAAAAGTACGCGCTCACTTTTACCGTTATCCCAGGTCACTTTCTTCTTCAGGTTTACCGGAATGAGCTGGTAGTTAACCATTTTCATTTCGCCATTGCGGAATTCAAAGTCCGCGCGGCCTACATATTTTCCCCACTCATGCGCCTGCACGATCCAGATACCGTTTTGCTTATCGGGCGCACACGGGGTTCCCGGTACGTAATCAACCTGCTTTTTGTTTTCGGATGCCATGCATACCGGATCCTGTGAGTGACCACCCACAATCATCGCCAGCGCGCCTGCGGGCAGGCTGCGCGCCATTTCCACATCGCCAGGGGCGTTCGAGCCGTGGTTGCCGTTGTCGTAATGTCCCATGTGAGTGGTGGCAATAATGACGTCGGGCTTTTCACCCATATTGAGTTCCTGGATCACCAGCTTCGCTTCGTCCGCGGGTTTGCGGAACTCGATATCGGTGAAAAATTCCGGATTACCAATTTTCGCCGTGTCGTCAGTGGTTAAACCGATAACGGCAATTTTTAAATCCTGGCGCTTAAAGATGGCCCAGGGTTTAAATAAACGCTCGCCGGTGCTTTTCTGGTAGATATTAGCGGAGAGAAACGGGAATTTAGCCCATTTTTCCTGCTGTCGCAGCACGGTAAGCGGATTATCAAATTCGTGGTTTCCCACCGCCATCGCGTCATAGCCTACCAGGTTCATACCGCGAAAATCAGGTTCAGCATCCTGGAGATCAGACTCCGGTACGCCGGTATTAATATCGCCGCCGGAAAGCAGCAGCACGCTTCCGCCTTCGGCTGCAACCTCGTGACGAATACCGTCCACCAGCGTTTTTTGCGCTGAAAGCCCGTATTCGCCGTATTCGCTGCGCCAGAAGTGGCCGTGGTGATCGTTGGTATGCAGAATGGTTATTTTATAGGTTTTATCTTTTTCGTACGCCTGAGCAGGCTGACCTGCCAGCGCAAATGCGGCAAATAATGCCAGCGCCACGCCCCGTTTCAAAAATTTCATGCTTCTCTCCCTGACTCAATATCAACCGCTGAAATTACAATGATATGAAATAATAGCCGAAAATGTTTTCAGAAATGAGACTTCCTTCAAACACCTTCCGCAGGTATGTTAGTCGGATAATAATTACACCTGCTCCTATCTCACCATTATTGAAGTGGACCTATGGCAACGAATCAAACCGCTCAACCGCTCCCCGGCTCTGCTGCGCCGTCGCAAAAAGCACGCACCTCATTTGGCATTTTAGGAGCGATCAGTCTCTCCCATCTGTTAAACGATATGATCCAGTCGCTGATCCTGGCGATTTATCCGCTGTTGCAGTCAGAGTTCTCGCTGAGCTTTATGCAGATCGGGATGATTACCCTGACCTTCCAGCTCACCTCCTCCCTGCTTCAACCGGTGGTGGGTTACTGGACAGATAAATATCCGATGCCGTGGTCGCTACCTATTGGCATGTGCTTTACGCTGAGCGGGCTGGTGTTGCTGGCGATGGCTGGCAACTTCCACATGGTACTGCTCGCCGCCGCGCTGGTCGGTACGGGTTCATCGGTGTTTCACCCGGAATCGTCCCGCGTGGCGCGGATGGCCTCCGGTGGTCGTCATGGTCTTGCCCAGTCTATTTTCCAGGTTGGCGGCAACTTCGGCAGCTCTCTGGGGCCATTGCTGGCAGCTGTCATCATCGCGCCATACGGTAAGGGTAATGTAGCGTGGTTCGTGCTGGCAGCATTGTTAGCGATTGTGGTGCTGGCGCAAATCAGCCGTTGGTATGCAGCCCAACATCGGATGAGCAAAGGTAAGCCGAAAGTCGCCATCGTTAACCCACTGCCGCGGAACAAAGTGGTGCTGGCGATTAGCATTCTGTTGGTGCTGATTTTCTCCAAATATTTCTATATGGCGAGCATCAGCAGCTATTACACCTTTTATCTGATGCAAAAATTCGGATTATCGGTACAAAACGCGCAGTTCCACCTGTTTGCCTTCCTGTTTGCCGTTGCGGCCGGGACGGTAATTGGCGGACCGCTAGGCGATAAGATCGGCAGAAAATATGTTATTTGGGGCTCTATCCTCGGCGTAGCGCCATTTACCCTCGTTTTACCCTACGCAACGCTTGAATGGACCGGGATTTTAACCGTGATCATTGGTTTTATCCTTGCATCAGCCTTTTCTGCCATTCTGGTCTACGCACAGGAGCTGCTTCCGGGACGTATCGGCATGGTTTCTGGGCTGTTTTTCGGTTTTGCCTTTGGCATGGGTGGCTTAGGTGCTGCTGTGTTAGGGCTGGTTGCCGACCATACCAGTATAGATTTGGTCTACAAAATATGTGCTTTCCTGCCACTTCTTGGGATACTGACCATATTCTTACCTGATAACCGACATAAAGCCTGATTTTATGACGGCCAAAAGTAAACTTTGGCCGTCATCACTTACAGTGACCATCAGCGTTTGCTCTATGCATACCCCCACAGTTTTCCGATCCGTGCCTTTTTACGCCTAAATTCCCATTTTTATCAAATTTCAATAATTATTCATAAACATAAACATTAAAATTGTCATAAACTATTACTCGGAATTAGGGTTTTCAGGATCATCACAGCAACCAAAGGAGACGGAATGCATCACGCCACCCCGCTTATCACCACCATTGTTGGTGGCCTTGTGCTCGCTTTTATATTTGGCATGCTTGCCAATAAACTGCGTATTTCTCCTCTGGTGGGATATCTGTTAGCGGGCGTTCTGGCCGGTCCATTTACACCTGGTTTTGTTGCTGATACTAAGCTTGCGCCGGAATTGGCGGAACTTGGCGTGATCCTGCTGATGTTTGGTGTGGGACTGCACTTTTCGTTGAAGGACCTGATGGCGGTAAAGTCCATCGCCATTCCCGGGGCGATCGCCCAGATAGCCGTGGCGACGTTGCTGGGTATGGCGCTTTCAGCAGTGCTCGGATGGTCGCTGATGGTCGGTATCGTCTTTGGATTATGTCTGTCAACCGCCAGTACCGTGGTGTTACTGCGTGCGCTTGAAGAACGGCAGTTGATTGACAGCCAGCGCGGGCAAATCGCCATTGGCTGGTTGATTGTCGAAGACTTGATGATGGTGCTGACGCTGGTTCTCCTGCCAGCCATCGCCGGTATGCTGGAAAAAGAAGATGTCGGCTTTGCTTCGCTGGCCGTCGATATGGGCATAACCATCGGTAAAGTGGTGGCGTTTATCGCCATTATGATGCTGGTTGGCCGTCGCCTGGTTCCGTGGATTATGGCCCGCAGTGCCGCCACGGGCTCGCGTGAACTGTTTACCTTGTCGGTGCTGGCTCTCGCCTTAGGTATCGCTTTTGGTGCCGTGGAGGTGTTCGACGTTTCCTTCGCTCTGGGCGCGTTCTTCGCTGGTATGGTGCTAAACGAGTCTGAGCTGAGTCACCGTGCGGCGCATGACACTCTGCCTCTGCGCGATGCTTTTGCGGTACTGTTCTTTGTTTCCGTCGGCATGTTATTCGACCCATTAGTTCTGATTCAGCAACCGCTGGCAGTGCTGGGCACGCTGGCGATTATCATCTTTGGTAAATCTCTTGCAGCCTATTTCCTGGTACGCCTGTTCGGTCACTCCCAGCGCACAGCGCTCACCATTGCCACCAGCCTGGCGCAGATTGGTGAATTTGCCTTTATTCTCGCAGGCCTTGGAATGGCGCTTGGCCTGTTACCGCAGGCTGGACAAAACCTAGTGCTAGCTGGGGCAATCCTGTCCATCATGCTGAATCCAGTCCTGTTCGCCGTGCTGGAAAAATACCTCGCGAAAACCGAAACACTGGAAGAGCAGACGCTGGAAGAAGCTATCGAAGAAGAGAAGCAGATCCCGGTCGATATTTGCAATCATGCCCTGCTGGTTGGCTTTGGCCGCGTCGGCAGTCTGCTCGGGGAAAAGTTGATGGCTGCGGGTATTCCGCTGGTGGTTATTGAAACGTCACGTACTCGCGTTGACGAGCTGCGTGAACGCGGGATCCGCGCCGTGCTGGGCAATGCGGCCAACGAAGAGATCATGAACCTTGCGCATCTGGACTGCGCGCGCTGGCTGCTGCTGACCATCCCCAACGGTTATGAAGCGGGTGAGATTGTCGCTTCCGCACGTGAGAAATGCCCTTCGATTGAGATTATCGCCCGCGCGCATTATGACGATGAGGTGGAATACATCACCGAGCGCGGTGCTAATCAGGTGGTGATGGGCGAACGTGAGATCGCCCGCACCATGCTGGAACTGATTGAAACACCGCCCGCAGGTGAAGTGGTGACGGGTTAACCAAAACGTAGGCCCGGTGAGCGATAACACCACCGGGCAATTTCACGCAATGCCCCTTAACGTTCCCAGTAAGCCTCTTCGAGGCTGTCTTCCCGCTCCGGCAATCCGCGCGTCAGGCGCGGTGAATGCTGGTTGAGCACTTGATAACTCACGCGATTGGCATATTTACACACCTGCGCTAACGAGGAATAGGTCAGCCAGGTGTATTTGTGTTTGCTGGAATTTGGCACATTTCCGCGATGGTAGCTGTTCGCCGTAATATCATGCAGCAGGGCTGCCAGCGCACCGTCGCCCGCGCCGTTAGTGTTCATGATTTTTTCCGGCCCGCCCATATACGGGGCGATGTGCGAATAAATGCGCAGCGGTTGGGTACAGTCTTTATGGCGCATCGCGCGGCTGAACTCGTACTGGTTGAATTCGGCAATGGCTCCTGGCAGCAGTGGATGCTGGGTTTTGCGTTTGACCTCATCTTCCGTAAAACCGGCCATATACAGCCCCACCGGACCTGCGGTACAGAGTACCAGGTCTACCCAATCCAGCGCTTTGTCGGACGCCAGCAGCGGGTCATTCAGGCCGGTCAGCGCTTCTGCCTCTTCTTCATTCATCGCCAGAATGGAAACATTCTCTTTCAGGAATTCCTGCCACCACTGCGGGTTATCCGCAATAACGAATTTGGTCCCTAAGGTCAGCACCACTGGGACATTGTGTTTTTTGGCGAACTCAATGGCCTTCATGGTCGCTTCCGGCATCGGCTCACCCGGCTCACAGCGCACCAGATACGAGGTCAGCACCAGCGCAGAGGCTCCGGCAATCACCGACTCAGGAATGCTGTCCGCCTGCAGTTTGTTCATGTGACCTGGGCTGATGGCGAAAGTACGCTCACCGGATTCCCCAATCAGAGTGAAGCAGCGACCAATAGGACCATCAACGCCTTGCAGGTAGTTCAGATCGGTACGGCTGGAGGTATTGCATAAATAGCGATACGCGTAGCTGCCAATCTCAATATTACTGCACATGACGCCCAGCAGTACCGAGCGGTCATCCGCCAGCACAGAGTAGTTGTGCATGGTGTTACCAATAGTGCCGCCCGCAAACTGATGGGTGATTAAGTTTTCACGCACCAGCTCCTGGTAGAGCGCCTCAGCAACATCATCAGCAATCACCAGAGAATGCCCAGCGCTTAATCCATAACGTTTCACAAAGTCGTCATCGACTTTGGCTTCTATATCCACCAGAGTTTGATCGATACCGACGACCCAGGCGGCGCTGGTCTCGTTTTCAGGCTGAATTTGTTGCAGCAACGGATCGCGCGCGCTGACGGGAAAATAGTGTTTGGATTTGCGTTTGCCGGGAAATTTCATGGTCGATTTTACGGGTGGTTAACTGAGCGATGCATGGTAGCACATTCCATCCTGCGCACGCGACGCAGCGCTAACTTTCAATATCGGACGGTGAGATCGCAGTTTATCCGGCGTTAATTTCTACAATAGCTCACCGTTCACAAGGAGCGTTTTATGAAGCCGGAAAACAAAATCCCTGTCCTTGACCTCATTTCAGACGAAATGAAAACCGTGGTGAATTTTCATCGCGATGACCTGCCCCCATGGCCCGCAGCGGATGATTTCGTTGCCCAGCGCCAACACTACATACATGAGCGCCAGTTCTGGAATGCCGATGCCCCACAGATGAGCACCCGAGAGTGCGTCATCTCTACCGCTTGCGGCCCGGTGGCTACGCGGATTTATTCTCCACAGTCCCACAGTCAGGCCACGCTGTACTATTTGCACGGCGGCGGTTTTATACTCGGTAATCTGGATACGCATGATCGCATTATGCGTTTGCTGGCGAACTACACACGATGCACAGTGATTGGCATCGACTATTCACTTTCACCGGAGGCCCGCTTCCCACAGGCCATCGAAGAAATTGTCGCCGCCTGCCAGTACTTTTATCATCATGCAGCTGACTATTCTCTCAACGTGGAGAATATTGGTTTTGCTGGTGATTCCGCTGGCGCCATGCTGGCACTCGCCAGCGCGCTGTGGCTACGCGACAAACAGATTGCCTGCGGTAAGGTCGCGGGCGTGCTGTTGTGGTACGGACTGTACGGTTTACGGGATTCGCTCAGCCGAAGGCTGATGGGCGGAGCATGGGATGGTTTAGCGCGCGAAGATCTGCAGATGTACGAAGATGCCTATCTGCGCAGCGCCGAGGATCGCGAGTCACCCTACTATTGTTTGTTTAACAACGATCTCACTCGCGATGTACCACCGTGTTTTATCGCTGGCGCGGAGTTTGATCCACTGATTGACGACAGCCGCTTACTGTTTCAGACGCTACAGGCGCATCAGCAGCCCTGTCAGTACAAAATGTACTCCGGCACGCTGCACGCCTTCCTGCACTACTCGCGAATGATGAAAACCGCCGACGATGCCTTACGAGATGGTGCACGTTTCTTCAGAGCGCAGCTTTAGCGATAGGCTGCGGTCAATTTCAACATCATCTCGATATGCTCCGGTGCGTCATTCAGCGCCGGAATGTACTCATATTTCTGACCGCCCGCCTCGAGGAAAATCTCCCGGTTTTGTTCGGCGATTTCCTCCAGCGTTTCGAGACAATCGGCAGCAAAGCCCGGACACATGACCTGAATATGCCGGGTGCCTTTTTCCGCCAGCATTTTCAGCGTTTCGTCGGTATACGGCGTCAGCCACGGCTCCCGACCGAAGCGCGACTGGAAGGTCATCATTACTTTTTCCGGCGCTAAACCCAGTGCCGATACCAGCTCACGCGTGGTATCGCGACAGCGTTGCGGGTAGTCATCACCTTCATCGGCGTAACGCTGCGGAATGCCGTGGTAGGAAAGCAGCAGTAAATCGGGTTCGCCGTGCCGGGCAAAGGCGTCGCGGGCGCTTTTGGCCAGCGCGTCAATATAGGCGCTATCGTCCGCGTAATCGCGAATAAAAGAGACTCCGGGGATCGCGCGCTTGCGCGCTAAAATTCGCGCCAGTTCATCCCACACTGCGGCCACCGTTGAACAGGAATATTGTGGGTACAGCGTTAGCACCACAATGTGATCAACGCCACTTGCCAGCAATTCATCGACCGCACTCTCCAGCGAGGGTGAACCATAGCTCATCCCCAGGGCGACTGGCGTATCCGGCAGGGATTCTGCCAGCGCCTGCTGTTGACGGCGGCTGTAGACCATCAGCGGCGAGCCTTCATCCATCCAGATTGACTGGTACAGCTTCGCCACACGTGGTGCGCGTAGCGGTAAGATCACACCGCGCAGCAGCGGCCACCACAGCAGACGGGAGGTATCGACCACGCGCGTGTCGCTTAAAAATTGACGCAGATAACGTTTAACTGCTTCGGGAGTTGGGGCATCGGGGGTGCCGAGATTAGCCAGCAGGATACCGGTTTTCGTCTGACGCATTACCGCCTCGTATTGATTCAAATTGTTGATAATTGTAGCGGAAAAGCGAGGAAGAAGAACTAATTGCTGTGAGAGGTAAAGATTTGCCCGAAAGCGTAGCGCCATCGGGCATTCACGGATTAACCGAGGATTTTTTCCAGGTCTGCGCGAACGGCGGCAACGGCCTGAGTACCGTCAACTTTCGCGTATTTAGTTTGACCCGCTTCCGCTTCTTTCTGGTAGTAACCAATCAGCGGAGCAGTCATCTGATGGTATTCAACCAGACGCTTACGCACGGTCTCTTCCTGGTCATCTTTACGGGTGGTCAGCTCATCGCCGGTCACATCGTCTTTGCCTTCAACTTTAGGTGGGTTGAATTTGATGTGATACACACGGCCAGATGCCGCGTGAACGCGACGACCAACGATACGGTCAACGATCAGTTCGTCCGGTACAGCAAATTCCAGAACGTAATCAACCACAATACCCGCTTCTTTCATGGCGTCAGCCTGCGGAATAGTGCGTGGGAAGCCGTCCAGCAGGAAGCCATTACGGCAGTCTTCCTGTGCAATACGCTCTTTTACCAGCGCGATCACCAGCTCATCAGTCACCAGTTTACCAGCGTCCATGATGTCTTTAGCTTGTTTGCCCAGCTCGGAGCCAGATTTCACGGCAGCACGCAGCATATCACCGGTGGAGATTTGCGGAATACCATACTTCTCCATGATGAACTGAGCCTGAGTTCCTTTACCCGCGCCCGGAGCGCCAAGCAGAATGATACGCATTACGAAAATCCCCTTAAAGGTTGTCGATATTTTTTAAAAAGCGCTAAACGATACCACCATCACGCAATTGGCTCAAGAAAGGTGCTTGGCGCTGAAACGTTTAACAGCAGGATATCGTGAAATATCGTTAATTGCGTATTCTAAATTCTACTTATGCACCCCACGTTTACCCCCGACGCACGACCTTTTCCCCGTTCTGATTCAATTTTTCCAGCGCCTGCGCCACCGTTGCCTCATCCGGTACGCTGATCGTGCAAACGGGGATCTGTCCCAGCTCACGGTGTTTCGCCATGCCCAGGTTATGATATGGCAATATTTCGCTGTGCAGGACAGCAGCGTAGCGCTCGGTTATCGCGCGGATCGCGGCCAGATGTTCATCATTGAGGTTATAGCCCGGAATCAGCGGACAGCGCAGGATCACCTGTGCGCCAATCTCGTTGAGCGTTTCCAGCGTGGCCTCCACCACGCGCTTCGCAATACCGGTGTGCGCCTTGTGCGCACGCGCGTCGGTCACTTTATAATCGAGGAGAAAAAGGTCCACCCATGGGGCAATTTCGCGATACCGCTCTGGACGAGAAGCGCCATTTGTTTCAATACAGACGTGCAAACCAGCGGCTTTCGCCGCTTTTACCAGCGCCAGCGCAAAGGGAAACTGAAACATCGCTTCCCCACCGGACAAGGTTATTCCGCCCCCTGTTTTGTCAAAGTAAGGTTTATCCTTGATGACCTCAGCAATGATTTCAGCAACCTCTCGGGTCTGCCCGTAGATTTTAAGCGCCTGCGCCGGACACGCCTCAACACAGCGTCCGCACGCCTGGCAGGCGGCATAGTCAATCTCATGCCGTCCTTGTGCAAACTGGTGACACCCGTGCGGGCAGACCTCTGCGCAGCGCCGACATTGCAGGCACTTATGTTCCAGAAACGCCAGCTGCTTTTCCGCCCTCAACGACTCCGGATTGTGACACCAGACGCAGCGCATCTGGCATCCTTTCAGAAAGACGGTGGTGCGGATCCCCGGCCCATCGTGCAGTGAAAATTTCTGAATATCAAAAACCGTGCCCGCTTCGCTCATCGTCCACCTCAGTCATTCAGCGTACGGTTCAGGATTTCCTGCTGCACATCTCTGTCCAGATTGACGAAACGCGCGCTAAATCCGCCAACGCGAACAATCAGATTGGGGTAGTTTTCCGGGTGCTGATACGCCGCCTCCAGCTCGCCCTTTCCGACCACGCTGACCATCAACTGCGGCCCACCGCGCTCAAAATATGAGTGCATCAACGCTTCCACCAGCGGACGGCGGGCGTTGAACAAACCTTTGCTAAATTTGATGTTTTGTACCGAACCGGCGTGATATTTCGCTTCCAATTTCAGCAGCGAGTTCAGCATCGCCGTCGGGCCATTTTTATCCGCACCGCTCTGCGGGTTGTTGGCGTTGCTCATGTAAATGCCTTTATGCCGCCCGTCTGCAGACGCGCTGGTCGCCCGCCCCCATTCGGTATTCACCTGGTTGTTAATGATCACCACCAGATAACTGTCCAGACCTACCCGCTTGGCCGCGTCACGCACGCCGTTGCAGACATAATGATGCTGCATCACCGCAAGGTCATCGGCCGCATTGTCGTCATTACCAAATTTAGTCGCAGCAATCAGCGCCCGCTTCAGGTCGTCATAGCCCACAAAATCCGCTTTCAGCGCCGCAATTAGCGTTGTGTAGCTGTAACGTTGCTCGGTAAAAATCACCTGTTTGATCGCCGCCAGTGAATCTGCCGCATTGGTATTGCCGTACGTTTCGTTGGTGCCACCGAGGTAACGTACGCCGCCGTCAAGCAGCGCTTTGCTGCGCGCCACGCAGTCTGCCGTCAGAATCGAGGTAAACAAAAAGCCAACCTGTTCATTCATCACCTGATAAGACAACGCCTGAGCGTGCGCCGTAATATCGATGTAGTAATCCAGCAATCGCTGGAAGTTACCCAGCACCTCATCAAAACACGTTATCTGTTCTGGCGGGGTTAACGCCACGCCGCCGCTTTTTTGTTTGTCATCCCAAAAATCGATGCCGCCACTGAGCGAAATATTGAGAATTTTAAGCAGGTTAATACAGGTATTCGGGGTGCCCACGCTTCGCCCGGCCAGCACAAACTCACCGCAACCAAAGGGAACATACTGCTCGGCCTCGGTTTCCGGCACCTGCATCGCATTCATCACCGCCGGAATATTGACGTCATCGTTATACAGGATGGGGTAGGTCAGGCCGGTGCCAATCACCGTCAGCGCCTGTTGCCAGATAGCACTGCCCATTCCCTGATAAATACGCAAGGTAAATTGCGGTTCTGTATCGCCATTTTCCTCAACGGCCTGGATCGCCAGTCGACAATAAACATCCGCATTTTTCGGGTTACGTCGCCCTTTCCCGCCGACCACCACGCGCCCATTCACCGTGGTTTTCCGCGCTTCAATCAGGCGGTAGTGGGAGCGGATGTAATCAATAGCCATGCGTTCCGTGAGACGTCCGGCTTCGAGATCCGCCACCAGCAAATCGCCCAAATAGTCATCCATACGCCCGTAATTCACTACGCCAGCACACAAGCTATAGAGCCAGCTCAGCTCAATGCCCTGAATGAAAGTCGCAGGTTTGTCATTACGAATGGCGGCCAGTTCACTCATTAACAGCAACAGGTGCTTGCAACGCCTGGCGTCCGTGCAATTCACCATTTCATCGGCGGCAATTTCAATGTGACGGTCAATCACCTGCTGCAAAATGCCAAGCACGTCCTTGAAAGATTGCTGTAATTGCACCGCTGCCTCATCTCCGGCGAGTTCAGACTGCTGTTGCTGCTGATCGATGCGTTGCAGCAACCCGCCGATCCCGAGATCCATCAGTTGCGGATAATCCAGATACATGCCGCTTAAACGCGCCGTCGCAATCGCTGGGAAGTTAACGTCAACAAACTTGCCGAGCGTGTCATCAGTTAGCGCCTGACGAAAATAGACGGAACGGGTGTCATGCTCACGCCAGTAGCGCTCAAGCACATCGATCTGTTGTTGTTGGGCAGGCGTTTCCAGCGTTTCACGCAGCTGGTCTAGTTTTGCAAAATTACAGTAGTGACCTACGCCACCGACAGAAGTAACACAGCCAAAACCAATCGGCAGCGCATCGACACGTCCCAGAATCAGGTCATCTGCACAGGGGCGGCGGAACAGCGTGGGATACAGCGCCTGCAGACAGCGGACCTCGCGCTGAAAACGCTCTGGGGTTGACTGAAATGCCTTGGTGTAGGCTTCCATAATCACGAGTTGTTCTTCCGGGCTCTTTTCGCACGGGATCTTTTTATTCACATCAACTTGTTCGGCGATAATCGCTTGTTTGCTCACAGCCCTGCCTCCAAAAGAAACTTCCCCCTATTAAGTTGTAATTACAAATTACAATCTTTGACCTAAATCAAAAATCAGTAAAAGAACAAATAATCGCCAGTCACAATGTGTGAAATCGCCTGCATAACGAAAAAAACAGCCAATTACGCGTCTGAAGAGATGATCAATATCAAGATCATTTCACTGGTAAACTTTTAGCCTCTGCAAAAGTTGTAATTACAAATAATTATAGAGAGTCTACTGTGAAGATAAACGACCTTGTTCAACCGGCGTTGATTTGTCTGGACCTTAAATCAACCCAAAAAGATACAGCACTCACTGAACTCGCCGACCTGTTATTGCGCGCGAATAAAATTCGCGACACCGAAGCGTTTCTCCAGGAGGTATGGGCAAGAGAAGAAACAGGAAATACCGGATTTGAAGGTGGCGTTGCGCTGCCGCACGCACGCTGCGACAGCGTTTTATTCCCGGCGGTGGCGATTGGTATCAGCCGTCAGGGTATTGACTATGGCGCGGAAGATGACCAGCCGACTCACCTGATCCTGATGATCGCTTCTGCAAAACAGGCTAGCGCTGCGCATATCGATGTATTGGCGCAGATCTCCTCGCGTCTGGTTGAAGATGATAGCGTCAGGCAAATCCTCGCCTGCCAGGACGCTCAGGCAGTCGTGGACTATTTCTGCCAGCAAGAAGAGCCTCACGCAAAAATCAATATTGCGGCTTCGCGTGGGCTGATTATCGGCGTAACCGGCTGCCCGGTAGGCATTGCGCACACCTACCTGGCCGCAGAGATGCTGGAAAAAGCCGCAGCGGAAATGGGCTATGAAGCCATTGTTGAAACCAACGGTTCTATTGGCGTCAAAAACGCACCAACCGAGGAAGAGATCGCCCGGGCGGACGCCATTGTTGTCGCCTGTGATAAACAGGTCTCCCTGGATCGCTTTAACGGTAAGAAAGTGATTATTACAGGCGTTAAAGCCGCCATCAAAGATGCGCAGGGATTAATTCACCAGGCACTGTCAGCACAGCCCTACCAGGCGAAAAGCACCACAAAAACCCAGGCGTCGAGTACCACGGTGCGCAGCCAGTTGTACAAGTCGCTGATGAACGGGGTCTCCTATATGATCCCATTCGTGGTTACTGGCGGGCTGATGATC
Source organism: Citrobacter tructae (assembly GCF_004684345.1). Lineage (NCBI taxonomy): Bacteria > Pseudomonadati > Pseudomonadota > Gammaproteobacteria > Enterobacterales > Enterobacteriaceae > Citrobacter > Citrobacter tructae. Next base: position 2,148,707 of record NZ_CP038469.1, read on the forward strand.
GCCCTCGCGCTGGCGCTGGGTGGCGTACCAACACCGTCCGGGCTGGCTATCCCGGAAGGAAGCCTGTGGAATCAGGTGCTTAATGTCGGCGTCGTTGGCTTCACGCTGATGATCCCGGTGCTCGCTGGGTATATTGCTTTCGCCATTGGCGAACGGCCTGCACTCGCGCCTGGGCTTATCGGTGGCTGGATCGCCAATACTGGTTCATTTTACGGTGCCAGCGCCGGTTGTGGATTTATCGGTGCAATTATTGCCGGACTGCTAGTGGGCTATTTCATCCGCTGGCTGACCCACCTTTCATGGCACAAAATGCTGTTACCGCTGGTGCCTATCATGATCGCGCCCATTGCGGGTACGGCCTTCATCGCCGCGTTGTTTATCTTCGTTATCGGCGCACCGGTGGCCGATCTGATGGCCTTCCTGAATCATCTGCTGACCAACCTTTCCACAGGCAACATCATTTTAATTGGCCTGGTGATGGGGCTGATGCAGGGCTTTGATATGGGGGGACCGTTTGGCAAAGTGGTCTTTATGTTTAGCGTGGGTCTTATCGCCCAAGGGCAAACTCAGTTTATGGGTGCGCAGGCGGCAGCTATTCCGGTTGCGCCGCTGGGTATGGCACTGGCGGCATTTATCGGCAGACGCTTTAATTTGTTTGACGATGAAGAGTTCGAAAACGGTAAGGCGGCGGCAGCCATGGGGCTGGTCGGGATTTCTGAAGGAGCGATTCCTTTTGCCGCCCGCGATCCGCTGTCTGTGATCCCGGCCAACATGATTGGATCTGCGGTGGCGTGCATCCTCGGCTTTGTATTCGGTTTGCATTGCAATGTCGCACATGGCGGGCCAATCATCGTTCTGCTTGGCGGTTTCGATCAGCCGCTGATGGCATTGATCGCAATGAGCGGTGGCATTATCACGACTGCCACAATTGCTATTGCGCTCAAACGACTTAGAATGGCGAAAAAACAGCAATTTCTCGTTCAATCGCAAGCCTAACCAAGGGCGCGTCGCCAGACGCGCCAGAACGGACGCCATGAAGTATCTTGATATCTATCTGTTGTTAAGAGAGAAAATCCTCAAAGGGGAATACGCTGCCGGTGAGCCGGTGGAAGGTGAACATGCTCTTGCAGAGCGCTATGGTGTCAGTCGACCGACCATTCAGAAAGCCGTTGCGCGCCTGAAAAGAGAGTCTTTTGTCCATACCCGGCAGGGTTCAGGGATCTTTGTGAATCCGCCGGAGTTTTATCAGGACAACAACGTCATTACCCTGTCAGAACGTATTCATCGGGATCAAACGCTGGATAACGTGGTGCTCAGTTATGACATGCTGTCTAACGATGCAGAGATAGCGGCGCTTTTCGGCTTGCCACCAGAAACGCCGCTGATCCACTTTCGCAGAATGCGCATCATCAACCAGCAACCCACCATCATTGAAGAAACCTGGATGCCCCGAACGCTATTCCCAGAGTTTACTCAGGAAAACTGTCGACAGTCGGTGTTGCACTACATTGAGCAAACCTGCGGTTATACCATTAGCCATGATGTAAAGGTCTGGTCAGGAAAAATACTTAATGCAGATGAGGCCTGGTTGTTACGTTTACCGGAAGGTCAAATAACACTTTGCATCGAACACAAAGTCTATCTGCAAAACGGTGAATTGGCGCAGTACACACTGGAGACGCTAGCGACAAACAGCGTCACCACGGTGTCGATGCGCTAAGCGTAAAAAAGGGCAACTTGCGTTGCCCTTTTATGGTGATGCTCAGTGTGTCGTGAAAATTACGACACCAGCAGTTGGTTCATGCGACGGATGAACTGGTTAGGATCTTCCAGTGTGCCGCGCTCAGCGAACAGCGCCTGATCCAACAGCAGTTCAACCCACTCTTTAAACTGCGCTTCGTCCTCGGTATCCGCCGTGCGTTTTACCAGCACGTGGTCCGGGTTAAGTTCAAAGATGTATTTTACTTCCGGTACGGCCTGGCCTGCAGCAGCAAACAGCTTCGCCATCTGGGTGCTCATTTCGTCCGCATCGGTGGTCACAATGGCCGGGGTGTCGGTCAGACGGTGCGTCAGACGGACCTCTTTAACGCGGTCACCCAGTAGGGTTTTCACGCGCTCAACGAACGGCGTCAGCGCTTTTTCGGCTTCTTTCGCATTCTCGTCAACTTCATCCGCCAGCTTGTCGATAGATTCATCGGCTTTCGCCACAGACTGGAACGGCTTGCCATCGAACTCGGTCAGATAGTTCATCATCCACTCATCGATGCGGTCAGAAAGCAGCAGGACTTCGATGCCTTTCTTACGCAGCAGCTCCAGGTGTGGGCTGCTCTTCGCCGCCGCATAGCTGTCTGCGGTGATGTAGTAGATCTTCTCCTGACCTTCTTTCATCCGCGACACGTAGTCTTCCAGCGACACGGTCTGCGCGGAAGAGTCAGTGTGCGTGGAGGCAAAGCGCATCAGCTTAGCGATGGTTTCCTGGTTGGCATGGTCTTCCGCCGGACCTTCTTTCAGTACCAAGCCGAACTGTTTCCAGAAGGTCTGGTATTTTTCTGCATCGTCTTTCGCCAGTTTTTCCAGCATTTGCAACACACGTTTAGTCAGCGCGCTGCGCAGGTTACGGGTGACGGTGCTGTCCTGCAGGATCTCACGAGAAACGTTCAGCGGCAGATCGTTGGAATCTATCAGACCACGCACAAAGCGCAGGTAGTTCGGCATAAACTGCTCAGCGTCGTCCATGATGAACACGCGCTGGACGTACAGTTTCAGACCGTGTTTGTGATCGCGGTTCCACATGTCCCATGGTGCCTGCGACGGGATATACAGCAGGCTGGTGTATTCCTGCTTACCTTCCACACGGTTGTGACTCCAGGTCAGCGGATCAGTGAAGTCATGCGCGATATGTTTGTAGAACTCGTTGTACTCGTCGTCTTTGATTTCCGACTTGTTACGCGTCCACAGCGCCTGTGCCTTGTTGATTTTCTCCCAGGAAACTACGGTTTCACCGTCTTTCTCTTCCTGTTTTTCAATTTCTACCGGCAGTGCGATATGGTCGGAATATTTGCTGATGATGGAGCGTACGCGCCAATCATCGAGGAACTCATCCTCCCCTTCACGCAGGTGCAGAGTAATTTCTGTGCCACGATCGTCTTTGGTGATATCGGCCACGGTGTATTCACCTTCGCCCGCCGACTCCCAGAACACACCGTTCTCAGGCTTGTCGCCCGCCGCACGGGTGCGTACGGTGACTTTATCTGCAACGATAAACGCCGAATAGAAACCGACCCCGAACTGACCGATCAGCTGGCTGTCTTTCGCCTGATCGGAACCCATAGATTCGAGGAAAGATTTGGTACCGGATTTGGCAATGGTCCCCAGATGATCGATAACGTCATCGCGGTTCATCCCCACACCGTTATCGGCAATGGTCAACGTACGCTTATCTTTATCGAAGGAGACGCGCACGCGCAGTTCACCGTCACCTTCATACAGGTCCGGGTTCGACAGTGCACGGAAACGCAGCTTGTCAGCCGCATCCGAGGCGTTAGAGATAAGCTCACGCAGGAAGATTTCTTTATTGGAATACAGAGAATGGATCATCAGGTGCAGAAGCTGTTTTACCTCTGACTGAAAACCACGAGTTTCTTGTCCTTTCATGTAGGTCTACCTCAACAATGCCATTTTTAATGGTAAAAACACGTTGAGGGTGAAATGGGGACAAGCGGGAAGGATTTCAAGCGGAAGCCGCCGTCGCGGCTTCCGTTTGTTCAGAATTTAATCTTATGACGCCCTGCCAGAGAATGTGACAGCGTGGTGCCATCGACCATTTCCAGCTCGCCGCCTACCGGTACGCCATGGGCGATACGGCTGGCTTCAACGTCATATTGCATGCACAGCTCAGCAATGTAGTTGGCAGTAGCCTCGCCCTCGACCGTCGGGTTGGTCGCCAGGATCACTTCATTGATTTGCTCAGACGCCAGTCGCTGCTCCAGACGATCAAGCCCGATATCATCAGGCCCGATACCGTCCAGCGGCGACAGGTGTCCCATCAGCACGAAGTAGCGGCCAGAAAACTGCCCCGTTTGCTCAATGGCGTAGATATCCGCTGGACTCTCTACCACGCAAATTTGGCCGTTTTCCCGACGACGTGGATTCGCACAGATGTTGCATACATCCTGCTCGGTGAAGGTGCGGCAATCAGCACAGTGGCCGATTTCCGACATCGCCTTCGTTAACGACTGCGCCAGACGCATCCCGCCGCTGCGATCGCGCTGGAGTAGCGCGAACGCCATGCGCTGTGCTGATTTCGGGCCAACGCCCGGTAGACAGCGCAGCGCTTCCATAAGCTGAGTTAACAGCGGGCTGGTTTGCATCAGAACGGCATCTTAAAGCCAGGAGGCAGTTGCATACCGGAGGAAACGGAGGCCATTTTCTCTTTCTGGGTCTCTTCAATGCGACGTGCCGCGTCGTTGAATGCCGCAGCAACCAGATCTTCCAGCATCTCTTTGTCGTCTTCCAGCAGGCTTGGATCGATTTCCACGCGACGGCAGTTATGCGCGCCGTTGATGGTCACTTTCACCAGACCAGCGCCAGACTCGCCGGTCACTTCCAGCTTGGCGACTTCTTCCTGCATCTGCTGCATTTTTTCTTGCATCTGCTGGGCCTGTTTCATCAGGTTACCCAGACCGCCTTTACCAAACATAGGCTTCTCTCTCAATCACGTTAAGGGATGACAACCATAAAACCATGGAAAATGGCTCACGATCAAATGGGGCGAATACTCTCTTCGTCCAGCTCCGCATCAAAGAAACGACGCAGCGTCTGAATGTTATTATCCGCAATAATTGACTCACGCGCCTGCGCGAGTTTTTCTTCATAAATGGCCTGACGCCACTCCAGCGGCGTGCGCACCGCAGGATTATCATCTTCAACGATGGTCAATTCAACCGCTGAGCCCGTTAAGGTGCTCAACGCTTCGGCAAGACGCTGCTGTGCACCGCTGGAATTGAGGTGCCGCTGCGTGGAACGCAGGTGCAGGCAAACCACGTTACCTTTCTCTTCTTTCCACGCATTGAGCGCCACCTGCTCCACCAGCTTGGGCAGCGAAAGCTGACTGACCTGCGCGGCCCACGGGTCGCGCTCAATGGCTTCGGCCGCAAGCTTAGCCGCCAGTTCCGGCGTTTTTTCATGCTCAAGCGCTTTTTTCAACGCTTTCGGCGTGGCAACGACTTCTTTTACTTCTGCAACGGGATTGGTCGTCTTCCAGCGATAGGCTTCTTTTTTCGCAGGCGCCTGCTCCAGTGCAGAGGCAGCAGGGCGAGCCTGAACGCGTTCCGACACCGAAGCCAGTCTTTCCAGCGCAGCATTATTCACCGGCCGCGCGCGGGATGCGGCTGCCGGTTCACTCTTTTTTGCTTTGGTCGCTCCCTGAGCACGCTGCAGCTGACTACGCGCAGCCAGCACCTGGCTGGTCGCCTCAGACAACGGTACGTCCTGATGCGCAGGAGCAGAATGTTGCTCCTGAGTCTGCGTCGGCGTCATTACTGTGGCGGGAGCCACGGGCGTAAACGACTGGCGCGGTACTTCGGGTTCCGGTAGCGGCACGCGCGGATGAAAAGCCAGCGCCCGCAGCAGCGTCATTTCTACGCCCATGCGCCGATCCGGTGCATACGGGAGCTCTTTACGCCCGATCAACAGGGTCTGGTAATACAGTTGAATATCAGTCGGCGGCACGGTCCGCGCCAGCTCGCGCATACGCTGTTCAATAGCGGCCATATCGCTACCGAGCGCCGCGGGCGATAGCTGAACCATCGCAATACGGTGTAGCAATGCCAGCATTTCAACCAGCAGCGCTTCCCATTCAATGCCGCGTGCGGCAGCATCATTGACCAGCGCCATTGCACGTTCGCCATTACCGGCAACCACCGCCTCAACCAGAGACAGCGCCTGGTCGTCGTCAAGCGTGCCGAGCATGGTGCTCACCGCCTGAGTTGAAACCTGTCCATCGCCGCTGGCAATCGCCTGATCGGTCAGGCTCAGCGCATCGCGCAGGCTGCCATCCGCCGCGCGAGACAGCAGTTGCAGCGCGCGCGGTTCGTGAGCGATATGTTCCTCATTGAGGATATGCTCAAGCTGATGGCGAATTTGCTCAACATCCAGCGCTTTAAGATGAAATTGCAAACAGCGCGACAGGATAGTGACCGGCAGCTTCTGCGGATCGGTGGTCGCCAGCAGGAACTTAACGTGTGCCGGCGGCTCTTCGAGCGTTTTCAGTAAAGCGTTAAAACTGTGGCGCGACAGCATGTGCACTTCATCGATCAGATAGACCTTGAAGCGTCCACGCGCGGGCGCGTACTGGACGTTATCCAGCAGGTCGCGAGTGTCTTCGACCTTGGTGCGCGATGCGGCGTCGATTTCAATCAGATCGACAAAACGCCCCTGCTCGATTTCACGGCAGTTGTCGCACACCCCGCAAGGCGTGGCGGTAATGCCGGTTTCACAGTTGAGTCCCTTCGCCAACAGACGGGCGATAGAGGTTTTTCCGACGCCACGGGTGCCGGAAAAAAGATAAGCATGATGAATACGCCCTAACGACAAGCCGTTAGCCAGTGCCGTCAGCACATGTTCCTGGCCGACGACGTCAGCAAAGGTTTGTGGGCGCCATTTTCGGGCTAAGACCTGATAACTCATTGGCAGGCTCTGAAAGGCTGGAGGGTGGATTCACAGGAGGATAATGCTACCACAACCTCGCACCGACGGCGAGGTTGTGTGTCTCGGTATTACTTCAGCCGGGAAAAGATAGCCCGAACTCAGTGTCCCGGGAATGGAACCAGGCTGTAGCAGGTCAAACCCTGTTTTTCCAGACGCTGTTCGCCGCCCAGATCAAACAGGTTGATGATAAACGCAGCGTCGGTCACTTCACCACCCAGACGGCGGATCAACTTCACGGTCGCTTCAATCGTTCCGCCGGTTGCCAGCAGATCGTCCACAACCAGAACTTTGTCACCTGGCTTGATAGCATCAACATGGATTTCCAGCTGATCGGTGCCGTATTCCAGCTCATAGCTTTCAGCAATCACTTCACGTGGCAGTTTACGTGGTTTACGCACCGGAACAAACCCAACGCCCAAACCCAATGCTACTGGCGCGCCAAACAGGAAACCACGCGCTTCGGTGCCGACAACTTTGGTGATGCCCGCATTTTTGTAACGCTCAACCAGCAGTTCAATGCTGAGTGCGTAGGCTTTCGGGTCTTCCAGCAAGCTGGTGACATCGCGGAAAAGAATGCCCGGTTTTGGGTAGTCGTTGATGCTTTTGATGCTATCTTTGAGAAACTCAAGCTGCTGTGCAGTTGCGGTCATAAGTTTGTGCCTGATTGATACGGTATTACTTCACGGCGCACGTGAAAAAGAGCAAAGGTTACATCTGTTTAACCTTTGACCGCCTGCGCCTGTGCTCGAAAACGGTCAAATCTACTGGCTGCGTGAGACAATTGCAACAGCGATTATTATGCTTCAGTGCTTTTGTTGCTCTTCATCAATCACCGGTATCCGCCACATAAATATCAGCAGGCAGGCAAGAATAATCAACAACAATATGCGAACCCAATTCATATGCACTAACCACAGCGAAACGCCAAACGTCACCAAAATAAACAGAATAGCGCGCGGCTTTGCCCCAGGCGGCATCGCGCGGTGTTTCTGCCAGTGGCGTAGATAACCGCCGAACCACGAACGGTAAAGCAGCCAGTCGTGAAAACGCGGCGATGAACGGGCAAAACACCAGGCAGCCAGCAGGATAAATGGCGTCGTGGGCAACAGTGGCAATACCACACCCAACGTGCCGAGTACTACCGCTATCCAGCCAATGATGATTAGAATAATGCGTTGCATAATATCAATACTTAACACAGAGAATCGCTACTTTAGCATAACGGTTCTCATTTTCATCGGAGTGTTCTCGTGAAAATCGCCCTGCTGTTTCAGAAGCTCGAAAGCCAGCTCAACAGCCTGCGGCAGCTTTGCGCCCCGCTGGCGCACCACGCGACACTGAGCGCCCGTTTCGATCGCCATCTTTTCCGCACCCGCAGCACACGGTTACAGGCCTGTCTGGATGAAGCTGATGCTAACCTGAGCGCGTTACGTCATGCCGTTGAACACCAGCAACGCCCACAAGTTGCCTGGCTTGCAGAACATCTGGCCTCACAACTGGAAGCTATTGCGCGCGAAACGGCTACCTGGTCGCTAAGAGAGTGGGACAGCGCATCGCCAGGGCTTGCCCGCTGGCAGCGCAAACGCGTTCAGCATCAGGAATATGAGCGCCGGTTGGTCGAGATGACGCGCGAGCGTAAGGCTCAACTGGCTCAGGCAACCGGTTTTGAGGAGCAGCAGCGCCTGCACCGGGAAGTGGAAGCCTTCGAGGCGCGTCTGGCACGCTGTCGCCATGCGCTGGAAAGAATAGAAAACGTGCTTGCGCGTATAACCCGTTAGTCGTCGGAGAATGTATGTCACTTGAAAACGCCCCGGACGAGGTCAAACTGGCCGTCGATTTGATTGTCTTGCTTGAAGAGAATCAGGTTGCGCCTGAAATCGTGCTGAAAGCACTGGAGATTGTTAAGCGGGATTACGAAAAGAAACAGCTATCTACATCCTAAAAAGAACGGTAGCAGGAATGTCGGATGGCGCTGCGCCATCCGACAATCACATTTACCCATTAACCTACTGAAGGTGTCGGATCATCACCTTTGATGATGTCACGCTTAACCTCGGTCACGGTATCACCTTTGGCGTTATGCAGGTGCACTTCGAGTTGGTTAAAAGCGATATCAATGTTGTTTTCACGGCACAGACGGTCGACCGCACGGTTAAGTTCATCTACCGTGTGGCTACGATCGCGCAGTTCACGGACATACAGACGCAGTTCGTGATCCAGCGTGCTGGCACCGAAAGCAGTGAAGAACACGGCCGGTTCAGGATCGTGCATCACTTTCGGGTGTTCCACTGCCGCTTGCAGTAGCACTTTCTTCACTTTATCGAGATCTGAGCCGTAGGCGACACCGATGCGGATCACCAAACGCGTGGTGGTATCCGAGAGCGACCAGTTGATCAGTCGCTCGGTCACAAACGCTTTATTCGGGATGATCACTTCTTTGCGATCAAAGTCGGTAATGGTGGTCGCGCGAATACGAATTTTACTGACTGTTCCGGAGTAAGTACCGATCGTGACGGTATCGCCGATACGCACCGGGCGTTCGAACAAAATAATCAGACCCGAGACAAAGTTACCGAAGATTTCCTGTAAGCCGAAACCGAGACCAACCGACAAGGCCGCTGCCAGCCACTGTAATTTATCCCACGATACGCCGAGCGATCCAAAGACCGTCATCGCACCGATGGCGATAATCGCGTAGTTAAGGATCGTGGTGATTGCGTACGATGCCCCCTGGCGCATTTTCAGGCGCGAGAGCACCAAGACTTCCAGCAGGCCGGGTAAGTTGCGGATCAGCGCCCATGCCACCATTGACGCAATGATCGCGAACAGCAGGCTACCCATAGTGACATTTTTCACCACGGCGGCCCCGGCCTCTGTACCGTTGTAATGCCAGAGCGTGATGCTGTCGAGATAGCTGAACACAGTGATCAGATCGGACCATATAGCCCAGAACATAACGCCAAACAGAGCCACCATCAGCAGCATCGTAATGCGCAATGTTTGCTGGTTTACCTGCTCAAGCGCAATAGTGGGTTCTTCTTGCGGCTCAGCGCCTTCAGCCCCTTCTTTTACCAGGTTTTCGCGACGGGCAAGCGCACGACGCCAGGCAATTCGGCGCGCCGCAACGCTTAACCCACGCAGCACCGTCTGGTACAGCAGGTTCCAGATGATCACCAGATATACGGTCTCAATCCAGCGACCGGATAAACGCAGCGTGGTATAGAAATAACCGGTCGCCGTCAGCACCATTAGCGCGATCGGAATAATCGACAGTACGGTAATCGTCACCAGACGCAAACCATGCGATTCCTTATCACGCCAGCTTTCGCGGCACATTGGCCACACCAGGAACGCGATCAGCAGCAGGTTCAGGAAAATAACGACCTGACCGAGCACATCGTCCATCAGGTTGAGCGGCGAAAGTTCAGCGACCACCGACCAGAAATTCAGTGGCAACAGCGCGAGGCTAATGCGCACAATCTGGCGGCGCCAGTGGCTGGTCTGCTTCGCTGGCATACCGAAGTGGCGGATTGCCACGCCATCTTTTTCCAGAACCTTCCAGCACAGGCCAAACACCAGCCAGAAGACGGCCATCTTCTTGCTAAATGCCCACAGCAGATCGCTGACGTTCAACTGCATAGTCAGCAGAATCAAACCTACGGCGAGGATTATCAGGCAAGCTGGTAAGGCACGAATCAGATCAATGAGTATCGCTTTTGGCGTGTTCAACTGGCTGTCATTACGCAAGTTACCCACCGCGGCGGCGAGCTTCGCCTGATACGCCTTCAGCCATTTCAGCCGCCAACGGATAAGCCCAGCCACCAGCAACAGCGGCAAGCCGGCCAGAAATGCGATAAACACCGCTGGCCAGGCTTTTTCCCAGTTCACAGTGATTTTCATCGACTTAAACTGGTCTTTCAGCGTTTGCGGGAAAGATTTGACCCAATCCCAGTCCATTGGGCGGTTACTGTTAACCCAGAAGATTTGCTGAGTGAGGATGCTCTTGAGGTTTTTCGACACACTCATTAACTGCTGCTGATTGATCTGCAGGTTAATGGCCATCATTAGCTGATTGCCCAACTGCTTATTCAGCTGATCCAGCAGTTCACGACGCATATCCACAACCTGTAGCAGCGCATCATGCACTTCGCCGTTCACTTCATTGCTGTGCCCTTCTTCCAGTTTGGCAACGAAGGCATCATTCTGGAACAGAGCATCGCGCTGCTGGTTGACTTCAAATTGCTCCAGACGCAGATCGGCAATTCGGTTGGTCATATCGGCAAGCTCATCCGCCGACGGCAACGTTTGTTGCTGCTGATACAGAATGCGCGACAGCAGCAGGCTGCCCTTCAGCACGGCGATTTGTTCTTTAATATTGCGTTCTGACTGCAGCGCACGATCAAGCCAGTTTTTGACTTTAATATTTTGCTGCATCAGCGAGTTGCCGTTTTCCGTGGCGGAAATCAGGCGCTGGCTGAGCTGATGGTTAATATCCAGTTCCTGTTTCACCAACGGGTTGGTCTGGATACGCTCTGCCTCGTCAGGCGTTACGGCTTCCTGCGCAGTTTTTTCGGTTAACGTCAGACGCTTACTGTTCACCGCTTCCTGCAGTAGTTGGAGCTGATGCTCGAGCCGATTACTGTTGGCCGTCACATAATCCCGTTGTTTTTGTAAGGTATCCTGCAAAACGGTATTGCCTTCCAGGCTTTTACGCTGCTGGTCGATCTGAGCATTCAGCAATGCCTGCTGCGCCTGAAGCAGTACCTGCTGGCTGGGGCGTAACGCCGCTTCGCCGACACTGGTGCCATCCAGTCGATTGCGGATTTGCTGCAGTTGCTGTGAAGCGGTGTACATCGCGTTTTGCACGCGCTCAGGCTGCGTCTGAAGCGATACCAGTTGGCTGTTATAAGCCGCCAGATCGTTTTGCGCGCTTTGCAGATCATCCAGTACCTGGGCGACGCGCGATTCGAGTTGTCGCAGAGAGAGCGTACTCAGCGTTTTTCGCGTTTCATCGTCATTATCGACATCGCTGAGCGAACTTAATGCATCCGTCGCCTCGCGCATTTTTTCCGGCGCCTGTGCCACTTTCTGGCGTAGCTGAACGGTCTCGTCTTTCACGCGCTCAATTTTGTCCAGCGCGGCGAGGGTATCGATGAGATCCTGCTGAACCAGTTTATCCTGCGCGGAAAGGTCTTTTTGTTTATTCAGCGTGTCTAGTTGGCTCTGAATATCCGCTTTCGTCGGCAGTTCGCCATTCTGTTGCGCTCGCGCAAATGCTGATGACTGGCAAGACAGCAATAGAATGAAGAAAATAATGGTAATAGCAATGAGATGCTGTGAACGTTTATATAGCTGCAACATAGTCATGAGAATGAACGTTTCTAACCGGAAAAGTGACCGAAAATAGTCAAGCGGCTAGAATATCACGGCTGTGACAGACAGAATAGCGGGAGGGAAAGCGTCCAGGAAAATTCCTGGTATCGGCCCGCAGATTAGCAGGTCTCCGGCACACGTAGTGTAGGACAAAGCAGACACATTTCCAGCAGCACGGCGACATATTCACGCGCATCTTTTTTGAGATCAAAAGACTCAGGGGCAAATAACCAGTTTTCTAAAATACCGGAAAGATAGCTGCGCAGTAACACCGCCACGCGACGTGTGTTCAGGTTCTCCGGCAGCATTTTTGCATTCATGCAGTTGCGTAACGTCTGCTCGATACGGTCGTAGTTTTCAAGGCACAGGCTGCGTTGCGCTAGTTGGACGGTGGCTATTTCCCCGACAAATTCGCATTTGTGGAATATAATCTCCATTAATAAACGTCGGCGTTCTTCTGTCACAGTAGCTTCAAGAACGTAAACTAAAATTTCTCTTAATACTGATAGTGGATCGTCAGGGAATTTTGCCTGATACTCAGACTCTAGTTCATCAATATTGGGTTTTGCCAGCTCCCAGATTTCACTGAATAAATCCGACTTGTTTTTGAAATGCCAATAGATTGCACCGCGTGTGACGCCAGCGGCTTTTGCGATCTCCGCAAGCGAGGTGGAAGATACCCCTTGTTGCGAGAACAAACGCAGAGCGACATCAAGAATGTGCTGACGCGTTTCCTGCGCTTGTTGTTTGGTTTTTCGTGCCATATGTTAGTGAATTTACAGGCGTTAGATTTACATACATTTGTGAATGTATGTACCATAGCACGACGATAATATAAACGCAGCAATGGGTTTATGGGCTTTAAGCCATTGATCAATTTGAAATCGGACACTCGAGGTTTACATATGAACAAAAACAGAGGGTTAACGCCTCTGGCAGTCGTTCTGATGCTCTCAGGCAGCTTAGCGCTAACAGGATGTGACGACAAACAGGCCCAACAAGGCCAGCAGATGCCAGAGGTTGGAGTTGTGACGCTCAAAACTGAACCTCTACAGATCACAACTGAACTCCCGGGTCGCACCAGTGCTTTCCGCATTGCAGAAGTTCGCCCTCAGGTTAGCGGCATCATCCTGAAGCGTAATTTCACAGAAGGCGGTGACATTGAAGCGGGTGTGTCTCTCTATCAGATTGATCCTGCTACTTACCAGGCCGCGTATGAAAGCGCAAAAGGCGATCTGGCTAAAGCACAGGCGGCGGCTAATATCGCTCAACTGACGGTGAAACGTTATCAGAAACTGTTGGGTACCAAATACATCAGTCAACAGGACTACGATACCGCTCAGGCCGATGCACAACAGGCGAATGCCGCCGTTGTTGCAGCTAAAGCTGCAGTAGAAACGGCTCGCATCAACCTGGCGTATACCAAAGTCACGTCGCCAATTAGCGGCCGCATTGGTAAGTCTGCCGTCACGGAAGGTGCTCTGGTGCAAAATGGTCAGGCGACCGCACTGGCAACCGTTCAGCAGTTGGATCCCATCTATGTCGACGTTACGCAGTCAAGCAACGATTTCCTGCGTCTGAAACAAGAGCTGGCAAATGGCAAACTGAAGCAAGAGAACGGCAAGGCGAAAGTTGAGCTGGTGACCAGTGACGGCATTAAGTTCCCGCAGTCCGGTACGCTGGAATTTTCTGACGTGACGGTTGATCAGACCACCGGTTCTATCACGTTGCGCGCCATCTTCCCTAACCCGGATCACACCTTACTACCGGGTATGTTCGTCCGTGCTCGTCTGGAAGAAGGGATCAACCCAACGGCAATACTGGTTCCGCAGCAAGGCGTGACCCGTACACCGCGCGGTGAGGCCAGTGCGTTAGTGATCGGTGCAGATGACAAAGTGGAAACCCGCCAAATTGTGGCAGCACAAGCAATTGGCGATAAATGGTTGGTCACAGAAGGACTGAAACCGGGCGACCGCGTGATTGTGAGTGGGCTGCAAAAAGTACGTCCTGGCGCGCAGGTAAAAGCACAGGAAGTCACCGCGGATAACAACCAGCAAGCCGCAAGCGGTAACCAGCCTGAACAGTCCAAGTCTTAACTTAAACAGGAGCCGTTAAGACATGCCTAATTTCTTTATCGATCGCCCCATATTTGCATGGGTGATCGCCATTATCATCATGTTGGCAGGGGGGCTCGCGATCCTCAAATTGCCGGTAGCGCAATATCCGACTATTGCACCGCCAGCAGTGACGATCTCCGCGACCTACCCTGGCGCTGATGCGAAAACAGTACAGGATACTGTTACGCAGGTTATCGAACAGAATATGAACGGTATCGATAACCTGATGTACATGTCCTCAAACAGTGACTCCACGGGTACCGTGCAGATCACCCTTACTTTCCAGTCAGGTACTGATGCGGATATCGCGCAGGTGCAGGTTCAGAACAAACTGCAGCTGGCGATGCCGTTATTGCCTCAGGAAGTTCAACAACAAGGGGTTAGCGTTGAGAAGTCCTCAAGTAGCTTCCTGATGGTTGTTGGTGTTATCAACACCAACGGCACCATGACGCAGGAGGATATTTCCGACTACGTGGGCGCCAACATGAAGGACGCCATCAGCCGTACTTCGGGTGTGGGTGACGTTCAGTTGTTCGGTTCCCAGTACGCGATGCGTATCTGGATGGATCCGAACAAACTGAACAACTTCCAGTTGACGCCGGTTGATGTGATCAGCGCGATTAAAGCACAAAACGCCCAGGTTGCAGCCGGCCAGCTTGGTGGTACGCCACCGGTGAAAGGCCAGCAGCTTAACGCGTCAATCATCGCACAAACCCGTCTGACCTCTGCCGATGAGTTCAGCAAAATTCTGCTGAAAGTAAATCAGGATGGCTCTCAGGTTCGTTTGCGTGACGTGGCGAAAGTGGAGTTGGGTGGCGAAAACTACGACATCATTGCGAAGTTTAACGGCAAACCAGCCTCCGGTCTGGGTATCAAACTGGCAACAGGCGCTAACGCTCTGGATACTGCTAACGCCATCCGCGCTGAACTGGCGAAGATGGAGCCGTACTTCCCTTCAGGCCTGAAAATTGTTTACCCGTATGACACCACGCCGTTCGTGAAAATCTCGATTCACGAAGTGGTGAAAACGCTGGCGGAAGCGATCATCCTCGTGTTCCTGGTAATGTATCTGTTCTTGCAGAACTTCCGTGCGACGTTGATTCCAACAATTGCCGTACCGGTGGTGCTGCTAGGTACTTTTGCCGTCCTGGCTATTTTCGGCTTCTCGATAAACACCCTAACAATGTTCGGGATGGTGCTCGCCATCGGCCTGTTGGTGGATGACGCCATCGTGGTGGTCGAAAACGTTGAACGTGTTATGGCTGAGGAAGGGCTACCGCCGAAGGAAGCAACGCGTAAATCAATGGGCCAGATTCAGGGCGCACTGGTGGGTATCGCGATGGTGCTGTCAGCGGTATTTATCCCGATGGCGTTCTTCGGTGGTTCTACCGGGGCAATTTACCGTCAGTTCTCCATCACCATTGTTTCCGCGATGGCGTTGTCAGTCCTGGTGGCATTGATTCTGACCCCTGCCCTGTGTGCGACCATGCTCAAACCGATTGCTAAGGGCGATCACGGAGAAGGCAAAAAAGGCTTCTTCGGCTGGTTTAACCGCATGTTCGATAAGAGCACGCACCATTACACCGACAGCGTAGGCGGTATTCTGCGCAGCACCGGTCGTTATCTGGCGCTGTATCTGATCATCGTCGTGGGTATGGCATATCTGTTCGTTCGTCTGCCAAGCTCCTTCCTGCCTGATGAAGATCAGGGGGTATTCCTGTCTATGGCTCAGCTACCAGCGGGTGCAACGCAAGAGCGTACTCAGAAGGTGCTGGACGAAATGACGGATTACTATCTGACCAAAGAAAAAGCGAACGTTGAATCGGTGTTTGCCGTTAACGGCTTCGGTTTTGCGGGACGTGGTCAGAACACCGGTATTGCCTTCGTGTCGTTGAAAGACTGGAGCGAACGTCCGGGCGAAGAGAACAAGGTCGAGGCGATCACCGCTCGCGCAATGGGGGCGTTCTCGAAGATTAAAGATGCGATGGTGTTCGCCTTTAACCTGCCAGCGATTGTCGAACTGGGTACCGCTACCGGTTTTGACTTCCAGTTGATTGACCAGGGCGGTCTGGGCCATGAAAAACTGACCCAGGCGCGTAACCAGTTGTTTGGTGAAGTGGCCAAACATCCTGATCTGTTGGTGGGTGTTCGTCCTAACGGTCTGGAAGATACGCCGCAGTTCAAGATTGATATCGATCAGGAAAAAGCACAGGCACTGGGCGTTTCCATTAGTGATATTAATACAACGCTGGGTGCAGCATGGGGCGGAAGCTACGTGAACGACTTCATCGACCGTGGTCGTGTGAAGAAAGTTTACGTTATGTCTGAAGCTAAATACCGTATGTTGCCGGAAGATATCGGAAACTGGTACGTCCGCGGTAGCGATGGACAAATGGTACCATTCTCCGCCTTCTCCACCTCACGTTGGGAGTACGGTTCACCGCGTCTGGAACGCTATAACGGCCTGCCTTCCATGGAAATCTTAGGCCAGGCCGCACCGGGTAAAAGTACCGGTGAAGCCATGGCAATGATGGAGCAACTGGCGAGCAAACTGCCGTCAGGTATCGGCTATGACTGGACCGGCATGTCCTATCAGGAACGACTGTCTGGCAACCAGGCCCCTGCCCTGTATGCCATTTCACTGATTGTCGTCTTCCTGTGTCTGGCTGCACTGTATGAGAGCTGGTCAATTCCGTTCTCCGTTATGCTGGTGGTTCCGCTGGGGGTTATCGGTGCGTTGCTGGCCGCGACGTTCCGCGGGCTGACCAACGATGTTTACTTCCAGGTAGGCCTGCTCACAACCATTGGGTTGTCGGCGAAGAACGCGATATTGATCGTCGAATTCGCCAAAGACTTGATGGATAAAGAGGGTAAAGGTCTGATCGAGGCAACGTTGGACGCGGTCCGCATGCGTTTACGTCCGATCCTGATGACCTCGCTGGCCTTTATTCTGGGTGTTATGCCGCTGGTTATCAGCTCTGGCGCAGGTAGTGGCGCGCAGAATGCCGTCGGTACAGGCGTAATGGGCGGGATGGTCACAGCAACCGTACTGGCTATCTTCTTCGTTCCGGTGTTCTTTGTGGTGGTCCGCCGCCGCTTTAGCCGCAAGAGTGAAGATGTTGAGCACAACCACCCGGTTGATCACCATTGATTCATCGCTAATGAAAAGGCCGCGCAAGCGGCCTTTTTTCTGTCAAAATCATAAAATTCACTTATTGTGATTACGTTTATTTTATGTCGGATGAATAAACGATATAATCCCTGTAGGCTTAAAGGCTATTCTTAAAACCCATAAGATTTCTTATTTAGTTTAATAAACATTAAGATTAATCCTAGCCACTCATCGACATTGTTCGAGGCTACCTTTGATTACTAAAGCTAAACCGGTTAACCTGATGATTGCCCAAACAATAAAGAAGTTGTTCCATTTCGAATACCTACATTTATCAGGTAGAATGTAAAAAGGGGACCCCATCATAATTTTGCGTAATTGTAATTTTTCGTGATATGACGATGAAATCTTTTTTAGAGTAGATTATAGTTAAATCATCAGGAGTCACGGGCAAGTTCCAGGTAGTTTGTTGTATCCACCCCGAAGGTGTTCGGTTAGTTAACCACTAAGAAGGGGATGCGTTATGGACGAGTACTCACCCAAAAGACATGATATAGCACAGCTTAAATTTCTCTGTGAAACCCTGTATCATGACTGTCTTGCAAACCTTGAACAAAGCAACCATGGCTGGGTTAATGACCCAACCTCTGCAACCAGCTTGCAGCTCAATGAACTGATAGAGCATATTGCAACCTTCGCACTTAATTATAAAATTAAGTACAATGAGGACAATAAGCTGATCGCACAGATTGATGAATACCTGGATGACACTTTTATGTTGTTCAGCAATTATGGTATTAATACGCAGGATTTGCAGAAATGGCGAAAGTCCGGGAATCGACTGTTTCGCTGTTTTGTCAATGCCACCAGGGCTAATCCTGTTAGTTTGTCTTGTTAAAAATTATTACAATCATAGGTAAGAGTTATGTCTGATAAACCATTAACTAAAACAGATTATTTGATGCGCCTGCGACGCTGCCAGACAATTGACACGCTTGAGCGCGTTATTGAGAAAAATAAATATGAATTGTCCGACAATGAACTGGCTGTATTTTACTCAGCAGCAGATCATCGCCTTGCTGAATTGACGATGAATAAGCTCTACGACAAGATCCCAACTTCCGTTTGGAAATTTATACGCTAATTGCTCACGAGGTTAAGTCAGGTATCGCGGTACATTTGTCTGGCTGACCAATTCCTCATTTATACAACTATTATTTAATCCAAATCACGTGATTGCGATCACAGCGAATCGACGGGAACGTTCCCCTTTCGCACATAGCGTTTTACTGTATTGCAATGAGCCATCAGCAAACAGGAAAAGTCGTAATGAGTGAGGAAAAAACAAAGATGATCGCCGGCGAACTGTATCGCCCGGCAGACGATACGTTGCGCAACGACCGACTACGCGCCCGTCAGTTGACTCATCGATACAATCTCACCACGCCCGATGAAATCAGCGAACGTCAGGCTATCCTGCATGACCTGTTGGATCAGAGCGAAGGGGCTTACATTGAACCCTCTTTCCGTTGCGACTACGGCTATAACATCACTCTCGGTAAAGAATTTTACGCCAACTTCGACTGCGTGATGCTTGATGTCTGCCCGATCCATATTGGCGATAACTGCATGCTGGCACCGGGAGTCCATATCTATACCGCAACACATCCCCTGAATGCTGATGAGCGAAACAGTGGTAAAGAATTGGGTAAACCCGTTACCATCGGCAATAACGTCTGGATAGGCGGACGCGCAGTGATAAACCCTGGCGTAACGCTGGGAGACAACGTGGTAGTGGCTTCAGGGGCAGTGGTAACCAAAAACGTCCCGGCCAATACCGTTGTAGGCGGCAATCCTGCACGGATCATCAAAACGCTTTGAGCTCAAATGTAACTGTTATGCTAAATTGTGGTTAATCTGTTACTTTTTTCAGGCGCTATCCCCTTTTAAAATAGGTCGATCCTACCTGAATATTGAAGACATCACGAAGGCAAGAGATGACAGAAATACAGCGCCTGCTCACCGAAACAATTGACGACTTAAATACTCGCGAGAAGCGCGATAACAGACCACGTTTTAGCATCAGTTTCATTCGCAAACATCCGGGACTGTTTATTGGCATGTATGTCGCCTGGTTTGCTACGCTGGCGGTGATGCTGCAATCAGAAACGCTGGTCGATTCGGTGTGGCTGCTGGTGGTGCTGTTTGTGATTCTGAACGGTTTTTTCTTTTTTGACGTCGCGCCGCGTTACCGCTTTGAAGACATTGATGTGCTGGACTTCAGAGTCTGCTACAACGGCGAATGGTACAACACGCGTTTTGTTCCGCCGACGCTCATAGAGACCATACTGCATTCACCACGGGTGGATAGCGAACGTAAGGCACAACTGCAAAAAATGATGACGCGTAAAGGCGAACTCTCTTTCTACGATGTCTTCACACTCACCCGCGCAGAGGTCAGCCAGTAACCTGCCTGCCCGCCGATAAAAAAGTGCGTACCCTCTGGTACGCACCTGGCTCCCTGGAATGTTGGCAAAATAACTACCGTCTTTTCTTCCGGCCCTGCACCGCTTTAAATCGCGGATTCGTTTTGCAGATAACATACAAGCGCCCTTTACGTTTGACTATCTGGCAGTCAGGGTGGCGCTGTTTGGCACTACGAAGTGAATTAAGAACCTGCATTTTAACCTCGCTTAGTACCAATGAAGTGACCAAAACGTTTCTGGAAGCGCGCCGCGCTGCCTTCGTTGTCGAAGGTTTTTTGTTTCCCGGTATAGTACGGGTGCGACTTAGAAGAGATATCAAGGGTCACGTACGGATACGTTTCACCCTCAAACTCAATCTCACGTTCCGTTTTGATGGTTGAGCCAACCTTAAAGTATTCATTGGCACTGGTATCGTGGAACACCACGGTACGATAAAAGGGATGGATATCCGGCTTCATAGCAACTCCATATTGTTACAATATAACATAACACATAAAGTACACCACTCTTCCCCCTGGCTCAACCTGATTTACACTGTGGGTAATTAATTCAGGAAATACCCTCTCTAAATATATGATGTCGTTCGAATAGCTTTTTCACTTTCAGATATACTTTCCCTACGCTGTGTAAATAAGGATATCACTGTGACAACACGACATCTGATCGGCCTGGTGACCGGGATACTGATCCTGTCCATCCTTGTACCAGTAGGTTTGAGCCTGTGGCTGGCATATCGCCAGGTCGAAACAAAATTTTTTGATGAGCTTGATTCTTACACCAGTCGGGTCGCTTTGCGGACGGAAAGAGTCGGCGAACAGGCAAAAAAAGCATTACGCGAAATTGAAACCTTTCAGGGAGAACCTTGCGGGGAGGAACATTTGCTGGAAATGCGTCGATTGTCATACAGCTATCGCTATATTCAGGAGGTGATGTACCTCAAGGACAACGTTCCGCAATGCTCTTCCCTCGAGAAAAAAAGTCGCGCCGCCGCCTTCCCTCCCCCCATGAAAATTACACAGGATGGTTACCGTGCCTGGTTAACCACTGAGAACGATTTGGGCATACAGCGTTTTATGGCCGCATTAGGCAGCGAGCATTATGTAGTGATGATCGATCCCGGCACTTTCATTGACGTTGTTCCGTTTGGTTCGTGGCCGATTGATGTCGCCATCATTGGCGCCGATAAAAAAAGGATCGTCACCAGTAGCGATATGCTTCCCGCTGATGTTTTGCAGAATCTTCGACAAGATAATGCCACGTCACATTTGCAAAAAGAGGGGGTTATATACAATGCCCGCCCGTTCCCTGAATTAGGGATCACCGTCGTAAGCTGGGCATCAACGCTGCCGCTGCAAAAAATATGGCACCGGCAGGCGCTTATCTGGCTCCCAGCGGGGATTGTTATCGGCCTGCTCACCGCAGCCTTTACTTTGCGCATTTTGCGTCGTTTGCAATCTCCCCATCACCAATTGCAGGAGGCCATCCAGCGCCGGGAAATTAAAGTGTACTATCAGCCAATCATTTCCCTTCGTACCGGGAAAGTGGTGGGTGCCGAAGCGCTGGCCCGTTGGCCACAGCCCGATGGCAGCTTTCTCTCTCCAGAGATTTTCGTCGCGCTGGCACAACAAACCGGACTAACGACGCCACTCACTCGCCTGATTATCGAAAGCGTTTTTGACGATCTGGGAAAATGGCTGCATCACCATCCAGAGCAGCATATCTCCGTCAATCTTGAAGCAGATAATCTGACGTCAGAAACGCTGCCGGGTCTGCTCAGCCGGAAGATCAATCATTGTCAGATAAAACCGTCACAAATTGCCCTCGAACTCACAGAACGAGCCTTTGCCGATCCGAAAACCAGCGGTCCGTTCATCGCCAAATACCGCCAGGCAGGTCATTCTATTTATATTGATGATTTTGGCACCGGCTATTCCAGTCTCAGTTATTTGCAGGATCTGGATGTCGACATCCTGAAGATCGACAAATCGTTCGTCGATGCGCTGGAATACAACAACGTGACGCCGCATATTATTGAGATAGCAAAAACGCTGAAGCTGGAAATGGTGGCGGAAGGTATCGAGACAAAAAATCAGGAAGAATGGCTACGGCAACATGGCGTGCAGTACGGTCAAGGCTGGTTATACAGCAAAGCATTACCGAAGGCGGAGTTTATTCTATGGGCGGAAACACGACTGTAACGTGGCATCAGTGAATATTGAGATGGCTGGCGGCACGCCGCACAGCCAGTCACATCAGTCACATCAGTCATCCATAATGGGCGAGAATCCACCGTAAATCATACGTTTTCCATCAAAGGGCATCGAGTCGCCGAATTCCTTCATTCGGGGATCGGACATCATCTTTTGATTCGCCGCATCACGGGCTTCTTTTGAGGGATATTCAATCCAGCTGAATACCACTTCTTCATGATCCTGTGCTTTCACTGCCATGCGAAAATCGGTCAATTTACCGTCGGGGACATCATCTGCCCAACACTCCACCACGCGCAATGCACCGAATTCCTTGAAAAGCGGAGCAGCTTTTGCCGCCATCGCAATGTACGCCTCCTTGTTTTCAGCGGGAACGGCAACGACAAAACCATCGACATACTTCATGAGAAAAGCCTCCGAAGTTTACTGCACGGCAAGCCGATTCCGGCCGCGTCAGTCGAGATTAAGTTTAGTCGTCAGCTCGCGATCATGCCGTAGGTTCATTCCGAACCCGAATGCGTGACTGCGGTTGATGCCGAAACCACGGCAGACAAAGTTGAATGAGCGGGCCAATAGCCAGCGCATACAGGACCGTGCCAACGCCTACGGTTCCCCCCAGTAGCCAGCCGATCAGCAACACTGACACTTCGATTGCCGTACGAATTCGCCTTACCGGCCAACCGGTACGCGCGTGAATGCCGGTCATCAGACCGTCGCGCGGACCGGCGCCAAAACCCGCACCGATATACAGGCTGGTCGCTAAGGCATTC
Source organism: Citrobacter tructae (assembly GCF_004684345.1). Classification (NCBI taxonomy): domain Bacteria; kingdom Pseudomonadati; phylum Pseudomonadota; class Gammaproteobacteria; order Enterobacterales; family Enterobacteriaceae; genus Citrobacter; species Citrobacter tructae. Next base: position 2,171,483 of record NZ_CP038469.1, read on the forward strand.
AGTACCACTGCGGACACTAACAGCCCACTGCGCGCGAACAGGGACTCAAATCCCGGAATGACTACCAGCGCCACATCAGCCGCCAGCCCGATCATAATCACATTACTCAACGTGCCAAACCCCGGGCGCTGGCGCAGCGGTATCCATGCCAACAGTACCAATACGCCTACGGCAATAATCACCACACCGATATTCATCGACAACAAATTTGCCACACCCAGATGAAAGACGTTCCAGGGGTCAGCCCCTAAATCCGCACGCACAAACATGGCAGTCGACACACCGTAAAGCGTCAGCCCGATAAACAATTGCAGTAAACGACGCAGCATGTTTTTTCACCTCTCCCCACTCAGATTATTTTCATCTTCGCTGCAATTGGCACTATGATTAATGTCCAGTTTTCAAAAAGTGGACTGCTATGTCATCTCGCCGTTACGGAAGTCAGTCTCTTCAGCGCCTGCTTGGGCACTGGCAGGAGATCCCCTCTCGCACCCCAATCTGGCGACAGTTGGCTGAGGCGCTACGTCTACTGATACTGGATGGTCGGCTGGCGCTGGATAGCCGACTGCCCGGCGAGCGCGAACTCGCGGCGGTACTGGAAGTCAGCCGCACGACTATCGCCAGCGCAATGGCGCAACTGCGTGAAGAGGGGTATCTGGAAAGTCGCCATGGAAGCGGCTCGCGGGTGATCCTACCGGATCATATTCGACATGTGCCTACGCGCACCGGCACCAGCACCGCGCTCGATCTGTCCACAGCCGCACTCAGCGCCGGTCCTGAAATTCACCAGGCTTACCAGCAGGCGCTGTTTGCCATGCCGCAGCATCTGCTAAATTCGGGGTATCTGCCTCAGGGTCTGCCCTCGTTGCGTGAATCTATTGCCCGCCATTATTGCGAACGCGGATTGCCTACGCAGCCCGACGAGGTAATGGTGGTGAATGGCGCAGTCAGCGGGCTGGCGCTGATCCTGAGATTACTTACCGGTCCTGGCGATCGCGTGGTAGTCGATCATCCCACTTACCCGCTCGCCATTGCGGCTATCCAGGGAGCCTCCTGCCGACCGGTGGGTGTGTCGCTGCCCGAGCAGGGCTGGGATACCGCAGGCCTTGTGGCGACCATCGCGCAAACCGCCCCGCGCATGGCCTACCTGATGCCGGATTTTCACAATCCTACTGGACGCTGTATGGATGCCGCCACACGCCAGGTTGTGGCCGATATAGCCGCCAGGACGCACACCACATTGGTGGTGGACGAAACCATGGTCAACCTGTGGTATGACGCCCCACCACCGCCGCCGCTCGCCGCCTTCAATCGCGACGCCCCAATTATTTTGCTGGGATCTGCGGGGAAAAGTTTCTGGGGAGGATTACGTCTGGGATGGGTGCGGGCGCCGTCACGAACCATTGCCGCACTGGTACAAACCCGCGATACCTTTGATTTAGGCTCACCAGTGCTGGAACAACTCGCTACTGGCTGGCTGCTGGAGAACGCCGTACATTTTCTCCCCGACAGAAGGCAATTACTCACCGCCAGACGCGACCAGTGTCGCACCCTGATGACGTCTCATTTCCCGGAATGGCAATTTACCCAGCCGCAGGGCGGGTTATCTTTCTGGGTTGAATTGCCTGATACGCTGGCGACGCTGTTTGCTACCCGCGCCGAAAGCGCCGGTATTCAACTGGGCACAGGAACGCGCTTCGGATTAGCCGGTGCATTCGATCGTTTCTTACGCATGCCCTTCGCGCTGCCGGATGACACAATGTGCTCCGCCTTCAGAACATTGCAGCCGATTTGGGACAACTTACGTTTACAGGCAATCCACGGAAAAATACGCAAAATAATCTAGGCGACAAACAGGAGGGATCGTTATTGATTGCCGGACGGCAGAATTGGGTGGGGGCCCTGCCAGCTACATCCCGGCACACACGTCATCTGCCTTGGCTGCTTCCTTCCGGACCTGACCTGGTAAACAGAGTAGTGTTGCGGGAGAACCAACAGAGCCCCCATTGAGAGCGTTGTTAACCAACGCGCAGGCGCATTATCACTGCTGCACCCTGTAATTGCAACCCATCCAGCACTAGATGCTGTTTTCTTGTGCAATGCTGCTTCACTCACTCGGCTTTCCAGATTATGCTGGAGGATTAGTGCAGGAATAAACGATGGATATACAAGACTCTTTTCCCCAACGTGTCTGGCAAATCGTCGCCGCAATCCCCGAAGGATTCGTGACCACCTATGGTGAAGTTGCCAGGCTTGCCGGATCGCCACGTGCAGCACGTCAGGTCGGCGGCGTGCTCAAACGACTTCCCGAAGGCAGCACCCTGCCCTGGTATCGCGTCGTCAATCGTCATGGCGCTATATCGCTAACCGGGCCGGATTTACAGCGCCAGCGTCAGGCATTACTGGCTGAAGGTGTCGTGGTTTCTGGGAGTGGGCAAATCGATTTACAGCGTTATCGCTGGGTGTATTAACCCTCCCCTTGCGGAGAGGGTTATAACAACCTTAGTACTGCGTAGGTGCTGGAACAGCAGAAGACGGATTCACCTGCGTGGGTGACGTTGACGGCACCGTAGTTGTCGCGCCACCGCTGGCCTGAACCGGAACTTCCGTGTGCTGGACAGGGACCAGTGTCAGATCGGCCTTGGTGCCGCCCTGATTGATGACCGGCTGAACGGTATCCGTAATAAACACCAGTTTGTCATTCACCATGATCGCCGCGCTCAACAAAATGCGGGCATTCGGTTGAATATCCGCTGGGTTAAACGGTAACACGAAGCTGAATGGTGCCTGCTTACCTTCAGTACGGACCGCTTTTTGCGACAGGACTTTTGACGGTGCATCGGCCAGCGAAGCATCCGACAGCGTGACGGTCAGCACAGCATCCGGTGGCAAGGCAACTTTCTGGCGGATCCATACTGTACCAGAAACATTCGGCTGTTGAATTTTTGACTGTGTGTCAGCAATTGACGTAGTAGGGCTTGGCGCAGGTGTCTGAATATCTGCACTTTTATCAGCACAGGCCGCCAGAGCGACCGCAACTGCTAAACCACTTACCATGTGCACGAGTTTCATTAAATTCTCCTTCTCATCTATGCACCAGCGAGAATTTTCCTCGCCAGAAGAGTGGTTAACAAAAACATAACGTGAATAAGTGTGGCACAAATCACCTATTTTTACCTGTAATCGACCGATTATTCAGACAATTGCACCCATCGGACCACTTTCAAATTTGCGTTATACTCTGCCTACCTCGCTGCGACATCGATATAACCTGGAGAGCACGTATGAGTCTGGCACTGAAAAATTTGCTGACATTGTTGAATTTGGAAAAAATTGAAGAAGGGCTCTTTCGCGGCCAAAGTGAAGACTTAGGGTTACGTCAGGTTTTTGGGGGACAGGTCGTCGGTCAGGCACTGTATGCCGCTAAAGAAACCGTGCCAGAAGAACGCCTGGTACACTCATTTCACAGTTACTTTTTACGCCCCGGGGATAGCCAAAAACCGATAATCTACGATGTCGAAGTTCTGCGCGATGGTAACAGTTTCAGCGCTCGACGTATTGCCGCTATCCAAAATGGAAAACCCATTTTCTACATGACTGCCTCTTTTCAGGCACCGGAAGAAGGCTTTGAACATCAGAAAACCATGCCGCAAGCGCCAGGACCTGAATCGCTGAAGTCCGAAACGGAAATAGCTCGCTCGGTAGCGCATCTGCTGCCACCGCTATTGAAAGAGAAATTTATCAATGACCGCCCACTGGAAGTGCGTCCGGTGGAATTTCATAACCCGTTAAAAGGCCACGTCGCGGCCCCAACTCGCCAAGTATGGATCCGCGCCAACGGTATGCTGGAGGACGATCTGCGTGTGCATCAGTATCTGCTGGGCTACGCCTCTGACCTGAACTTCCTGCCCGTGGCGTTACAGCCTTACGGTATTGGTTTCCTTGAGAAAGGGATTCAGATAGCCACTATTGACCATTCAATGTGGTTCCACCGTCCTTTCAATATCAATGAGTGGTTGCTATATAACGTGGAAAGCACCTCCGCCTCCGGTGCCCGGGGCTTTGTGCGCGGGGAGTTTTATACTCAGGACGGCGTGCTGGTCGCTTCTACTGTGCAGGAAGGGGTAATGCGTAATCGCAATTGATTGACAATGTAGGCCGGATACGCGTCAGCTAACTGCGTCATCCGGCCTGGTGAGGCATTAAGCGTTATAGGCGTTTTCACCGTGGCTGTTCACATCCAGCCCTTCACGCTCCTGCTCTTCCGGTACGCGCAGCCCCACGGTCATATCTGCCAGCTTATAACCGATGAACGCCACCACGCCGGACCAGACGATGGTAATCGCCACACTTTCCAGTTGAACCAGTAGCTGATGCCCCATTGTAACGCCTTCAGCAAAGCCCACGCCTCCCAGAGAACTGGCGGCGAACACCCCGGTCAGGATACAACCGACAATGCCGCAAACGCCGTGCACTCCGAACACATCGCACGGATCATCAACGCGCAGAAAACGTTTCAGCATCGTCACGCCCCATAGCCCCGCCAGACCGGCAATTGCGCCGATGATCAACGCGCCGCCGACACCGATGTAACCACAAGCAGGCGTCACGCCAACCAAGCCCGCGATGGCACCAGAACACGCGCCCAGTAACGATGGTTTGCCACGCAGCGCCCACTCACCGAAGATCCAGCCGAGGATGGCAGCCGCGGTCGCTATCACGGTATTCACAAAGGCGAGTGCCGCGATTTCGTTAGCCGTGCCCGCAGAACCAGCGTTAAAACCAAACCAACCGATGTAGAGAACGGCAGTACCGGTAAAAACCATCGGCAGGTTATGCGGTTTAAAGGCTTCTTTGCCAAAACCGACGCGTTTGCCAATCAGATAAGCGCCAACCAGCCCAGCGATCGCCGCGTTAATATGCACCACCGTCCCGCCCGCAAAATCCAGCGCGCCATGGGAAGCCAGCAGACCACCGCCCCAGACCATATGCGCAATCGGAATGTAAGACAGCGTCAGCCACACCACCACAAAAATGAGCACCGCAGAAAAGCGAATACGTTCAGCCAGCGCACCAACGATAAGCCCAACGGTGATGCAGGCAAACGAGCCCTGGAACGCAACGTGAATGTACTGGTAGAAACTCCCCGTTACCGCCGTCAGCGCAATGTTTTTCAGCATCACCCAGTTGAAGTTGCCGAAGAAGCTATTCCCCTCGCCAAAGGCCAGCGAGTAGCCGTAAACCACCCATAAAATGCAGACCAGGGCGAACGTCACCGTGACCTGCGTCAGCATCGACAGGACGTTCTTGCCGCGAATCAAACCGCCGTAGAACAACGCAATGCCTGGAATGGTCATAAACAGCACCAGCGCGGTGCATATCATCATAAAGGCGTTATCGGCTTTGTCCGCGACGGCCGGCGCTGCCATCGCCAGTCCCGGCAGCAGCGCCAGTGAAGCGATACCCGTTTTCATCGTTGCTATCTTCATTTTTTGGTTTCCTATCACTGTGTGCCAGAAATTACAGTGCGGCTTCGTCGGCTTCACCGGTACGAATGCGAATCACACGTTGCAGCTCGGCGACGAAAATTTTGCCGTCGCCAATTTTTCCGGTGTAGGCCGACTTGCTGATGACATCGATCACTTCATCAAGCTGATCGTCGGCAATCGCCACATCAATCTTCACCTTCGGTAAGAAATTGACGCTATATTCGGCCCCCCGGTACAGCTCGGCATGGCCTTTCTGTCGTCCAAAGCCCTTCACTTCGGTGACGGTCAGCCCCTGAATACCAATAGACGACAGTGCTTCGCGGACGTCTTCCAGTTTGAACGGTTTGATTACCACGGTAACCAGCTTCATAGATCCCCTCCAGTCAGAATTCAGTAGTGGCTACAGATACACAGGAGGAATATTGCAAGGGGTGTGCCAGGAATGAAAAATGCGGAATGATTCAGGCTTGCAGGGTACTGCCGGGAGAGAAAAAGAAAAAACGCACTATGACGGTGCATAGTGCGTTACATTTTTGCACCAGATTGTTGATTGTCGTGTCAGAGCAGCGCCATCAAGCGATAACAGAATCCTCAAGTGCGCTGGCCGCCAGCTCTTCGCCTGCCAGTTGCAGTTGATACATTTGCCAGTAGCGCCCTTGCGCCGCCAGTAATTGCTGGTGCGTACCGCGCTCAACCGCCTGCCCACGATGCAGCACCAGAATGGTATCGGCTTCCACAATCGTGGAGAGTCGATGAGCAATCACCACCAGCGTGGTGTGTTCGCGCACTGCCGCCAACGCCTGCTGAATGGCCTGCTCCGTGCCAGAGTCGATACTGGCGGTGGCTTCATCCAGAATCAGCACCTGCGGCGTTTCGACCAGAACCCGCGCCAGCGCCAGTAGCTGCTTCTGCCCCACAGATAAATTATTGCCCTGTTCGCCGAGTCGGGTATGAATCCCGTCACTCAGGCCGCGCGCCAGCTCAGCCAGTTGTACGGTCTCCAGCGCCTGCCACACCCGTTCCTCAGAAATATCGCGACCCAGCGTGACGTTTGCCAGGAAGGTATCCGCCATCACCACCGGGTCCTGCTGCACCATCGCCACGCCCTGACGCAAGACGCCATGGCTCAGTGAGGAGAGCGGTCGCCCGTCAAGACGGATCTCCCCTTGCGTCAGCGGATAGTAGCCCATCATCAGGCTGGCGAGCGTACTCTTGCCGCTGCCGGTATGCCCGACCAACGCCACAAAACTGCGCGAAGGCACGGACAGACTGATATTTTGCAGCACCAGATTGTCATCACGATAAGCAAATGAAACGTTATCAACGTCGATGTTGCCACTCTTCAACGGTTGGTCATCGTCACCGTAATGCTGACGCGGCCCATCCATCAGTTCGAAAACACGTTCACCGGCGACAACTGCCTGCTGCAACATGGATTGTTGAGTCGTCAGCTCAATCAGCGGCTCGTTCAGACGCCCGAGGTAGCTGATAAACGCATACAGCACGCCAACCTCGATGGAGGTTCCAGAAGTCACGCTGAACAGCATCAGCAACCCGCAGAGGATCAGGGCGGAAAACAGGCTCAGCAGCGGACGCAGTAAAAAACCATCCAGTCGCAGGGTCTGCATGCGTGCCATATAGTGCGAACGGCTGGCCTCGCCCATGCGTTCCCCAAAGCGCGCCTGCTGGCGAAACTGTTGGATTACGCTCATACCGTTAATGACTTCGTTGAAACCATCGTTGATATCGGCCAGATAGGCGCGAACGCGGCGCACAATCGGCGTGCTGTAGCGCTGATAAATTATCATCACCACCATCACCGCCGGGAATATGGCCATTGCCACCAGCGCCATACGCCATTCCAGGCTAAACATCGCCACCAGCATGGCACCAATTAATGCCGCACTGCGCAACACCGTCGCCACGACCGTTACATACAGGTCGCGAATTACTTCGGTATCGTTAGTTACTCGAGAGATAAGCTGCCCGACGGGCTGGGTGTCAAATTCGCTCAGCGGCTGGCGCAGCGCGGCATCCATGACATCCGTACGCAGTTGTTGCACCACGCCGACAGCAGCCTGGTTAAACAACAGCGACTGCGCGTAGTGCAAGCCTGCCGCCAGCAGTTGCAAACCGATATAAGCCGCGACCAGACCGGCCACCATCGCCAGCGGCAGATTGTTTTTCGCCACCATGTTATCGATAAAATAGCTGATCAGCAGCGGGCCACTGACTTCTGCCGCCGCCGCCACCCACAGCATCACCACCGCAATAGCCAGTGGTTTTCGCCACGGTGAGCCATACCGCAACAGCCTTTTCAGGGTCGGCCATAATTGACCAAAACTACGCATTCGCCGCCTCCTTATTTGGCTCCGGGGCATCAGACAGCGCCGCTTCCAGTTGCTGATAGCGATACATATCGCGATACCAGCCGGGTTGCTGAACCAGCGCGTCATGCTCGCCACGCTGAGCAATATGCCCGTGCTGCATGACGATAATTTCGCTGGCTTCCGTCAGCGCCGACAAGCGGTGGGCGCTGATAATAACCGTTCTTCCCTCGCCCCACTGACGCAGGTTGTGCAAAATCTGGTGCTCAGTACGACCATCGACCGCCGACAACGCATCGTCCAGAATCAGAATCTCCGCATTAAGCAGCAGCGCGCGAGCAATAGAAATTCGTTGTTTTTGCCCACCCGAGAGCATCACGCCACGCTCACCCACTTCGGTGTCATAGCCTTGCGGAAGGCGTAAAATATCCTCATGCACGCTGGCGAGCCGCGCCACATGTTCAATTTCCGCCTGCGTGGCCTGCGGACGTCCAAGCGCAATATTGTTGGCAACCGTGTCTGAAAACAGGAACGGCGTCTGGCTAACAACCGCCAGCCGGCTGCGCCAGCTATCAAGCTGCAAACGCGTCAGCGGAATGTTATGAAGGCGCACGTCGCCCTGGGTGATATCAAAGTGACGCTGGATCAGCGACAGAATGGTGCTTTTACCCGCGCCAGTCGGCCCGCAAATGCCCAGCATCTGCCCAGGCTTAAGCTGAAAGTTGACGTTTTCAAGCGTAGGGTGCGTCATCAGCGGGTAACTGAACTGGCGAATCGCGACCGCCAGTTCCCCACGACCTTCCGGCACCGGTTCCGTGCCATCATTGACCACAGGGGCTTCAGCGAGCATGGCGCGGATACGACTGTAAGCGGCACTGCCACGCTCAACGATATTAAACATCCACGCCAGCGCCAGCATCGGCCAAATCATCAGCCCGAGATACATCATAAAGCTGGTCAACTGACCGAGCGTCAGCGAACCGTGAACCACCATCCAACTGCCGCCGCCAATCGCCAGCAGGTTCGCCATGCCAATGGCGATATAAATGGTGGGGTCAAAACGGGCATCAATGCGCGCGACGCGCATATTTTTCTTGCCGGTATCTTTGGCATCTGCAGCAAATAACGCCGACTGCCGGTCCTCCAGGCCAAAAGCTTTAATCATGCGAATGCTGGTCAGGCTCTCCTGGGTACGATCGTTAAGGCTGGAGAACGCCGCCTGCGCCAGCTTAAAGCGATTATGAAGCCGATCGCCGTAACGTTTTATCATCAACGCCATCACCGGCATCGGTAGCAGGGCAAACAGCGTCAGTTGCCAGCTGATTTGCGTAGACATCACGATCAGCACGGCACAGCCCATCACCAGCGAGTCCACCAGCGTCAGCACGCCTTCCCCGGCGGCAAACACCACCCGGTCAACATCGTTGGTGGCGCGCGCCATCAGATCGCCCGTGCGATGGCGCAGATAAAACTCTGGATGTTGACGACTCAGTTGGCGGTAATAATCTTCACGCAGCTCAACCGCCAGTTGGTAGGATGCGCCAAACAACAGCACGCGCCAGACGTAGCGCAGCAAATAGACCACTACCGCAATCAGGGCAATCGTGCCGACCCACATCAACAGCCGTTCGGTGGTGAAGCGCTGAGCCGTCACGCCATCCACAATAATGCCGACCACTTTAGGCGGGATAAGCTGAAGGATAGCGATGATGATAAGCAAGGCCACTGCCCCGAGGTAGCGACGCCACTCCCGGCGAAAATACCAGCTTAATTGAGCAAATAATCGCACGCGTTATATCCTGACATGGTTTCCGGCAATGAGCGCCGGGAGAATTATTCAATAGGTAGAGCAGTTGTGTATTTAATCTGTTCCATCGCAAAGCTTGAGGTGACGTCCGACAGCCCCGGCACGCTGTTCACCAGCCGCTTGTAGAAGTCATCGTAGCGTTTCATATCGGCGACCTGAACCCGCATCAGATAGTCATACTCCCCGGCCATGCGCCAGAATCCCAGTACCTCCGGCATCCCGGTCACTTCGGTAACAAAGCGACAGTACCATTCGCTGCTGTGATGCTGCGTTTTGATCAGTACAAAGGCGGTTAAACCCAGCCCCAACTTTTCGGGATCCAGCAGCGCGACTTTGCCAAGCAGAATGCCATCATCCTCAAGCCGCTTGAGTCGTTTCCAGCAGGGAGTGGTTGTCAGATTAACGGCATCCGCGAGAGCCTGCAAAGAAAGGGTGCAATCCTGTTGCAGCAAGCTGAGCAGCTTGCGGTCAATTTTGTCTAACATATCCACTCCACAGAGAAGAATTTTCTCCCTACATTCTATTTTAAAGGCTAAATGGCAACAATTTTTTCCGTGCTTTTCGCTAATCTGGGCACAAAATGACAAATGGATATTAATGATGAATAGCACCTGGGTTAAAAACGCCATCAATGAAATCAATGCGGATTATCAACGCTCCGCAGACACCCATCTTATCCGCCTGTCACTTCCGGCGTTCCCGGGTATTCAACTGTACCTGAAAGATGAAAGTACACATCCGACCGGCAGCCTGAAGCATCGACTGGCGCGTTCACTGTTCCTGTACGGGCTGTGCAATGGCTGGATCAAAGAAGGCACCACCATTATTGAGTCGTCTTCCGGCTCCACGGCGGTTTCTGAAGCCTATTTCGCCCGACTGCTGGGGCTGCCATTTATCGCCGTCATGCCGTCCTGCACGGCAAAACGCAAAGTTGAGCAGATTGAGTTTTACGGCGGTCGCTGCCATTTCGTGGAAAGCGCCTGCGAAATTTATGCCGCTTCAGAACAGCTGGCATGTGAGCTCAACGGGCATTACATGGACCAGTTCACTTATGCCGAGCGCGCCACTGACTGGCGGGGCAACAACAATATTGCCGACAGTATTTTCCGCCAGATGTCATGCGAGCCAAATCCCGTTCCCCGCCATATTGTGATGAGCGCCGGAACCGGTGGCACGTCAGCAACGATCGGGCGCTACATTCGCTGCCAGGGTTATGACACGCAACTGATGGTCGTTGATCCGGAAAACTCCGTTTTTCTGCCTTACTGGCAGGAGCGAGACGCAACATTACGCAGCCCGGTAGGCAGTAAAATCGAAGGTATCGGTCGTCCGCGCGTCGAGCCATCTTTCATTCCTGACGTGGTTGATGAAATGCTGCGCGTGTCGGATGCCGCCAGCGTCGCCACCGCGCACTGGCTGGAAACGCAGTTGGGCCGCAAAGTCGGCGCCTCAACCGGAACCAATATGTGGGGTACGCTGCAGCTTGCCGCCCGCATGCGCGATGCCGGAGAAACAGGCTCGCTGGTGACGCTGCTGTGTGACAGCGGAGAACGTTACCTGGACACCTACTACAACCCGCAATGGGTTAGCGCACAGATCGGTGATTTAACACCGTGGAATGCAGAACTCGCCAAACTCCTGAATGTCCGTTAAGCGGGTAAAAAAAAGCCAGACCCAAAGGTCTGGCTTGCTGGAAGGGATCTCTCATTCGGGGGAATAAGGTAGATGCGGATTGTCCAGCCAATGCGTCAAAAAGTGAGAGACGGCCTGATTGCGGCAGTGCCCAATTACCGATAAATGAGGCAGCGCGGCAATCAGTTGCGGCATGGCATTACCCATAATCAGACCGCGTCCAACGCTGCCCAGCATCTCGCGATCGTTCATAGCGTCACCAAACGCCATGCACTCGGCCATTGAATAACCTAAGTGATCGCTCAATACCGCCAATGCGGAACCTTTGTTGCAACCCAACGGCAGTACTTCGAGGCAGTCCACGGCGGAAAAACAGAGATTTGCCTGCTCGCCCAGCGCCTCGTTCAATTGAATACGCAAACGGATCAGATCTTCATGATCGCCGCAGAAGCAGATCTTCGTCACCTGATGCGCAGGGATACGTTTCACATCCACTATCTGATAACGAAACCCGCTGTAGACATGTGCCTTGAGGATCGACGGGATCTCCTGGCCGGTGAACCAACCGTTGTCATTAAAAACATGCATGCTGGCCTGGGTATCCCACGCCTGATGCAAGACGATATCTGCAACCTCGGGAGCCAAATCCTGACGATGCAGTACATCGCCCTCCAGCGAGTGAATGCGCGTCCCGTTACCCGTTATTAAAAATGCGTCCAGCGAGATGGCCCCTAATATATGGCGCATTTCCAGCACATGACGACCGGTAGCAAATGTCAGCGTGATGTCGCGTTCACGCAGGCGCGTCAGCGTCGAGAGCGTTTCATCACCTAAATGGTGATTCGGCATCAACAGAGTGCCATCCATATCAAATGCAGCCAGACGAGCCATTTCTTTCTCCACACTGTGACGCGGTTAACTTGTGATTCAGTATCACCTGAGATATACGGAAGTAATAGTGAATAGATAAAACAAATTGTTCCGGGTTTATTACACATAATCATTCAAGTTGCATCGAGGCGGCAAGTGAATGAACACCCAGGAGCATACACTTCAGTATGTGACTGGGGTGAATAAACGCAGCCAACAAAGAGGCAGCTTGAAGGATGAAGTGTATATGAGATTGTTGAATCGCCTGAATCAGTACCAACGCCTCTGGCAGCCCTCGAACGGAGAACCGCAGTCGGTCACCGTCGGCGAACTGGCTGAACGCTGTTTCTGCAGCGAGCGCCATGTGCGAACGCTCCTGCGCCAGGCTCAGGAGGCAGGCTGGCTGGAATGGGAAGCCCGTTCAGGGCGTGGAAAACGGGGACAGCTACGCTTTTTGGTGACGCCCGATTCGTTACGCAACACGATGATGGAGCAAGCACTGCAAAAGGGAGAACAGCTTAGCGTGCTGGAACTGGCGCAGTTGGCACCCGGAGAGTTAAGAACGCTGCTACAGCCATTTATGGGCGGCCAGTGGCAAAACGATACGCCCACCCTGCGTATTCCCTATTACCGCCCACTTGATCCCCTTCGACCCGGCTTTCTCCCTGGTCGCGCCGAGCAGCATCTGGCCGGGCAGATCTTCTCTGGGCTGACCCGCTTTGACAGTACGACTCAACGCCCCTGCGGCGATTTGGCTCACCACTGGGATATTTCCGCCGACGGTCTACGCTGGGATTTCTATATTCGCTCCACGCTGCACTGGCATAATGGTGACGCGCTCAGCACCGCGCAGCTACATCAACGCCTGCAACTGCTGCTGGACCTGCCCGCACTCAATAAGTTGTTTATCAGCGTGAAGTGTATTGAAGTGACACATCCTCAGTGCCTGACTTTTATTTTGCATCGACCCGATTTCTGGCTGGCACATCGCCTGGCAAGTTACAGCAGTCATCTGGCACACCCGGAACAGCCGCTCATCGGCACCGGTCCGTTTCGACTAACGCTGTTTACACCTGACCTGGTACGCATTGAGAGCCACGACCACTATCACCTTAGCCACCCGCTGCTGAAAGCCATTGAATTCTGGATAACACCGCAGCTTTTCGACCGGGATCTGGGTACCAGTTGCCGCCATCCGGTGCAAATTGCGATTGGTAAACCCGAAGAACTGCCCATGCTAAGCCAGGTCAGTAGCGGGATCAGCCTCGGTTTTTGCTATCTCACGCTGAGGAAGAGCGCACGGCTGAACGCGCTACAGGCTCGTCGGTTGGTCAATATCATCCATCGCTCTTCCCTGCTGCAGACGCTTGAGGTAGAAGAAAATCTAATTACTCCGAGCAATGCGCTGCTACCAGGGTGGAGCATTCCGCGATGGGATGACCTGGATGAAGTGACTCTGCCGGAAAAACTGACGCTGGCCTACCACCTGCCAGTAGAACTGCACGTCATGGCTGAACAGCTTCGTCAGACGCTGGCGAAGCTCGGCTGCGAGTTAACGCTGATTTTTCATAATGCCAAGAACTGGGACGGTGATCATCCTCTGGCCCAGGCCGATCTGATGATGGGTGACAGGCTGATTGGCGAGGCGCCAGAATATACGCTTGAACAGTGGTTGCGCTGCGATCAGCTCTGGCCGCACGTTCTGGATGCCCCGGCATTCTCTCATCTGCAGGCCACGCTGGATGCACTACAAATTCAGGCAGATGAGGACCATCGTCACTCGGCGTTACAGCAAGTTTTCGCCAGCCTGATGAATGACGCGACGCTGACGCCGCTGTTTAATTATCATTACCGCATTAGCGCCCCACCGGGCGTTAACGGCGTGCGACTTAATCCCAGAGGCTGGTTTGAGTTCGCCGAAGCCTGGTTGCCACCACCTTCGTCGTGAAGAAGCTGGTCGACGCCACGCCCAGGCGCTACCATAGGGTTTTCGTTATTTGTCAGGAAAAGCCATGAAACGTGCCGTTGTCGTATTTAGTGGAGGTCAGGACTCCACCACCTGTCTGGCGCAAGCGCTGCATCAGTATGATGAAGTCCACTGCGTGACCTTTGATTATGGTCAACGCCATCGCGCTGAGATTGATGTCGCACGTGACCTGGCCTTAAAACTGGGCGCGCGTGCGCACAAGGTTCTCGATGTCACACTGCTTAGCGAACTGGCGGTCAGCAGCCTGACTCGCGATAACATTCCGGTACCGGATTACGAACCAGACGCTAATGGTATTCCCAACACCTTTGTACCCGGGCGTAATATTCTGTTCTTAACACTGGCCGCGATTTACGCGTATCAGGTAAAAGCTGAAGCTGTCATTACTGGCGTTTGCGAAACTGATTTCTCCGGTTATCCGGACTGTCGCGATGAGTTTGTCAAAGCACTGAATCATGCCGTTAATCTGGGTATGGCAAAAGATATCCGCTTTGAAACCCCGCTGATGTGGATTGATAAAGCCGAAACCTGGGCGCTAGCCGACTACTGGGGCAAGCTGGACCTGGTTCGTGAAGAGACGCTGACCTGCTATAACGGTATCAAGGGCGACGGTTGTGGTCAGTGTGCCGCCTGTAACCTGCGCGCCAACGGCCTGAACCATTATCTGGCGGATAAACCGGCGGTCATGGCAGCCATGAAGCAGAAAACCGGGTTAAAGTAGTTTGATGCGTTGTGCCGGATGACAGTGCTTGCACCTTATCCGGCCGACAAAAAACATGCCCGTAGCCCTGATATGCGAAGCGCTATCAGGCAATCTTCGCTTACTTCACCATCTGCTCCAGTTTTTCCCGTAACTCCCCTTCCAACGGCAGTGCTTTTTGCGTTTTCAAATCAATACAGACGAAAGTAATCAACGCATCAGCAACGACCTGCCCTTCCGGCTCCAGTGTGATGGTCTGGTTTAATACGCCGCTTTTGCCATTTAGCTGTTGTACCTGGCTGGTTATGGTCAGCAAATCACTCAGCACAGCAGGACGGCGGTAGTTGATATTAATGTTAACAACCACAAAGGCGATGTTGTGCGCGGTCATCCATTGAAAACTGTCACTGTTTTCCAGGCCATCCCAACGGGCTTCTTCCAGAAACTCAAGATAGCGGGCATTGTTAACATGCTGATAGACATCAAGATGAAAACCACGGACTTTGATTTGTGTTTGCATAGCACAGGAACCTTAGTTTGTTTTTATAGGAATATACTTCAGGGTAGAAAGGTCATAACTGGTATGACCTCTACATTTTGGCAAACTTTCAGCACTCTGCAAGTTATTAAAGTGTTAAAACTGCCAAATTACGCTCTACCAGCGAACTGCCCATTCCCGGTACCTGCTTTAAGTCATCAACGGTTTTAAATGGCCCGTACTCCTCCCGATAGCTGACTATCGCCTGCGCCTTCTTCAGTCCGACACCGTTCATAACTCGCGCTAAATCCTCCGCTGAAGCGGTATTGATGCTTACCCTGGTGCCTTCATCGTCGCTCGCTTTCGTTGGTGCCGTCGCTTTGCTTTGCGCTGCGCCAGAGCTGTCTGCCTTAGTCTGGGCCACCTGGTTTTTGCCGACCGGCTCCGCAGCCAGTGCGCTTTGGCTCATGCCTGCACAGGTTAAAGAAAGGGTGATAAGCAGTGCTTTGATTCCATGTTTCATACTGTTTTCTCCTTGTTTGTTAACAGTGGAATCACGATAACGGGGTGTATAACGGCAGACAAATGGCAAAGTTCAGAAATGGAAAAGGCCGCGAAAGCGGCCTTTGGTGTATACAACTTTTTGCAATTATTTGCGAAGCGTCTCGATTATTGCTGCTGTTCCAGCGCATCACCGATTTTAATTTTTGCCGCTTTACGCAGGTTGCTCATCAGCGCTTCGAAGACAATCTGTGCATTGTTCTGGGTAATACCCTGAACCATTGCTTTCTTCTGCGCTTCAGGCATCGAACCGGCTTTCACCTCGTCCAGCGCCAGCAGAACAACGTTGCCCTGCATGTCGTTTGCCACGCCGTAGCTCGGCTTGTCCTTCGCTGGCAGGCTCAGGCCAAACGCCGCCTGGCTCAGCGGATCCTGACCGGTACGGCTCAGGGTTTTCGCTTCACCAAAGCTCAGACCCGCTGCTTTCATTGCATCAGTGCCTTTACCGGCTTTCAGCTCCGCCAGCAGTTTGTCGGCATCAAGCTTCGCCTGCTGCTCAGCTTTATTGTGCTTAACGAGTGCAGTAACCTGCTCTTTCACTTCAGCCAGAGGCTTAACGGCTTCGGCTTTGTGCTCTGCAATACGCAGCACAAACGCGCGATCGCCATCCACGGTGATGATGTCAGAGTTACTACCAGGCGTACCGTTCTCACCAACCAGACCGCCATTGAAAATGATGTCTGAAACAGGTTTGAAATTCAGCTCTTCCGGCAGGTTGTCACGGCTAAACCAGCCCGTTTCAACTGCTTTCATACCCGCAGCCTGCTCCGCACCTGCGAGGGATTCATTGTCGTTGCTTGCCGCATCGCTGACTTTCTGCTGCAGCGCATAATATGCGTCCAGCGCTTTTTCCTGCTTCACTTTCGCCGCGATATCATCACGCGCTTCGCTCAGCGGTTTAACCTGTGCTGGCTGGACATCATCCAGACGTGCCACGAGGAAACCCACAGAAGACTTGATTACGCCTGACAGCTGGCCTTTTTCTTTCAGGCCCGCATTCTTCAGCTCTTCTGGCGTGGTGGATTCTTCCAGCCATCCCATATCACCGCCGTTACGAGCAGAGATAATGTCGGCGGATTTTTCCTTCGCCAGAGCTGCAAAATCACCGCCTTTGTTTAGCGCATCCAGTACCGCTTTGGCTTCATCTTCCGTTTTGGTCTGGATGATGCTGTAGCGGTTACGCTGCGGTTGAGTGAACTGATCCTGATGCTGGTCATAATAAGACTGAATATCCGCATCGCTGGCCGTTTCCTGCATGGCTGCAGCATCCAGCTTGATGTAGCTCACGCGGAACTGCTCCGGCATCATAAAGTGGTTTTTATTTTGCTCGTAGTAGCTGGCAACTTCCTGCTCGGTCACCGTCTGTTTCGCCGCAAGGGCGTTAACGTCGATTGTCGCTTCACGCACAACACGCTGCTGTGCGACCAGCGCAGCCAGCTCGTCCGTTTCGCCTTTCAGCATGAAGTCAGTCCCGGCAACGCCGTTGATCAATTGCTGGGTAGTGAGCTGGTTACGCAGTGCCTGAGCATACTGGTCCGCAGTCATCCCCATCTGATTAACAATCGCGTTATAGCGGTTGTTATCAAATTTACCGTCAACCTGGAAAGCAGGCGTTGAGAAGATAGCCTGTTTAACCTGCTCATCGCTGATACTGAGTTTCAGATCGCGAGAGTATTGGTCCAGCAGCGCTTCGTCGACCAGACGATTCAGCACCTGCTGGCGCAACGTTTTCATGTAGCCTTCATTCGCCGCCAGCTCAGAGAACTGATCGCCCAGCTGTTGCTGCATGCGATTACGTTCACTGTTAAACGCATTCTCAAACTGCCCACGGCTAATTTCCTGGCCATTCACTTTTGCGGCGTAGTTGTTGCTTCCGCCAATCAGGTAACCACTCACGCCGGTCAAAATGAACGACACGATAATGATACCGAAAATAATCTTGAGCACGAGACTGTTAGCAGCCGTGCGTAAGCTGTCCATCATGGTGTAACCACACTCCGCTGTAGGTGACTGTATACCTCACGCAGCATAGCGTTTCCTGAACGCTGCGCGGAAAGGTCTATTGTGACAAGAAACAGGGGCAATTGTCAGCCCACAACACGTAGAAAGTCCCGGAATCACAAATAAAAAAGGCACATCTGTTGATGCGCCCTTGTACTTAGTCACATCCCCATAGGGGGAATCACTTAGTTTACCGCGTCTTTCAGTGCTTTACCTGCACGGAAACCCGGTACTTTAGCCGCAGCAATGGTGATCTCTTTACCAGTTTGCGGGTTGCGACCAGTACGGGCAGCACGCTCTTTAACGGCAAAAGTACCAAAACCTACCAGCGCTACGTCATCACCTTCTTTCAGGGATTCGGTAACAGAAGCAATAATTGCATCTAACGCACGTCCAGCCGCAGCTTTAGAGATATCAGCCCCTGCAGCAATTTTGTCGATCAGTTGAGATTTATTCACTCTTCTCTTCCTCTTTATAATTTATATCGCACCGGAATCCTTCAAAGTGCGAACGCGCAGCAGTTATATCAGGCCTGCCATGCCCTTACAACACCCGTTAATGATGGCAAGCCTAATCCGTCATCTAAATTAGCTATACAAAAAAAGGCTGGCAAGTCCGAAATGGCCTGCCAGCCCTATTTTTATTAGTGCTCTTTGCGCGAGGTCACTATTTTGCCGTCACAACCTGCATTCCAGACGGTTCGTTTTGCAGCGCAAGAGTAAGAACTTCCTCAATGCGTTTCACCGGATGGATGTCCAGATCGGCGATAACGTTGTCCGGAATCTCTTCCAGGTCACGTTTGTTTTCATCAGGAATTAAGACCGTTTTGATACCGCCACGGTGTGCTGCCAACAGTTTTTCTTTCAAACCACCGATCGGCAGAACCTGACCACGCAGGGTAATTTCGCCGGTCATGGCGACATCCGCACGAACCGGATTCCCGGTCAGACAAGAGACCAGCGCGGTGCACATGGCAATACCCGCGCTCGGGCCGTCTTTTGGCGTCGCCCCTTCCGGTACGTGAACGTGGATGTCGCGTTTTTCGTAAAAATCCGGATTAATACCCAGTTTTTCCGCACGCGCACGCACCACGGTCAGTGCAGCCTGAATGGACTCCTGCATGACTTCGCCCAGAGAGCCGGTGTAGGTCAGCTTACCTTTACCCGGTACGCAGGCGGTTTCGATGGTCAGCAGATCGCCGCCAACTTCCGTCCACGCCAGACCGGTCACCTGACCCACGCGGTTTTCGTTGTCCGCACGGCCATAGTCAAAGCGCTGTACACCCAGGTAGTCATGCAGGTTATCGCCGTTGATCTCAATATGTTTCAGCGACTTATCAAGCAACAGCTGTTTAACCGCTTTGCGGCACAGTTTGGAGATTTCACGCTCCAGGCTACGCACGCCCGCTTCACGGGTGTAGTAACGAATAATGCCCACAATGGCGCTATCGTCGACCGTCAACTCGCCTTTTTTCAGCGCATTACGCTCAATCTGCTTCGGCAGCAGGTGGCGTTTAGCAATGTTCAGCTTTTCATCTTCGGTATAACCAGACAGACGGATCACTTCCATACGATCCAGCAACGGTGCCGGAATGTTCATGGAGTTAGACGTCGCAACAAACATCACGTCGCTGAGATCGTAGTCCACTTCCAGGTAGTGATCGCTGAACGCCACGTTCTGTTCTGGATCCAGCACTTCGAGCAGTGCTGAAGCCGGATCGCCGCGCATGTCGGAAGACATTTTGTCGATCTCATCGAGCAGGAACAGCGGGTTTTTAACGCCCACTTTAGCCATTTTTTGGATCAATTTGCCCGGCATTGAACCGATATAGGTCCGGCGGTGACCACGGATTTCCGCTTCGTCACGTACGCCGCCCAGCGCCATACGGATGTATTTACGTCCGGTGGCTTTGGCGATGGACTGTCCCAGAGAGGTTTTACCCACCCCTGGCGGCCCAACCAGACACAGGATCGGCCCCTTAATTTTGTTAACACGGCTTTGAACCGCAAGATACTCAAGAATGCGATCTTTCACGCGCTCCAGACCATAATGGTCGGTATCAAGGATTTCCTGCGCCTGACGCAGATCTTTTTTGACCTTGCTACGCGCGTTCCACGGCACCTGTACCATCCAGTCGATGTAGCCGCGTACCACGGTGGCTTCAGCCGACATCGGAGACATCATTTTCAGCTTCTGCAGTTCTGCTTCCGCTTTCTCTTTTGCCTCTTTCGGCATTTTCGCCGCGTCGATTTTACGCTTCAGCGCTTCGTTTTCATCCGGCGCATCGTCCATCTCGCCGAGCTCTTTCTGAATAGCTTTCATCTGCTCGTTCAGATAGTACTCACGCTGGGATTTTTCCATCTGCTTTTTCACGCGGTTGCGAATACGCTTCTCAACCTGCAGCAGATCGATTTCAGACTCCATCATCGCCATCAGATATTCCAGACGTTCGTTAACGTCGGACATCTCCAGCACGGACTGTTTGTCCGCCAGCTTCAGCGGCATATGCGCTGCGATGGTGTCCGCCAGACGTGCAGGATCGTCAATGCTATTAAGCGACGTCAGCACTTCTGGTGGGATTTTCTTGTTCAGCTTGATATAGCCTTCGAACTGGCTGATTGCGGTACGCACCAGCACTTCCTGTTCGCGCTCATCAATGGCCGGCGAATCAAGGTACTCTGCTTTCGCAGAGAAATGCTCGCCGTTATCAGACAGCGCAGAAATACGCGCGCGCTGTAACCCCTCGACCAGCACTTTTACGGTGCCGTCAGGCAGTTTCAGCATCTGCAAAATAGAGGCCACGGTCCCGACGGTGAAAAGATCGTTTACACCCGGCTCATCCGTTGACGCTTCTTTCTGTGCGACCAGCATGATTTTTTTATCATGGTCCATGGCCGCTTCCAGACAACGGATAGATTTTTCCCGCCCTACAAATAAGGGTATGACCATGTGCGGATAAACCACCACATCGCGCAACGGCAATACGGGGATTTCAATGCGTTCAGAACGCTCAGGATTCATAGAGCTCTCTCTTAGTTTAGTGTCCGCCAGGTAATCAGATGGTAAAGCTGTGCTTCTTACCACCGTTAACATGTATGTCAGTATATGGGGATGTTTCCCACACATTCAACGCCATGTTTACGGAAAAATAAAAGGGGAGATAAAATCCCCCCTTTTTGATTAACCGATTGTATGAAATGGTTAATTATTCGCCAGACGCCTGCTGCGCTTCCGGCTTACCGTAAATCAGTAATGGCTTGCTCTGACCACCGATAACGGACTCGTCGATGACCACTTTTTCGACGTCTTCCATGGAAGGCAGATCGTACATGGTGTCGAGCAGTGCGGCTTCTACGATAGAACGCAGACCACGCGCACCGGTTTTACGTGCCATCGCTTTCTTGGCGATAGCATCCAGCGCTTCATCACGGAATTCCAGATCCACACCTTCAAGATTGAACAGCGCCTGATACTGCTTGGTCAGGGCATTTTTCGGTTCTTTCAGGATCTGGATCAGTGCGTCTTCGCTCAGCTCGGTCAGCGTTGCCACTACTGGCAGACGACCGATGAACTCAGGGATCAGACCAAATTTGATCAGATCTTCCGGCTCAACCTGCGACAGCAGTTCGCCTTCGCTGGCTTTATCAGACTGGGCTTTTACCGTCGCGCCAAAACCAATGCCGGAGCCGGTTTCAACACGGTTAGCAATCACCTTATCCAGACCGGCAAATGCGCCACCACAGATAAACAGGATCTTAGAGGTATCAACCTGTAAGAACTCCTGCTGCGGATGCTTGCGTCCACCCTGCGGCGGAACAGCGGCAACCGTACCTTCGATCAGTTTCAACAGCGCTTGCTGTACGCCTTCGCCGGAAACATCACGCGTAATCGACGGGTTGTCTGATTTACGTGAGATCTTGTCGATCTCATCAATATAGACAATACCGCGCTGCGCTTTTTGCACGTCGTAATCGCACTTCTGCAACAATTTCTGAATGATATTTTCAACGTCCTCACCCACATAACCCGCTTCGGTCAGGGTGGTGGCGTCGGCCATGGTGAACGGAACGTCCAGCAGGCGCGCCAGCGTTTCAGCCAGCAGCGTTTTACCGGAACCCGTCGGGCCAATCAGCAGGATGTTACTTTTGCCCAACTCAACGCCATTGCTGGTGTCGCCGTTGCGCAGACGTTTGTAATGGTTGTATACCGCGACCGCCAGCACTTTCTTCGCCTGCTCCTGACCGATAACGTAATCGTCCAGGTGGTTGCGAATTTCATGTGGCGTCGGCAGCGCACTGCGTTCACGGTGCGGTGCTACTTCCTTAATCTCTTCGCGAATGATGTCGTTACATAAATCAACACATTCGTCGCAGATATACACGGATGGTCCGGCAATCAGCTTGCGCACTTCATGCTGGCTTTTGCCGCAAAAAGAGCAGTACAACAATTTGCCCGAGCCATCTTTGCGTTTATCTGTCATGGGTCAAAACCTCTTCTTTGTTCTTTGTGCCGCACACGACGACGCAAATGCCATTCTCAGGCGCAAGCCGCTTGTCAGCGTTGTGCCGCCCTTCATTAGTATATACACAAAATCATTCGAGCTACATCGAGGCGGCGACTAAGTGACTCCCCAGGCGCTTACATAAGTAAGTAACTGGGGGGAGCGCTGGCAGCCAACAAATAGGTAGCGTGAAGGATGAAGTGTATAGCGGCACACTTGCGCCCTCGGCATCAATTACGATGGGTCAAAATCGAGTCGACCAGACCATACTCTACTGCTTCAGAAGCAGAGAGGAAGCGATCGCGCTCGGTATCACGTTCAATCTGCTCAAGCGATTGACCCGTATGATGCGCCATGAGTTCATTCATGCGCCCTTTCACTTTAAGAATTTCACGGGCATGAATTTCAATATCCGTTGCCTGGCCCTGGTAACCGCCCAGAGGCTGGTGGATCATGACGCGAGAATTAGGCAGGCAGAAACGTTTATCTTTTGCCCCTGCAGTCAATAAGAACGCGCCCATTGAGCACGCCTGACCCATACAAATGGTGCTGACGTCCGGCTTAATAAACTGCATGGTGTCATAGATAGACATCCCTGCGGTAATCACCCCACCCGGGGAGTTGATGTACAGGTAGATATCTTTTTCCGGGTTTTCCGCTTCCAGGAACAGCATCTGCGCCACGATCAGGTTAGCCATATGGTCTTCGACCTGGCCTGTCAGAAAAATGACGCGTTCCTTAAGTAGACGAGAATAGATATCAAAAGAGCGCTCGCCACGTGAGGTCTGTTCAATGACCATCGGCACCAGCGCCATATGGGGTGCAAAGTTATCTCGTTCGCCGCTGTATGACATTTCCGTCTCCTGGATAAAATTTGAAAAAACCTGCTGTGCTGATTGTAACCTTATGGACGGATTATCAGCTAGTCCCTCTGTAATGGGTACGACATCGCCATAATTCAAGCATAACAATCTTTTGTTGTAACGCTAACACTGAAACGGTGTTTTCGCACTCTTCCCATGCAAAATGCGTGACAAAAAAAAACCCGCCACCGGAAGGTGACGGGCTTATGTGCGAATTTCGTGCTAAAAAAGCAACGAATTACGCCTGCTGGTTCATCAGTTCATTGAAGGTAGTGGCTTTTTCAGACACTTTCGCTTTCGCCAGAACTGCTTCAACAGCCTGCTCTTCCAGAGCGACGTTGCGCATGTTTTCCATCAGCTCTTTGTTTTTGCTGTAGAATTCAACAACTTCTTTCGGATCTTCATAAGCAGAAGCCATCTCTTCGATCAGGCCTTTTACGCGTTCTTCATCAGCTTTCAGCTCGTTGGTACGAATCACTTCGCCCAGCAGCAGACCAACAACAACGCGACGCTTAGCCTGTTCTTCGAACAGTTCACGCGGCAGTTCCAGAGCTTGTTTCTCGTTGCCACCGAAACGCTGTGCAGCCTGACGACGCAGAACATCGATTTCGTTGTCGATCATAGCAACAGGAACGTCGATGTCGTTCGCTTTTACCAGACCTTCGATCGCCTGAGACTTAACGCGGTTACGCACGGCGCCTTTCAGCTCGCGTTCCATGTTTTTACGCACTTCAGCACGCAGACCGGCAACAGAACCATCTTCCACGCCGAAACGCTTGATGAATTCTTCAGTCAATTCTGGCAGTTCGCGTTCTTCAACTTTCTTCAGGTTGATAACGAATTTAGCCGCTTTACCTTTCAGGTTTTCAGCGTGGTAATCTTCCGGGAAGGTTACTTCGATAGTGAACTCTTCGCCAGCTTTGTGACCTTTAACGCCTTCTTCAAAGCCCGGGATCATACGACCCTGGCCCATCGCCAGTACGAAGTCAGACGCTTTGCCGCCTTCGAACTCTTCGCCGTCTACAGAACCAGTGAAGTCGATGGTGACGCGGTCTTCTGCATCAGCAGCGCCGTCTTTGTCTTTCCAGGTAGCCTGCTGCTTGCGCAGGGTATCCAGCATAACGTCAACGTCAGCGTCGGTGACTTCAACAACCGGTTTTTCAACTTCGATTGCGTCCAGACCGGTCAGTTCAACTTCCGGATAAACTTCAAATTCTACCGCGTAGGTGAAATCTTCACCCAGCTTGTATTCGCCCGGAACGTAGGTCGGGGAGCCAGCCGGATTAATTTTTTCTTTGATGATTGCATCAACGAAGTGACGGCTCATCAGGTCACCCAGAACGTCCTGGCGAACAGAAGCGCCATAACGCTGAGCAACAACATTCATCGGTACTTTTCCCTTGCGAAAGCCGTCAATACGCACTTTCTTCGCTACGTTGACCAGCTCGCTTTTCACAGCGGTCTCGATGCTGTCAGCAGCGATAGTAATCGTTACACGGCGGCCAAGGCCTTGAGTGGTTTCAACTGAAACTTGCATCTTGTTACCTCAAAAAATCACAGTGCTCGGTCAACTCTTCTCCGCAAGCACAGGTTGTTGGCTTCGCGGAACCGGGATGTTCTCATAATCAATCACATTCCCTGTCGTCAGAATCATCCCGAAGACATTCCGAAAAATAAGACGCGCATTATAGCGGCATCACTTTTATGAGTCGAGAACGGTTATCGCGCGTTGCTGCGGCTTTTTTCACAATTCCCGGCTAATTTTTGTCTGAATACTGTACGCCTGCCCCAGAATTCAGACAAAACAAAACGGCCCGCAGGCCGTTTTCACATAATCTGTAGCAACATACTGGAAAAGCGCCGGTTGTTGCAAATCCGTTTTTCTACGCGATGCTTCCCGCTCCACGACAGGGAGGCGATGCAAATATCGTGTCCTGCAACGCTTCCCACTCCTTAATGGTGTAGGTATGCAGGGCAAGCGCATGTACGGTTGTGGAGAGTTCCGCCGTTAACGTACTGTAAATCATCCGATGGCGATTAAGAAAACGTTCACCTGTAAAGCGATCGCTGACCAGCACAACCTTAAAGTGGCTTTCAGAACCTGCCGGAACATTGTGACGATAGCTTTCATCCACAACTTCGAGGAACACGGGTTGGAACGCTGCCCTTAATTTTTCTTCTATTTTCTCACGAATCATCATGAAATTTTTCCTCCGACAACGCTGAGATGTCACCCATCCCTTTAAATACTAGCCGCTTTTACCGTTTCCATTACACCTTAGCAACAAAAAATTAGCGTTTATCTGATTTTCTCATTCAAACGAATGAAGTTCACTGGTTCATCTGTTCGTTTTATTGCAAAAAGTCCATTTATAGTCTCACTAAAGTAGATAAACGGACAACACGATGAATTTACATGCGTTACCCACTTCCCCTCATCGTAGGCGATGTTATGATGGCGGGAATTTTCTCTAACCATACAATTTAGATTCGCTGAGACCCCTGGCATGTTTAAAAAAATCCTTTTTCCGTTAGTCGCGCTGTTTATGTTGGCTGGATGTGCAACCCCACCGACCACCATCGACGTTTCCCCGAAAATCACCCTGCCGCAGCAGGACCCAAGTCTGATGGGTGTGACCGTCAGCATTAACGGGGCCGATCAGCGTCAGGATCAGGCACTGGCAAAAGTGACTCGCGACAACCAGCTGGTTACCCTGACCGCTTCCCGCGATCTGCGCTTCCTGCTGCAAGAAGTGCTGGAAAAACAGATGACTGCGCGTGGTTATATGATTGGCCCGAACGGTGCAGTTAACCTGCAAATCATTGTTAGCCAGCTGTATGCTGACGTGTCTCAGGGTAGCGTGCGCTATAACATCGCCACCAAAGCAGACATCGCCATTATTGCAACCGCAGCTAACGGCAGCAAAATGACCAAAAACTACCGCGCAAGCTACTCTGTTGAAGGCGCATTGCAGGCCTCTAACAAAAATATTGCTGATGCCGTAAACAGCGTCCTGACCGATACCATCGCTGATATGTCTCAGGACACCAGCATTCACGATTTCATCAAGCAGAACGCTCGTTAATTTAAGCCCCTGACCCGGCATTGCGCCGGGTCAACTATAAATGCCCATGCCCAGTCACTACTTACGCATTTTTCAACAACCAAAATCAGCGATTCTGCTGATGTTGGGTTTTGCCTCCGGATTACCGCTCGCGCTGACCTCCGGCACGCTTCAGGCGTGGATGACGGTCGAGAACATCGATCTTAAAACCATTGGTTTCTTTTCCCTGGTCGGTCAGGCCTACGTTTTTAAGTTTCTCTGGTCCCCGGTGATGGACCGCTACACGCCACCGTTTTTGGGTCGACGTCGCGGCTGGCTACTCACCACGCAGATTTTTCTGCTCATTTCTATTGCCGCGATGGGTTTTCTTGAGCCCGGCACGCAGCTGCGCTGGATGGCGGCGCTCGCCGTGGTCATCGCCTTTTGCTCAGCGTCGCAGGATATCGTCTTTGACGCCTGGAAGACGGACGTTTTACCCGCCGAAGAACGCGGAACCGGCGCTGCCATCAGCGTACTCGGCTACCGATTAGGGATGCTGGTTTCCGGTGGTCTGGCCCTGTGGATGGCCGATCGCTGGCTGGGCTGGCAAGGCATGTACTGGCTGATGGCAGCCCTGCTGGTGCCGTGTATTATCGCCACCCTGTTAGCCCCCGAACCCACAGATGCTATTCCGGTTCCTAAAACGCTGGAACAAGCGGTTGCCGCACCGCTGCGCGATTTCTTTGGCCGTAACAACGCCTGGCTGATCCTGCTGTTGATTGTGCTGTATAAACTCGGTGATGCCTTCGCCATGAGCCTGACCACCACGTTTTTGATCCGTGGTGTTGGATTTGATGCCGGTGAAGTCGGCGTGGTCAATAAAACGCTGGGGCTACTGGCGACGATTGTTGGCGCACTGTACGGCGGGATCCTGATGCAGCGCCTGTCACTGTTTCGCGCATTGCTGATTTTCGGTATTTTGCAGGGCGCGTCAAACGCAGGTTACTGGCTGCTCTCCATTACCGACAAACATATGTTCAGCATGGGTGCGGCGGTGTTCTTCGAAAATCTGTGCGGTGGTATGGGGAC
The DNA here is from genome assembly GCF_004684345.1 of Citrobacter tructae. Taxonomy (NCBI): domain Bacteria; kingdom Pseudomonadati; phylum Pseudomonadota; class Gammaproteobacteria; order Enterobacterales; family Enterobacteriaceae; genus Citrobacter; species Citrobacter tructae. The sequence continues at coordinate 2,198,832 of NZ_CP038469.1, forward strand.
CGCGGCATTTGTCGCCCTGTTGATGACGCTGTGTAATAAATCCTTCTCCGCAACGCAATTTGCCCTGCTTTCCGCGCTTTCGGCTGTTGGACGCGTTTACGTAGGCCCGGTGGCTGGTTGGTTTGTCGAAGCGCACGGCTGGCCCACGTTTTATCTGTTCTCGGTTTTTGCCGCGATCCCTGGCCTTATTCTGTTGCTGGTTTGTCGCCAAACGCTGGAGCATAGCTGGCAAAACGAAAGTTTTATCCCGCGCACAGAGTTTCGCGGCGCGTACAATCTGGCATTAATGACGCTGATAGTGGGTTGCTGTTTGCTGGCGGTCTGGCTGTTATTGCTGACGATGAACGCCCTGGATTACACTAACTTCTCTTTCCTGTCGGAACTGCTTGAAGTGGCAGTCGTGGTCGCCGTCTGCGGTGTGGTATTCGGTGGATTGCTGGATTATTTGGCGCTGCGCAAAACTCGTCTGGCGTAATCTGACCGGTTTATTTGGCCGTTGTAATAACCCTGCGTAATTATAACGGCTAAATAAACAACAATTAATAAAAATATAATTTGTTGTTTTGTGCGCCATAGATTTTGGAAATTATTGACGCCTTTTATAAATTCTATTTTCCTTACTCGATTCAGCCAATACCATTCTATTTCTTGCTCTCTAATTGTCTCTTTATTGATAATCAATTGTTAATTAATTGTTTTATTTTCACATTGGTTATACCAATTGCCCCCCACGTAGCCCCCACGCTCCCGCTTTCGTTATAACGTGATGATGCAACAGGTTCTTAATGTCAATGCTGCGTATATTGCAACATATGTGACATGCACGGCAGAACCCGGTAACACAGATCCAATGATGTTTACAGTAATGTAACCTTCCCGTAAAATGCCCTCACACTTTAAACGCCACCCGGTCCCGTGGAATTGAGGTCGTTAAATGAGACTCAGGAAATACAATAAAAGTTTGGGATGGTTGTCATTAATTGCAGGCACTGCATTACTCAGTGGCTGTAATTCTGCGCTGCTTGACCCTAAAGGACAGATTGGACTGGAACAACGTTCATTGATACTGACGGCATTTGGCCTGATGTTGATTGTCGTTATTCCTGCCATCTTGATGGCTGTTGGTTTTGCCTGGAAGTACCGTGCAAGCAATAAAGATGCAAAGTACAGCCCGAACTGGTCACACTCCAATAAAGTGGAAGCTGTGGTCTGGACGGTGCCGATTCTGATCATCATTTTCCTTGCTGTACTGACCTGGAAAACCACTCACGCACTTGAGCCAAGCAAGCCGCTGGCGCATGACGAGAAGCCCATTACCATCGAAGTGGTTTCCATGGACTGGAAATGGTTCTTCATCTATCCGGAACAAGGTATCGCTACCGTGAATGAAATCGCCTTCCCGGCGAACACTCCGGTTGAATTCAAAGTGACATCAAACTCCGTGATGAACTCTTTCTTCATCCCACGTCTGGGTAGCCAGATTTATGCCATGGCCGGTATGCAGACTCGACTGCATCTGATCGCCAACGAAGTCGGTACTTATGATGGTATCTCCGCAAGCTATAGCGGACCTGGCTTCTCCGGCATGAAGTTCAAGGCTATCGCAACAAAGGACCGCGCCGAATTCGACCAATGGGTTGCTAAAGCTAAACAGTCCACGAACACCATGAGTGATATGGCTGCGTTCGAAAAAGTGGCTGCGCCAAGCGAATACAACCAGGTGGAATACTTCTCCAACGTGAAACCCGATTTGTTTAAAGATGTTATTAACAAATTTATGGCTCACGGTAAGAGCATGGACATGGCCAAACCAGAAGGTGAGCACAGCGCACACGAAGGAATGGAAGGCATGGACATGAGCCACGCGGAATCCGCTCACTAAGGGGCCGAGGAAGAATACGATGTTCGGAAAATTGACACTGGATGCAGTCCCGTTCCATGAACCAATCGTCATGGTTACGATCGCTGCCATTATCATCGGTGGAGCGGCCTTACTGGGCCTTATCACTTACTTCGGTAAGTGGACCTACCTGTGGAAAGAGTGGCTGACTTCGGTTGACCACAAACGCCTTGGCATCATGTATGTCATCGTCGCAATCGTCATGTTGATTCGTGGTTTTGCCGACGCCATCATGATGCGTAGTCAGCAAGCGCTGGCTTCCGCAGGTGAAGCAGGCTTCCTGCCACCGCACCACTACGACCAGATCTTCACGGCTCACGGCGTGATCATGATCTTCTTCGTCGCAATGCCATTTGTTATCGGTCTGATGAACCTGGTGGTTCCACTGCAGATCGGCGCGCGTGACGTTGCCTTCCCATTCCTGAACAACCTGAGCTTCTGGTTCACCGTTGTCGGCGTTATCCTGGTTAACCTGTCTCTGGGCGTAGGTGAGTTCGCACAGACCGGTTGGCTGGCGTACCCGCCGCTCTCGGGAATAGAGTACAGTCCAAGCGTTGGGGTTGATTATTGGATATGGGCGGTGCAGTTGTCCGGTATTGGTACAACCTTAACCGGTATCAACTTCTTTGTGACCATCATTAAGATGCGTGCACCAGGTATGACGATGTTCAAGATGCCGGTATTTACCTGGGCATCTCTGTGCGCCAACATCCTGATTATCGCTTCTTTCCCAATCCTGACGGTTACCGTCGCGTTGCTAACCCTGGATCGCTATCTGGGCACCCATTTCTTTACCAACGATATGGGCGGCAACATGATGATGTACATCAACCTGATTTGGGCCTGGGGCCATCCGGAAGTGTACATTCTGGTTCTGCCGGTCTTCGGGGTGTTCTCCGAAATCGCTGCAACCTTCTCGCGTAAACGCCTGTTTGGCTACACCTCGCTGGTGTGGGCAACCGTGTGTATTACCGTTCTGTCGTTCGTTGTTTGGCTGCACCACTTCTTCACCATGGGTGCAGGCGCTAACGTTAACGCCTTCTTCGGTATTACCACTATGATCATCGCCATCCCGACCGGGGTGAAGATCTTCAACTGGCTGTTCACCATGTACCAAGGCCGTATCGTATTCCACTCAGCGATGCTGTGGACGATTGGCTTTATCGTGACCTTCTCAGTCGGCGGTATGACCGGCGTACTGCTGGCGGTTCCGGGTGCGGACTTCGTGCTGCACAACAGCCTGTTCCTTATTGCCCACTTCCATAACGTTATCATCGGCGGCGTCGTATTTGGTTGCTTCGCTGGTATGACTTACTGGTGGCCAAAAGCGTTTGGCTTCACGCTGAACGAAACGTGGGGCAAACGCGCATTCTGGTTGTGGATCATCGGCTTCTTCGTGGCATTTATGCCGCTGTACGTGCTGGGCTTTATGGGTATGACCCGTCGTCTCAGCCAGCAGATTGACCCGCAGTTCCACCCGATGTTGGTCGTTGCCGCCTGTGGCGCCGCGCTGATTGCACTGGGTATTCTGTGCCAGCTGATTCAGATCTACGTTTCTATTCGCGACCGCGAGCAGAACCGTGACCTGACCGGTGACCCATGGGGTGGCCGTACGCTGGAGTGGGCAACCTCTTCCCCGCCCCCATTCTATAACTTTGCCGTTGTGCCACACGTTCACGAGCGTGATGCCTTCTGGGAAATGAAAGAAAAAGGTGAAGCGTACAAGCAGCCTGCGCACTATGAAGAAATTCATATGCCGAAGAATAGCGGTGCCGGTATCGTCATTACCGCCTTCGCAACACTGTTTGGTTTCGCCATGATCTGGCATATCTGGTGGCTCGCGATCGCAAGCTTCGCTGGCATGATTATCAGCTGGATTGTGAAAAGCTTTGATGAAGACGTGGATTACTACGTGCCGGTCCCGGAAGTCGAAAAACTGGAAAATCAGCATTTCGACGAGATTACTAAGGCAGGGCTGAAAAATGGCAACTGATACTTTAGCGCACGCGAATGCCCACGCGCACGAACACGGGCACCACGATGCAGGCCAGACCAAAATCTTCGGATTTTGGGTCTACCTGATGAGCGACTGCATTCTGTTCTCTATTCTGTTTGCGACCTATGCCGTTCTGGTGAACGGCACCGCGGGTGGCCCAACAGGTAAGGACATTTTTGAGCTGCCGTTCGTACTGGTAGAAACTTTCCTGCTGTTATTCAGCTCCATTACTTACGGCATGGCGGCGATCGCCATGTACAAAGACAACAAGAGCCAGGTAATTTCCTGGCTGGCGTTGACCTTCTTGTTCGGTGCCGGATTCATCGGGATGGAAATCTATGAATTCCATCACCTGATCGTTAACGGTATGGGCCCGGATCGTAGTGGCTTCCTGTCGGCGTTCTTCGCGCTGGTCGGTACGCACGGTCTGCACGTCACCTCCGGTCTTATCTGGATGGCGGTGCTGATGGTGCAAGTTGCCCGTCGCGGCCTGACCAGCACTAACCGTACCCGCATCATGTGCCTGAGCCTGTTCTGGCACTTCCTGGATGTGGTGTGGATCTGCGTGTTTACTGTTGTTTATCTGATGGGGGCGATGTAATGAGTCATTCTAACGTGAGCGGCGGCGCATCCCATGGCAGCGTAAAAACCTACATGACAGGTTTTATCCTGTCGATCATCCTGACGGTCATTCCGTTCTGGATGGTGATGACAGGTTCTGCCTCTCCTGCCGTCATTCTGGGGACCATCCTCGCAATGGCAGTAGTACAGATATTGGTTCACCTGGTGTGCTTCTTGCACATGAATAGCAAATCTGATGAAGGTTGGAACATGACGGCCTTTGTCTTTACTGTGCTAATCATCGCCATTCTGGTTGTGGGCTCCATCTGGATTATGTGGAACCTGAACTACAACATGATGATGCACTAAGAGCGGCGATTATGATGTTTAAGCAATACCTGCAAGTAACGAAACCAGGCATCATCTTTGGCAACCTGATCTCGGTGATTGGTGGATTCCTGCTGGCCTCGAAAGGCAGTATTGATTATCCCCTGTTTATCTACACGTTGGTTGGGGTGTCACTGGTTGTGGCGTCGGGTTGTGTATTTAACAACTACATCGACAGGGATATCGACAGGAAGATGGAGAGGACCAAAAACCGCGTGCTGGTTAAAGGTCTGATTTCCCCTGCGGTCTCGCTGGTATACGCCACCTTGCTGGGTATTGCTGGCTTTATGCTGCTGTGGTTTGGCGCGAACCCTCTGGCCTGCTGGCTGGGGGTAATGGGCTTCGTGGTGTATGTGGGCGTTTATAGCCTGTACATGAAGCGCCATTCCGTATATGGCACGTTGATTGGCTCACTCTCCGGCGCTGCGCCGCCGGTGATTGGCTACTGCGCCGTAACCGGTGTGTTCGACAGCGGTGCGCTGATTCTGCTGGCTATTTTCAGCCTGTGGCAGATGCCGCACTCTTACGCCATTGCGATTTTCCGCTTTAAGGATTATCAGGCTGCCAACATCCCGGTTCTGCCGGTGGTGAAAGGCATTTCGGTGGCGAAGAACCATATCACACTGTACATCGTAGCATTTGCTATCGCGACCCTGATGCTCACTCTCGGTGGCTATGCCGGTTATAAATACCTGATTGTCGCGGCTGCAGTAAGTGTCTGGTGGTTGGGCATGGCGCTGCGCGGTTATAAAGTGGAAGATGACAGAGTCTGGGCGCGCAAGCTGTTCGGTTTCTCCATCATCGCTATTACTGCGCTCTCCGTAATGATGTCCGTCGACTTTATGGTGCCAAACTCGCAGAATCTGCTTACTTACGTCTGGTAAAAATCTGCTCATGCAAAAAGGGTGCTTCGGCACCCTTTTTTTATTCACATCATAAATACGACACAATGTCATATCTGTTAAATAACCACGTATTTACCCTGCCTGCATACCGCTTTACACTAGGCGCGAAATTAACACAGAGGTGGGAATGAACGATTATAAAATGACGCCCGGTGAGTTGCGCGCCACCTGGGGTTTAGGGACCGTATTCTCGTTGCGCATGCTTGGCATGTTTATGGTCCTGCCGGTTCTGACCACATACGGCATGGCACTACAGGGTGCCAGCGAAGCACTGATCGGACTTGCCATCGGCATTTATGGTCTGGCACAGGCCGTCTTTCAAATCCCCTTTGGTCTGCTCTCTGACCGCATTGGCCGTAAGCCGCTTATCGTCGGTGGGCTGGCGGTATTCGTTTTCGGTAGCGTGATTGCCGCGCTATCAGATTCTATTTGGGGAATTATTCTCGGTCGCGCATTGCAAGGTTCCGGGGCGATTGCAGCCGCCGTAATGGCGCTGCTGTCCGACTTAACCCGTGAGCAAAACCGAACTAAAGCGATGGCGTTTATCGGCGTCAGCTTTGGCATCACCTTCGCCATTGCGATGGTGTTGGGGCCAATCGTCACTCATGCGCTGGGGCTACACGCGCTGTTCTGGATGATTGCAGCTCTTGCTACCACGGGTATCGTGCTGACCATTTGGGTCGTTCCCAATAGCACCAACCACGTGCTGAACCGCGAGTCGGGCATGGTGAAGGGCAGCTTCAGCAAAGTTCTGGCTGAGCCCAAACTGCTGAAGCTCAATTTCGGTATCATGTGCCTGCACATTTTATTAATGTCTACCTTCGTCGCGCTGCCAGGCCAGCTTGCAAAAGCGGGTTTCCCTGCTGCCGAGCACTGGAAAATTTACCTGGTGACGATGCTGCTGTCCTTTGTTTCCGTGGTGCCGTTCATCATTTACGCCGAAGTGAAACGTCGGATGAAGCGCGTGTTCCTGTCGTGCGTGGTGCTGATCCTCATCGCAGAGATTGTGCTGTGGAGCGCTGACGTTCATTTCTGGGGACTGATTGCGGGCGTGCAGCTATTCTTCCTCGCCTTTAACCTGATGGAAGCCCTCCTCCCTTCGCTTATCAGCAAAGAATCGCCTGCGGGTTACAAAGGCACAGCGATGGGCGTTTACTCCACCAGCCAGTTTCTTGGCGTAGCGATTGGCGGATCGCTGGGCGGTTGGCTGGTCGAAATGTTTGATGGTCAGACCGTGTTCCTGGCTGGCGCACTGCTGGCGGCAATTTGGTTGTTGGTGGCCAGCACAATGAAAGAACCGCCGTATGTCAGCAGCCTGCGCGTGGAAATCCCACCTGAGATTGCCGCAGATGACACACTGAAACAACGACTGCTGGCAAATGAAGGCGTGAGCGAAGTGTTAATTGTGGCAAAAGAGCATTCTGCCTACGTGAAAATCGACAGCAAAGTGACCAATCGATTTGAAGTTGAGCAGGCAATAAGCCAGGCGTGATGATGAGATTGTCAGATGGCGGTTTGTGCCATCTGACATAACGACTTAGTCGCGGAAGTTCTTAAACTGGAACGGCTGGCCGAGATCACCACCGCGAACCAACGCCATGACGGATTGCAGATCGTCACGCGCCTTGCCGGTAACACGAATTTCTTCGCCCTGAATCTGCGCTTGCACCTTCAGTTTGCTGTCTTTAATCAGCTTGACGATTTTTTTCTGTACCGCGCTTTCAATGCCCTGCTTCAGTTTCGCTTCCACAAACCAGGTTTTCCCGCTGTGGGTGAACGTTTCCGGTACGTCCAACGACGTCCCTTCAATCCCACGCTTCAGCAGCTTGGCGCGCAAAATATCCAACAGCTGATTGACCTGAAAATCAGACTCGCTCAGCACCTTAATGGTCTTATTTGCTTCGTTCAGCTCAAAAGTGGCTTCAACGCCACGAAAATCAAAGCGTGACTCTACTTCACGGCTCGCATTATCGACCGCGTTACGCGCTTCCTGAAGATCAACTTCAGAGACAATATCGAAAGATGGCATCTTTTCCTCTCCCTTCGTTTTTGATGCGAAGCATAATACCTGCAAAGTTACTCAACAGACAGCGCTATACTAGGCTGTATCCCCTAATTGTACGTGGCAAAGGTAGCAGCGAACAATAATGGGATGCAGACGATATGGATTAACACCTGGTGCTGTTGCAGGTGAGGAGGATGAATGAGAATTACCGTACTGGGATGTGGAGCCTTAGGGCAGCTTTGGCTTACAGCGCTGTGTAAACATGGACATGAAGTTCAAGGGTGGCTACGCGTGCCACAACCTTATTGCAGCGTTAATTTGATTGACACGGATGGGTCGGTTTTTAATGAATACCTGACGGCAAACGACCCCGACTTTTTGGCAAAAAGCGATCTGTTGCTGGTGACGCTTAAAGCCTGGCAGGTTTCTGATGCGGTAAAAAGTCTGGCAACCATTCTGCCCAAAACCACCCCAATACTGTTAATTCACAATGGAATGGGCACTATTGATGAACTGCAAAGCATTGCGCAGCCACTTTTAATAGGTACCACCACGCATGCCGCACGCCGTGATGGCAACGTCATTATCCATGTGGCAAAAGGGACAACGCGTATTGGTCCGGCGCGTGAACAGGATGGTGATTTCAGCTATCTGGCTGAGATCCTGCAAGATGTGCTGCCGGACGTTGCCTGGCACGACAACATCCGCGCAGAACTGTGGCGCAAACTGGCGGTCAATTGCGTCATTAACCCGCTTACCGCGCTGTGGAACTGCCAAAACGGTGAGCTACGCCAGCACCCTGAAAAAATAGCGCTAATCTGTCAGGAAGTCGCGGCGGTTATCGAACGCGAAGGCCACCACACATCAGTGGATGATTTACGCTATTATGTCGAGCAAGTGATTGACAGTACGGCGGAAAATATCTCATCGATGCTGCAAGACATTCGTGCCCTGCGCCATACCGAGATCGATTACATTACCGGCTATTTGTTAAAACGCGCCCGCGCGCACGGCATCGCCGTCCCGGAAAATGCCCACCTGTTTGAAATGGTTAAGAGAAAGGAAAGTGAGTATGAGCGCTCAAGCACTGGTATGTCTCGCCCCTGGTAGTGAAGAGACCGAAGCGGTCACTACTATCGATCTACTGGTACGTGGAGGAATTAAGGTCACGACCGCCAGCGTAGCCAGCGATGGCAACCTGACAATTGTGTGCTCGCGCGGCGTAAAACTGCTGGCGGATGCGCCGTTGGTCGAAGTCGCTGATGGCGATTATGACATCATCATCCTGCCCGGCGGTATTAAAGGCGCGGAGTGTTTCCGTGACAGCCCACTGCTGGTTGAGACCGTAAAACAGTTTCACCGCTCTGGACGCATTGTCGCGGCAATTTGCGCCGCTGCCGCCACAGTGCTTGTCCCACATGATATTTTCCCCATCGGCAACATGACCGGTTTCCCGGCGCTGAAAGAGAAGATTCCAGCTGAACAGTGGCAGGATAAGCGCGTCGTGTGGGATCCGCGCGTTAACCTGTTAACCAGCCAGGGACCAGGCACCTCCATCGATTTTGGTTTAAAAATCATCGATCTCCTGGTGAGTCGCGAAAAAGCCCATGAGGTGGCATCACAACTGGTGATGGCTGCGGGAATTTATAACTACTACGAGTAAATCTTCAGGCCACTCTCTGACAAGGAATTATGATGAAAGGATATCTGAACGGAGTGGCTTTACTGCTCCTTTCCAGTTACGCGACAGCAGCCCAGCTTGAAATAAAGAACATTGAGTACCGTTATCCCAACAGCACTGAGATTCAGTATCGTGTGCCTTGGTTTACCTCAGCAGATAACCCGGCTGTCGCTAAACGCATTAACGATTATATTTTCGCAAGCTTCATCAATCAGCTACCGGGTAATAATCCGCAAACTACAGTGAATCAGTTTGCGAAATCAGAGATGAATCCCACTGCAAACCTTGACTACACGGTTGAGTATCGCGACACCAAGGTCCTGAGTCTGAACATGTTTATCGAAGGTTGCGGGGCGTATTGCGAGTCGTACAATGTGCCGCTGAGCTTCGATTTAGACAACGGCGCGGCAATTACCCTCAACGACCTCTTTTCTCGCTCCACGATGGCCGAATTAAACACCCGCATCAGAAAAGATATCCGTGGCCAAATCGACGCCTTTGTTGATGCGCATAAATCGCAGACGCCGGAGCAAATAAAAGACGAGAAAGGTGAAGATTTTAACTATGTAGAATTCTATGCATCGTGCGCAACCTACACCGACGGTTTGTACTACATCGATAAATTCTCACTGCAAAAAGACCATTTGGCGTTCCTGAACGGGCGCTGTAGCAACCACGCCAGCCGTGCACTCGACGAGTTGGGTGATTTCACAACAAAAATCCCAACCGCGGAACTGCGCGATCAGCTCACACCGTACGGCCAGTATTTGGCTGCTGCGAAGAGTACAAAACCGGTTTCGCCAGCACCAGGCATTGACGGCAAGGTGATGTACGGCACGTTGGGAAAAAGCATGCGCATCGTGTTGAAGGTAGACTGCAAATACGGTGATTATTTTGAAGGGGCCTACTTTTACCAAAAATTTGGCGCACCGATTGAATTAACTGGTAAGTGTGACACAGCTGACAATCAACATTATGAACTGAAGACGTCTGCCGCTGAACAAACGCAAGAAAAGATAACGCTGGATTTAAAAGACGGGGTTTATCAGGGCGTCTGGGAATCGAACGGGAAGACACTCCCCGTCCGTTTTGAATAGTCATCTATGCCCGGTAAACAACGCGTCACCGGGCAACCCTCGAACGACTACGGACGATACACCTTCACGTTTTCGAAGCCCTGCTCGCGCAGATAGAGCGCCTGCAGACGACTCATCACGCCACGTTCACACCACAGCAACCAGGTTTTATTCTGGTCCAGATCGCCGAATTTGGTGCTCAGCTTGTAGAACGGCAGAGAAACCACGTCCACACCTTCCACTTTCAGCGGTTTGTCATCCTGTTCATCGACAGAGCGAATATCCAGAATCACATCGTTCGGGCCAAAACCACTTACGGTTTCCACTTCCACCACAGTCTGCTGCGTCTGTTGGGCGATATCACGAATATCGATATTGTTCGCTTCTTCGACCACTTTATCGAGGATTGAGAAATCGAAGTTTTGTTCTTCGGCTTCAATCTTCGCTTTAATCGCTTTCACCGTCGGGCTTTTTGAAATCACGCCGCAGTACTCCGGCATGGTACGGGCAAAGTCTTCGGTACCGATTTCACGAGCCAGATCAATGATGTGCTCTTTGTCGTGCGAGATCAGCGGGCGCAGGATCAGGGTATCAGAAACGTTATCGATCAAACGCAGGTTGGTCAGTGTCTGGCTGGAGACCTGGCCCAGCGCTTCACCGGTTACCAGCGCCTGTACACCGTAGCGCTCAGCAACTTTCGACGCCGCGCGAACCATCATGCGCTTAAGGACAACGCCCATCTGCCCGTCGTCAACTTTCTCGAGGATCTCACCCACCACCGGTTCAAAGTTGATGGCGACAAAACGCACGCGATGCGAACTCCCGAAGCGGTTCCACAAGTAATGCGCCACCTGACGAACGCCGATTTCATGCGCAGCACCGCCGAGGTTAAAGAAGCAGTAATGTACACGGCAGCCGCGACGCATCAGCATATAGCTGGAAACGCCGGAGTCAAAACCACCGGAAATCAATGACAACACGTCTTCCTGCGTGCCAATCGGGTAGCCGCCAATACCTTCGTAGCGGCCTTTCACCAGCAGCAACCGGTCGTTTTCGATTTCAAGATTGACGGTCACATCTGGCTTCGTCAGCTTCACGCGCGCAGATTCAATATGTTGATTCAGCCCACCGCCAACATAACGTTCCACCTCAATGGAGCTAAACTCATGCTTACCGCGACGCTTAACGCGCACGCAGAAGGTTTTGCCTTCCAGCTGATCGCGATACTGCACCAGCGCTTTCTCGAAGATATCGTGCATATCGGTAAACGGCACGTCTTCTACTTCGAGAATATGGTGGATCCCCGGAATACGGGTCAGCGCGTCACGAATATCCAGACGCTGGGTTTCATCTTTAGCGCGAACCTCAACGTGATCCCAGTGACGGACAACGGCAAGGTCTTCATCATAGTGCTTTAAAACGTTACGGATGTTCCCTGTCAGAATTTTTATAAAGCGCAAACGCACAGATTGGCTTTTGATGGTGATTTCTGGGAACAATTTAATGATAAACTTCATGGCGGCAATGGTTCTTAGGCAAGTCTGAACGACTTGTAATGGAAAAAAATACAGCAGCCCATACCCGCGACTGCATCCAGGCGCGCAAGTATATCACCATCACACGGCTACTGTGCACATTGCGCGTTATTTGCTTATCAGTGCGAGTCCGTTACCATAGTCTTGTGCTGCCAATACAGAGAGTCAGACATTCATTATGCCGAAGAAAAATGAAGCGCCCGCCAGCTTTGAAACAGCGCTGAGCGAGCTGGAACAGATTGTTACCCGTCTGGAAAGCGGCGACCTGCCGCTTGAAGAAGCGTTAAACGAGTTCGAACGTGGCGTACAGTTAGCACGTCAGGGACAGGTCAAATTGCAGCAGGCTGAACAGCGCGTACAAATCCTGCTGTCAGATACTGAAGATGCCACCCTCACGCCTTTTACACCGGATAATGAGTAAATGGATTTTACGCAGCAGCTGCAGGCTTGCGTTGAGCAGGCCAACCAGGCACTGAGCCGTTTTATCACGCCATTGCCCTTTCAGAACACTCCCGTGGTCGAGACCATGCAGTATGGCGCATTATTAGGCGGTAAACGTCTGCGCCCGTTCCTGGTTTACGCAACAGGCCAGATGTTTGGCGTCAGCCTGAGCACGCTCGACGCTCCCGCCGCTGCGGTTGAGTGCATCCATGCCTATTCGCTGATGCACGATGATTTACCCGCGATGGACGATGATGACCTGCGACGCGGTCTGCCGACCTGCCACGTTAAGTTTGGCGAGGCAAACGCGATCCTGGCCGGCGATGCGCTGCAAACGCTGGCGTTTTCCATTATCAGCGACGCCCCGATGCCCGAAGTTTCTGACCGAGACCGCATCGCGATGATCTCTGAACTGGCCCAGGCCAGCGGTATTGCCGGTATGTGCGGCGGCCAGGCGCTGGATCTGGCAGCTGAAGGTCATCAGGTAGAGCTGGAGGCGCTGGAACGTATTCATCGTCATAAAACCGGGGCATTGATTCGTGCTGCCGTTCGTCTGGGTGCGTTAAGCGCGGGTGATAAAGGGCGAGAATGCCTGGCAATACTCGATAAATACGCAGAAAGCATCGGTCTGGCGTTCCAGGTTCAGGATGACATCCTGGATGTGGTAGGCGATACTGCAACATTGGGTAAACGTCAGGGTGCTGACCAGCAGCTTGGCAAAAGTACCTATCCTGCACTTCTGGGTCTTGAGCAAGCCCGGAATAAAGCCCGGGATTTAATCGAAGATGCCCGCCAGTCGCTAAGTCTGCTGGCCGCACAGTCACTCGATACCTCGGCACTGGAAGCGCTAGCGGACTACATAATCCAGCGTGATAAATAAACCAACATATCCCATGAGCTTGCGATGAGTTTTGATATAGCCAAATACCCGACCCTGGCGCTGGTCGACTCCACTCAGGAGTTACGCCTGCTGCCAAAAGAGAGCCTGCCAAAGCTTTGCGACGAACTGCGCCGCTATTTGCTCGACAGCGTGAGCCGTTCCAGCGGGCATTTCGCCTCTGGTCTGGGCACGGTGGAACTCACCGTCGCGCTGCACTACGTCTACAATACCCCGTTTGACCAGTTAATCTGGGATGTGGGACATCAGGCTTATCCGCACAAAATCCTGACTGGTCGCCGCGATAAAATCGGCACCATCCGTCAGAAAGGTGGCCTGCATCCGTTCCCTTGGCGCGGAGAGAGTGAGTATGACGTACTAAGCGTCGGACACTCCTCGACCTCCATCAGCGCTGGAATCGGCATTGCGGTTGCTGCCGAGAAAGAAGGCAAAGAACGTCGTACTGTCTGCGTGATTGGCGACGGTGCCATCACCGCTGGCATGGCGTTTGAAGCCATGAACCACGCGGGCGATATTAAACCCGACATGCTGGTTATTCTGAACGACAACGAAATGTCGATTTCAGAAAACGTCGGCGCGCTGAACAACCACCTGGCGCAATTGCTCTCCGGCAAGCTCTATTCATCCCTGCGTGAAGGCGGGAAAAAAGTGTTCTCCGGCGTACCACCGATTAAAGAACTGCTCAAACGCACCGAAGAACACATTAAAGGCATGGTCGTGCCGGGCACGCTGTTTGAAGAACTGGGCTTTAACTACATCGGCCCGGTAGACGGTCACGACGTGCTGGGGCTTATCACCACGCTTAAGAACATGCGTGATCTGAAAGGCCCGCAGTTCCTGCACATCATGACCAAAAAAGGTCGTGGCTACGAGCCAGCGGAAAAAGACCCGATCACATTCCACGCGGTACCAAAATTCGATCCGTCCAGCGGATGTCTACCGAAAAGCAGCGGCGGCCTGCCGAGCTACTCAAAAATCTTCGGTGACTGGCTGTGTGAGACCGCCGCGAAAGACAACAAGCTGATGGCGATCACCCCGGCAATGCGCGAAGGTTCCGGTATGGTGGAGTTCTCACGTAAGTTCCCGGACCGCTACTTCGACGTGGCGATTGCCGAGCAGCATGCAGTGACTTTTGCTGCCGGTCTGGCAATTGGCGGCTATAAGCCGGTCGTTGCCATTTATTCTACCTTCCTGCAACGCGCCTACGATCAGGTGTTGCATGATGTCGCCATCCAGAAACTGCCGGTACTGTTCGCCGTGGATCGGGCGGGGATAGTTGGCGCAGATGGACAAACCCATCAGGGAGCATTCGATCTCTCTTTCCTGCGCTGCATCCCGGAAATGGTCATTATGACCCCGAGCGATGAAAACGAATGCCGCCAGATGCTGTTTACCGGCTATCACTACAACAACGGTCCAACGGTCGTGCGCTATCCGCGTGGTAACGCGGTGGGCGTAGAGCTGACACCGCTGGAACAGCTGCCAATCGGTAAAGGTATCGTAAAGCGTCACGGGGAAAAAGTGGCAATTCTCAACTTCGGCACTCTGATGCCGGAAGCCGCTCAGGTCGCAGAATCGCTGAACGCCACGCTGGTCGATATGCGCTTTGTGAAACCGCTGGATGAAAAGTTGATCCTGGAAATGGCAGCCCAACACGAGGTGCTGGTTACTATTGAAGAGAACGCCATTATGGGCGGTGCAGGCAGTGGTGTAAACGAAGTGCTGATGGCACACCGTAAACCCGTTCCGGTACTGAACATTGGCCTGCCTGATTTCTTTATTCCGCAGGGGACTCAGGACGAAGCTCGCGCCGATCTGGGTCTTGATGCTGCAGGTATAGAGGCCAAAATCAAGGCCTGGCTGGCATAATCCCCTACCCGCTCCTGCTATGCTTAATTAATCACGAGCTAAGCAGGAGTGGATTGATGAAATACAACACATTAGGAAAAACCGACCTACGGGTCTCCCGCCTTTGCCTGGGTTGCATGACGTTTGGCGAGCCCAATCGCGGCAACCACGCCTGGACACTACCTGAAGAAAGCAGTCGCCCGATAATCAAACACGCCCTGGAAGGCGGCATTAACTTTTTCGATACCGCCAACAGCTACTCCGCTGGCAGCAGTGAAGAAATTGTCGGCCGTGCGCTGCGTGATTTCGCCCGCCGTGAAGATATCGTGGTCGCCACGAAAGTGTTTCACCAGGTTGATGATTTAGCTGAAGGATTATCCCGCGCGCAAATCCTGCGCTCGATCGACGACAGCCTCAGACGCCTGGGTATGGACTATGTGGACATCCTGCAAATTCACCGTTGGGATTACAACACGCCGATTGAAGAAACACTGGAAGCCCTCAACGACGTAGTAAAAGCCGGTAAAGCGCGCTATATCGGTGCCTCATCGATGCACGCCTCGCAGTTTGCAGAGGCGCTGGCCTTACAGAAGCAACACGGCTGGGCGCAGTTCGTCAGCATGCAGGATCACTACAACCTTATCTATCGCGAAGAAGAACGCGAAATGCTGCCGCTTTGCTATCAGGAAGGCGTGGCTGTGATCCCATGGAGTCCGCTAGCGCGTGGTCGCCTGACACGCCCCTGGGGAGAAACAACAGCACGTCTGGTATCCGATGAAGTCGGTAAAAATTTGTACAGTGAGAGCGATGAAAACGACGCGCAAATCGCCGCACGGCTGACCGGCGTCAGTGAAGAACTGGGCGTAACGCGTGCGCAGGTGGCGCTGGCATGGCTGCTGAGCAAACCCAGCGTGGCTGCACCGATTATCGGCACATCGCGCGAGGAACAGCTTGATGAGTTGCTCAATGCGGTGGATTTAACACTGAAGCCGGAGCAGATTGCAGAGCTGGAAACACCATACAAACAGCATCCGGTAGTGGGATTTAAATAAGTCTCGGTTGGCCGGATAAGGCGATTACGCCACCATCCGGCAAACCCAATTAAATAATCCCTACCGGCCAGTGATGGCCGATAAAATACAGGATCCCGGCAGAAAGTATCCCGGCCACAATATCGTCGATCATGATCCCCGTACCGCCATGCACGTTACGATCGAACCAACGAATCGGCCACGGTTTCCACATATCCAGAATACGGAAAATCAAAAACCCGGCGGCAACCCACTGCCAGTCGTTAGTCGGTAGCGCCATCAGGGTTATCCACATCCCGACAAACTCGTCCCAGACAATACTACCGTGGTCGTGTACGCCCATATCTTTCGCCGTTTGATGGCACAGATAAACGCCGATACAGATAGACAGCATGACCGCCAGCGAATACAGCTGCCACGGCAAAAACGTCATTAAATACCAAAAAGGGATCGCCGCCAGCGATCCCATCGTGCCTGGAACAATTGGGCTCAGCCCGCTGCCGAATCCGGTGGCCAACAAGTGCCACGGATTGCGCATACTCAAGCGGCTTTTGGCGACATCTTTTTTAAGGCGCGGCAAAATGGTCATATCCTTTCCAGTCGAACGTGACGGGTTTTCCATCGCGCGTAAAGTGAATGCCTTCCACATCCGCGCTCATCTGTCCGATGCAGGTAAACGGTGTGCCGAGATGTCCCAGCGCCACGTCCAGTGCACCACGGTTAATTTCCGGTACGGTAAAGCATAACTCATAATCTTCACCGCCCGAGAGCGCCCAGCGAAGCGCCTGTTCCGGCTCAACGTGTTGGGCAAATACCGTGGAGTAAGGCAGCGCGTCGACGTTAACCCGCGCGCCGCAGCCGCTGGCATTAACGATATGCCCCAGATCGGAAATCAGGCCGTCAGAAATGTCGATAGCCGCACTGGCCAGATCGCGTAGTGCTTGTCCCTGCAAGATACGCGGCGTTGGTCGCAGGTGACGCTGAAGCAAATAGTCAGCGTCTTTTGTATTGGCAACCTGCAATCGGTTTTGCAGAATAGCTAAACCGGCTGCGCTGTCGCCCGGCGTGCCGGTGACGTAAATCCAGTCACCCGGCTTCGCGCCCGAGCGTTTTAAGGCTCGTCCAAGCGGAACATAGCCATGGATACCCAGCGTCATCGACAGCGGCCCACGCGTGGTATCACCGCCAATCAGCTGCATGCCATAGTAATTAAGAAGTTCAAACAGGCCATCGCTGAAGGCTTCAAGCCAGGGTTCATCGACGTCAGGTAACGTAAGTGCCAGCGTCAGCCATGCAGGGTCAGCACCCATCGCCGCCAAATCGCTTAGATTAACCGCCAGCGCTTTCCAGGCCAGGTCTGTTGGATCAATATCAGGAAGGAAGTGATTACCCGCCACCAGCGTATCGGTACTGATCGCCAGCGTTTGTTTTTCAGGGATGTTCAGGAGTGCGCAATCGTCACCAATGCCGGTTTCGACGTCAAGACGAGAGCTTCTAACACGGTCAAAATAACGGGCAATCAGGGAGAATTCGCCGCATGCCATACGTTATGCCTCAGCAGGAAAAAAGAAAAGGCCGGCGACAGCGGAAATATAATTCCGCCATCCTGCCGGCCTGGAGATCACTTTTTGTTGGGGCGAATCGCAGGTGCTGCTTTATCCAGTACGCCGTTGACGAACTTATGGCTATCTTCGGCGCCGAAGGTTTTCGCCAGTTCAATCGCTTCGTTGATGGCCACTTTATACGGCACATCACTACGTTTAGACAGTTCAAACAGTGCAATACGCAGTACGGCTTTTTCTACCTGACCCAGCTCTTCAAGCAGACGAGACAGGTAAGGCTTCATCAGTCCATCCAGGTACGCGCTGTTAGTCGCCACCCCGGACAGCAGTTCACGGAAATACAGAACGTCGACATCTTTTACGTCCTGTTCCGCCAGGAACTGGTATTCAACATCAGAGATGTCGTTCTGGGACAACTGCCAGGAGTAGAGCGCCTGGACGGCACACTCACGGGCGCGGCGACGAGCAGCAGGTTTCACGGATTTCCCCTTACAAAAATCAGGCCTTAATGGCTTTCAATACATTAATCATTTCAAGCGCGGTCAGAGCAGCTTCTGCGCCTTTGTTACCGGCTTTCGTGCCAGCACGTTCGATGGCTTGTTCAATACTTTCGGTGGTCAGAACACCGAAGGCTACCGGAATGCCGCTGTCCTGAGCGACATGCGCCAGGCCATTGCTAGCACCGCCAGCCACATATTCGAAGTGTGCGGTACCGCCACGGATCACCGTGCCTAACGCAATCACCGCGTCATATTTACCGGTTTTTGCCAGTGCGCCAGCCGCCAACGGCAACTCGTACGCGCCTGGAACCCAAACGACGGTAATGTTTTCATCTTTAACCTGACCAATACGCTTCAGGGCGTCGATCGCACCTTCCAGCAGGCTATCATTGATAAAGTTGTTGAAACGCGCAATGGTGATGGCGACGCGAGCGTCCGGAGTAGCAACGTTAGCTTCAATAATGTTCATATTCTTCCTTCGGATTCACTAGACCCCGCAGGGGGGCGGATTTTATCATAATAATCTGTGCGCTGCTTCCCTTTCGAACCGGGAGATCATGCGCTCACTAAATGCAGGCAAACGTCCGGACCTACATGGCGTATCTCGTTGAATTTGAAATGGGGGGCATCGGCCAGTTTCTCAAGGCCCGGCAGCACACATAATCCTCGCGCGTCACTTCCTAACAGTTTAGGCGCAACATAAACGATTAGCTCATCTACCAACCCAGCCTGTAATAACGCGCCAGCAAGTGTTGGGCCAGCTTCAACCCAAATGCTGTTAATTTGCTGCTTGCCCAGCTGCATCATCAACACCACCAGATCCAGATTCCCGTTATGTTCCGGCACCTTCAGACTGCGAACGCCCTCAGGCCAGTTGCGCGAATCGTCGTTGCTGCGGGCAATCCAGGTTTCTCCCGGCTGTTGCACAATACGATGCTCAGGCGTGACCAGGTTTTGGCGATCAAGAACAATGCGGATCGGCTGACGCA
Source organism: Citrobacter tructae (assembly GCF_004684345.1). Taxonomy (NCBI): domain Bacteria; kingdom Pseudomonadati; phylum Pseudomonadota; class Gammaproteobacteria; order Enterobacterales; family Enterobacteriaceae; genus Citrobacter; species Citrobacter tructae. The sequence goes on from NZ_CP038469.1 coordinate 2,218,147, forward strand.
GGCTTTCCTGCGGATACAACGCCTGGGTTGATTCATCAAGCTCCGACCAACGGACGTTAAGCTGAGGGTCGTCCGCCAGTACCGTGGCGCTGCTGGTTAATATGGCATGGCTTTGCGCACGCAGGCGCTGAACGTCGCGACGCGCCTGTGGTGACGTTATCCACTGGCTTTCACCGCTGGCCATCGCCGTACGTCCATCAAGCGATGCGCCGAGCTTAAGCTGTAGATACGGAAATCCGGTGCGCATTCGCTTAAGAAAGCCTTTATTCAGCAGCTCAACTTCGCTCATCATCATGCCGTGGCTGACGTCAATGCCCGCCTGCTGTAAACGGTAAAGTCCGCGCCCAGCGACCTGCGGATTAGGATCCTGCATCGCGGCAACAACACGCGTCACGCCTGCGGCAATCAACGCATCGCAGCATGGCGGCGTACGCCCGTGATGACTGCACGGCTCAAGAGTCACGTAGGCGGTGGCGCCTTGCGCTTTATCACCGGCCATACGCAGCGCATGGACCTCGGCATGCGGTTCTCCCGCACGGTGATGATACCCTTCACCGACGATTTCCCCGTCTTTAACAATTACACAGCCCACATTGGGGTTGGGGTGAGTAGTAAAACGTCCGCGCGCAGCAAGTTTCAGCGCGCGCGCCATGTATAACTCATCCTGCATGGCTTAATCCTGTAGGCGAGCGATCTCTTCGCCAAATTCTTTGATATCTTCAAAGCTCCGGTAAACCGAAGCAAAACGGATGTAGGCGACTTTATCGAGCTTTTTCAGTTGCTCCATCACCAGATTACCGATCATTTTACTCGGAACTTCGCGCTCGCCTGTCCCGCGCAGCTGGGATTTTATATGGTTTAACGCCATTTCGACGTCATCTGCGCTGACTGGGCGTTTCTCAAGTGCTCTGAGCATGCCGCTGCGCAGCTTCTCTTCATTAAAGGGTTCACGCACGTCGTTACTTTTCACAACGCGCGGCATAACCAGTTCAGCCACTTCAAAAGTGGTAAAACGTTCGTTACAGACCAGACACTGCCGGCGGCGGCGTACTGAAGAGCCCTCGCCTACAAGACGAGAGTCAATTACCTTAGTGTCTACGGCGAAACAGAATGGGCAATGCATACGGCGTCCTGATCAGGTGGTTAATTGAAATCTATTTTACCCTGAACTGGCGTGACAACAAAGGCGGAGCGCTTTTGAGACAAAGGATCGATGCCTTCGTGCTCTGTGCACACTACCATTATGCTATCGCGACAATGAAGGAAGTAATCACAATGACAAGACGTTACCTAAGAATTCTCCTGGTGGGAAGCCTCTTTAGCCTTAGCGCCTGCGCACAGCAAGCCGAAGTACGTCAAATGCATCAAAGCGTTAACACGCTGAGCAAAGAGATGACGCAGCTCAATCAGGAAACGGTAAAAATAACGCAACAAAATATGTTGAATGCGAAATCCACCCGTGGCGTCTATTTATTACCCGGCTCAAAAACCCCGGCCCGGCTGAACAGCCAGATTGGTACGCTACGCATGTCGCTGGTGAATATTGCACCAAATGCAGACGGCACGCGCCTGACGCTGCGTATTCAGGGGGAATCCGACACGCCGCTACCGGCGTTTAGCGCCACCATAGAGTATGGACAAATTCAGGGCACCACAGACAACTATCAGGAAGTGGGGGTTAAGAATGAATTGATCACCGCCCCGGCAAGTCTTCTTGCCCCCAGCGACATAGACATTCCGCTGCAACTTAATGGTTTTTCGCCTGACCAACTCGGTTTTGTGCGCATCCATGACATCCAGCCTGTGACCCAATAAACTTTTTTGCGGAACGTTTTGTGCGTTCCGCAACACCACCTCCCGTCATTTTGTTACTCCGCTGACATCACCGAGATTTTTAGTAAAACTTGGCAACATTCACCGGAGTCAGTACAATTCGCCGCCTAAAGTACGCAAACGTGAACGCAATCGATTACGTAAATGATAGAACTGTGAAACAAGACATATTTTTGTGAACAATGATTTTTATAATAGGCTCCGAAGAAATACGAAATATTTAGAAACGCAATTTGCGCCTTTTTCACTCCCGAAAGGGATTTCAAACAGTGGCATACATATGAAAAAAACATTACTTGCAGCCGGTGCAGTGCTGGCGCTCTCCTCGTCTTTTACTGCCAACGCAGCAGAAAATGACAAACCGCAATATCTGTCCGACTGGTGGCACCAGAGCGTCAACGTGGTGGGTAGCTACCACACCCGTTTCTCCCCGAAACTGAACAACGACGTGTATCTGGAATACGAAGCGTTTGCCAAAAAAGACTGGTTTGACTTCTATGGCTACATCGATATTCCGAAAACCTTCGACTGGGGTAACGGCAACGATAAAGGTATCTGGTCTGATGGTTCCCCGTTGTTTATGGAAATCGAACCGCGTTTCTCCATCGACAAACTGACCGGCGCTGACCTGAGCTTTGGTCCGTTCAAAGAATGGTATTTCGCCAACAACTACATCTACGATATGGGTGATAACAAAGCCAGCCGCCAGAGCACCTGGTATATGGGTCTGGGTACCGATATCGATACCGGTCTGCCGATGGGTCTGTCCCTGAACGTGTATGCTAAATACCAATGGCAGAACTATGGCGCATCCAACGAAAACGAGTGGGATGGCTACCGTTTCAAAGTGAAATACTTTGTGCCGATCACCCAGGTTTGGGGCGGCCAGCTGACCTACATCGGCTTCACCAACTTCGATTGGGGCTCAGATTTGGGTGATGATCCGAACCGCACCAGCAACTCTATCGCTTCCAGTCACGTTCTCGCGCTGAACTACGATCACTGGCACTACTCCGTAGTCGCGCGTTACTTCCATAACGGCGGCCAATGGAAAGGTGGAGATACTCTGAACTGGGGCGAAGGCGACTTCAGCGCAAAATCTACCGGTTGGGGTGGTTACCTGGTCGTAGGTTACAACTTCTAATCCAGGCGATTTATCGCAGACAAGCCAGCTTAACCGCTGGCTTTTTTATGGTTGGTCTTCACAGCGGACTTTACGTAAAAAGTCACTTAGCGAGCGATCGGCGCGTTCGCGAAATTGCCTGTCGAGTGGGGTGATTTGCAGACAACGATCCACACGAAAACAGCGATAGTCTTCGCGCCTCTCACACCACGCAACCAGCAGCCAGTGCTCACCCCAGAAAAATAACCCCAGCGGCTGAACGTCGCGGCTGGAGAGATTCCCGGATTCATCGCGATAATGCAACGCCAGCGTCTGCTGCGCCGAAACCGCCCGGTGAATGAGATCAAACGCGCTGCGTGAATGTGGCTGGTTGCCAAAATCTGGGGCAAAAATCCGCGTTTGCTCCGCTCTGCGACGGCTCTCTTCTGGCAAGATCGCCAACACTTTTTCCTGCGCGGATTCCAGCTCGCGGGCGAGAGAATCCCCACCCCAAGTTTTCAGCAAACGGATAGCGACGATAAGTGCTTCCGACTCACGATGCGTAAGCATTAGGGGTGGTAGATCAAACCCGGCCAACAAGCAGTATCCACTACCCGCCTCACCTACGACGGGTACGCCGGATAATGATAGATCACAGATATCACGGTAGATCGTACGTGAGGAAACCTCGAGGCGTTCCGCCAGCTGCGCCGCCGTTGTCAGCCGCCTGCCACGCAGGATCTGCACAATCTGGAACAAGCGGTCGGCGCGTCTGGTCATCTTTGCTCTCTCTCAGGAATTATTACGCAGGCTGATGTAAGCCAACACGATTGCCTTCGCTGTCGGTAAATAACGCAATCGTGCCGATATCCTGCCCCAGTTCAAGTGGCCCAAACACACATTCGCCACCCGCCGTTGTGACACGATCGAGCGTCGCCGCCAGGTCGTCCGTATGCAGATAAATAATAGCGCCCTGCTGTGAAGGTGTAATACCGTCAAATTTTGCCAGTGCGCCGCCGGGAGCCGGATCCTGATGCGGGAATACCGCCAGATCGGCACAATCCATCTTCTCCCGGCGCAGCGAAACCTGCATCACCGGCTCATAAAATGCAACGGCACGATCCATTTCCACCACCGGAATTTCAAACCAGTTAATGACATTTTTCATACATCCTCCAGCCTTAATGAGTAAGTTCAGGAGGACTATAAAACAGGGCTACTGACAGCATACTGTCAGTAGTATTGTGACGATATACAGACAAAAAAAATCCCGACCTTGCGATCGGGATTCCAGTTCTTTTGCTCTTCGTCGATTAAGGCAGAATGGACGGTTGATCCGCCCCTTCCTTCTCAACCTTCTGCTGCAGCATGTGTTCGCGCTTCATACCCAGCTTCAGCGCCAGCGCCGATGCCACGTAGATAGACGACGCCGTACCGATGGACACACCAATAAGCATGGTCAACGAGAAGCCTTCCAGTACCGGACCACCGAAGAGGTACAGCATCAGAATAACCACTAATGTCGTACCAGAGGTAATCAACGTACGGTGCAGCGTCTGGGTCAGCGACACGTTAAAGATTTCGTAAGGTGTACCGCGACGGATTTTGCGGAAGTTCTCACGAATACGGTCAGAGACCACGATGCTGTCGTTTAGCGAGTAACCGATTACCGACATCAATGATGCGACGATAGTCAGGTCAATCTCGATATGGAACAACGACAGAACGCCAAGCGTGATGATCACGTCGTGCGCCAGCGAGATGACCACACCCGCCGCCAGTCGCCACTCAAAGCGGAAACCGACGTATACGAGAATAGAGATCAGCGCCACGATCAGCGCCATCGCACCGTTTTGTGCCAGATCGGCACCGACGCTAGGCCCAACGAATTCGATACGCTTCACAGCCGCATGCTGGTTGGTGGCTTCGTTAATGACGCTTAGCACCTTGCTACCCAGCACCTGCCCACCGTTTTCACCTTCGGTTGGCGGCATACGTACCATAATGTCATGGCTGCTACCGAAGTTCTGCAAAAGCGGCTCTACGAAGCCCGCTTTTTCCAGCGCATCGCGCATCACGTCCATTTCCGCCGGTTTTTCCAGCGTGATTTCAATGACCGTACCACCGGTGAAATCGAGACCCCAGTTAAATCCACGTACGCCCATTACGACAATAGCCGCAATCAGCAGGAAACCAGAGATGCCGAAAGCCCAGTAGTCCCAGCGCATAAAGTCGATGACTTTACGGCCGTGGTTCAATTGTTCAACAGTATATTCCTGTGCCACTTCGCACTCCTCAGATTGACAGCTTTTTGACGCGCTTGCCGCCATACAACAGGTTTACGATGGCACGTGTCCCGACGATCGCGGTAAACATCGACGTCGCCACACCTATACCGGTAGTAATCGCGAACCCTTTAATTGCCCCGGTACCGACTGCATACAGGATCAGAACTTTAATCAGCGTCGTAATGTTCGCATCGAAGATGGAACTAAATGCGCCCGCATAACCTTCGTTGATCGCCTGCTGAATCGAACGTCCGTTACTCAACTCTTCTTTGATACGTTCGTTGATCAGTACGTTAGCATCGACCGCTACGGCAAGGGTTAAGACGATCCCCGCTATACCCGGCATACTTAGCGTAGCGCCCGGCAGCAGCGACATGATACCGACAATCAATACCAGGTTCGCAATCAGCGCGCTGGTCGCAATCAGACCAAACTTCTTGTAGAAGAAGATCATGAACAGGATAGAAACCACCAGACCGGCCAGACACGCTTCCAGACCCTGTTTGATGTTTTGCATACCCAGAGTCGGACCGATAGTGCGTTCTTCAACAATCTGAATCGGCGCAATCAATGCACCGGCACGCAGCAGCAGAGAAAGCTGACGCGCTTCATTCGGGTTGTTGATACCGGTGATACGGAAGCTGTTGCCCAAGCGAGACTGGATGTTAGCGATGTTAATCACTTCTTCCTGTTTCACCAGCACGGCACGACCGTTGGCATCTTTCTTACCGCTGTCTTTGTACTCCACGAACAGGGTCGCCATCGGCTTACCGATGTTGTCCTTGGTGAAGTTAGACATGATGTTACCACCTGCGCTATCCAGCGAGATGTTAACCTGCGGCTGATTGTATTCGTCCTGGCTGGAAGTGGAGTCGGTGATATGGTCACCGGTCAGGATCACGCGTTTGTACAGCACAACCGGCTGTCCTTCGCGAGACTGTTTCACTTCTGAATCACCCGGTACACGCCCGGATGCCGCCGCTGACTGGTCCACGTTGGTATTTACCAGACGGAACTCCAGCGTCGCAGTCGCGCCCAGAATCTCTTTCGCACGCGCGGTGTCCTGAATACCTGGCAGTTCGACCACAATACGGTCTGCACCCTGGCGTTGAACCACCGGCTCAGCCACACCCAGTTGGTTAACACGATTACGCAGAATGTTGATGTTCTGCTGTACCGCATATTCACGGGCTTCGCTCAGACGCGCATCAGTCATCACCGCGCGCAGCGCATTGCTGCCCTGGCTTGAGATCACCAGATCCTGATGACGCTTACTCAGGTAAGAGATAGCTTCGTCACGGGCTTTGCCATCACGGAAGGTGATGCTCAGGCCGTAGTTATCTTCTTTACGCACAGTAGTATAAGGAATGCCTTTTTCACGCAGATCGCTGCGCAGGCTATCGATATTTTGTTCCTGCAATTTACTCAGCGCGGTGTCCATATCCACTTCCATCAGGAAGTGAACGCCGCCACGCAGGTCAAGACCGAGTTTCATCGGTTCTGCGTGAATAGCAGACAGCCAGCGAGGTGTTGCCGGAGCAAGGTTAAGCGCCACGACGTATTGATCACCCAGCACGCCCAGCAGCACTTCACGCGCGCGCAATTGGGTATCAGTGGAGTCGAAGCGCGCAAGAATAGCGCCCTCTTCCAGAGCCACAGACTTAGGTGTGATTTTTTCTTCTTGTAACGTTTTCTGGACCTGGATCAGCGTTTGCTCACTGGCGGCGGCACCGCGCACGCCAGTGATTTGAACAGCCGGATCCTCACCATACAGGTTGGGAAGTGCGTAAAGCAGGCCGACGATAATCACGACGACCAGCATGATGTACTTCCACAAAGGATAACGGTTTAACACGGCAGTTCCCTTTGGGAAAACGAAATATTACAGCGCCTTCATGGTGCCTTTCGGCAGAACGGCAGCTACGAAGTCACGTTTGATAACCACTTCAGTGGTGTCGTTCAGTGCGATAGAGATGTAGCCAGTTTCTGCTACTTTAGTCACACGACCAACCAGACCACCGTTCGTCAGGACTTCATCACCTTTGGCAATGGAGCTCATCAGGTTTTTATGTTCTTTGGTACGCTTTTGCTGTGGGCGCAGGATCATGAAATAGAAAATCAGACCAAACACCACCAGCATCAGAATCAGAGACATCGGGCTGCCCTGCGCCGGAGCACCTGTTGCCGCTACCGCATCAGAAATAAAAAAGCTCATTCAAATTCCCTCATTATTAATATTAATCAACGTTCAAAGGTGGAACAGGTCGACCCTGACGTTGGTAAAAATCGGTCACGAAGCTCTCTAATTTACCTTCTTCAATAGCCTTACGTAAACCCGCCATCAAACGCTGGTAGTAACGAAGGTTATGAATGGTATTGAGTCGCGCGCCCAATATTTCGTTGCAACGGTCAAGATGATGCAAGTAAGCGCGTGAATAATTGCGACAGGTGTAGCAATCACACTCGGCATCGAGCGGACTGGTGTCGCTTTTATGCTTCGCATTACGAATTTTTACCACGCCGTCAGTCACAAACAAATGACCATTACGGGCATTTCGCGTTGGCATCACGCAGTCAAACATGTCGATACCGCGACGCACGCCTTCAACCAGATCTTCCGGTTTGCCGACGCCCATCAGGTAACGAGGTTTATCTGCCGGAATTTGCGGGCAAACATGTTCCAGAATACGGTGCATGTCTTCTTTCGGTTCACCCACAGCCAAACCGCCGACAGCGTAGCCATCAAAGCCGATATCTACCAGACCTTTGACGGAGATATCACGTAAATCTTCGTAAACACTGCCCTGAATGATGCCAAAAAGCGCATTTTTGTTGCCGAGGCCATCAAAACGGTCACGGCTACGCTGCGCCCAGCGTAAAGACATTTCCATTGAGCGTTTAGCATAGTCCCAGTCAGCCGGGTATGGTGTACATTCGTCGAAAATCATGACGATATCGGAACCGAGATCGTATTGAATCTCCATCGACTTCTCAGGATCGAGGAAAATCGGATCGCCGTTGATGGGGTTGCGGAAATGCACGCCCTGTTCGGTGATCTTACGGATATCGCCCAGGCTGAATACCTGGAAACCACCAGAATCGGTGAGGATCGGTCCTTTCCACTGCATGAAGTCATGCAAATCGCCATGCAGCTTCATGATTTCCTGACCCGGGCGCAGCCACAGGTGGAAGGTGTTGCCGAGAATAATTTGTGCGCCGGTGGCTTCAACTTCTTCCGGCGTCATGCCTTTCACCGTACCGTAGGTACCCACAGGCATAAAGGCTGGCGTTTCTACTACGCCACGATCAAAAACCAGGCGGCCGCGGCGAGCGCGTCCGTCTGTGGTGTCCAGTTCAAATTTCATTTTAACTCCTGCGTCAGAAAAACAGTCTGACGTTAAACACTCATGCCGGGGATTTACTCCCCGACACGCTCGGAAATAGCTTGCGGATTGTACGTGATAAACATGGCATCCCCGTAACTAAAAAAGCGATATTCCGCTTTTACGGCTTCATGATAGGCGTTCATGGTGTTTTTATAGCCAGCAAACGCGGATACCAGCATAATCAATGTCGATTCAGGCAGATGGAAGTTAGTCACCAGCGCATCAATCACCCGGTATTTATAGCCTGGATAAATGAATATTTGCGTATCACCGAAGAACGGTTCGATCAGATCGTTTCTAGCCGCCTGGGCCGCGCTTTCCAGCGAACGAACTGACGTCGTCCCTACCGCAATAACGCGATTGCCGCGCGCTTTTGCCGCCAGCACTGCATCAACGACATCCTGCGGCACTTCGGCATATTCGGAGTGCATGATGTGATCTTCAATGGTGTCTACGCGCACCGGCTGGAACGTCCCCGCCCCAACGTGCAGCGTCACGAACGCCATCTCAATGCCTTTATCACGCAGTTTTGCCAACAACGGATCGTCAAAGTGCAGACCGGCTGTCGGTGCCGCCACCGCGCCAGGTTTTTCGCTGTAAACGGTCTGGTACAGTTCGCGGTCGGCATCTTCATCAGGACGGTCGATATACGGCGGCAACGGCATATGGCCGATGGCATTGAGGATATCCAGTACGCTACGTTCGTCGTCAAACTCCACTTCGAACAACGCATCATGACGTGCAACCATCGTTGCTTTAATGCTTTCATCGTCGCCAAGCAGCAGTTCAGCACCCGGCTTCGGCGCTTTAGAAGCGCGAATATGTGCCAGGATACGTTTATCATCCAACATACGCTCGACCAGCACTTCAATCTTGCCGCCACTGGCTTTACGACCAAATAGACGGGCTGGGATCACGCGGGTATTGTTAAAGACCAGCAAATCTCCAGGGTTGAGCTTGTCGAGCAAATCGGTGAAAGTACCGTGCGTCAGCGCGCCCGTCGGCCCATCCAGTGACAGCAAGCGGCAACTGCTGCGTTCAGCCTGCGGATAGTGAGCAATCAGGGATTCAGGAAGTTCAAAGGTGAAATCGGTAACGCGCATGACACTGACTCAGACTAAAATAAGAGGCGGGTAGTCTAGTGCCGGGGCGTCCTCCCTGCAACCTTTACCCCTCTGGATGAATATCAAACCATGAATTTTCTCGCTCATCTTCATCTCGCCCACCTTGCCGACAGCTCGCTTTCCGGCAATCTGCTGGCGGATTTTGTCCGGGGCAATCCGGAAACGCACTATTCACCTGACGTAGTGGACGGCATTTTTATGCATCGTCGAATCGACGTCATGACCGACAATCTGCCGGAAGTCCGTGAAGCCAAAGAATGGTTTCGCAGCGAGACGCGCCGCGTCGCACCAATTACGCTGGACGTGATGTGGGATCACTTTTTATCGCGCCACTGGTCAGAAATATCACCCGACTTCCCGCTAGCGGCCTTTGTGAGCTACGCCCATACCCAGGTTGTCACTATCCTGCCAGACTCGCCGCCGCGTTTTGTTAATTTGAACAACTATCTGTGGTCAGAGAAATGGCTGGAACGCTATCAGGATATGGATTTTATCCAGGATGTACTCAATGGCATGGCCAGTCGCCGCCCGCGCCTCGATGCCCTGCGCGACTCATGGTATGACCTGGATAGGCACTACGATGCCCTGGAAGAACGCTTCTGGCGTTTTTATCCGCAAATGATGGAACAGGCCCGCCGTAAAGCACTTTGATGACCTTATAGCTACGTGCCGGATAAGGCGACGCCGCCATCCGGCAAAACATTGATAGCCAAAACCTGTCTTATTGATTGTCAGCGCCTCTTTGTCTTATTCCCGAACACTCTCTATACTGGCCCGCGTTGCGTTCCAAAAACCCCTTAACTTTGCAGGAGAATTATATGGTACTGGTAACTCGTCAGGCTCCGGATTTCACAGCAGCTGCGGTACTGGGTAGCGGTGAGATTGTTGAGAACTTCAACTTCAAACAGCATACCAACGGTAAAACCACCGTTCTTTTCTTCTGGCCGATGGACTTCACCTTCGTTTGCCCGTCTGAACTGATCGCGTTCGACAAGCGTTACGAAGAATTCCAGAAGCGCGGCGTTGAAGTGGTTGGCGTTTCTTTCGACTCTGAGTTTGTCCACAACGCATGGCGTAACACCCCTGTCGACAAAGGCGGCATCGGTGCAGTGAAATACGCAATGGTTGCTGACATCAAACGTGAAATCCAGAAAGCCTACGGCATCGAGCACCCGGAAGCGGGCGTTGCTCTGCGCGGTTCTTTCCTGATCGACGCAAACGGCATTGTTCGCCACCAGGTGGTTAACGATCTGCCGCTGGGTCGTAACATCGACGAAATGCTGCGTATGGTTGACGCGCTGCAGTTCCACGAAGAGCACGGCGATGTTTGCCCGGCACAGTGGGAAAAAGGTAAAGAAGGTATGAACGCGTCTCCGGACGGTGTTGCAAAATACCTGACCGAAAACGTCTCTAGCCTGTAATTGGCATGAATTGAGAAAAGGCTCGCTAATGCGAGCCTTTTTTATGGCTTTATATCATCGTCTTTAGACCTCAAGCCAACAGCGCAAACAAGCCTCTTTATCAGGAATTATCGAGAGCTCTTCGAGGACGAAATTTATGCCGTATTCAATTAGAGTAGATTCTTATTTCTGTATTATTTCCCTTCGCCATACCACTGCTTTCCGTATATAGCAACCGTCAGATTTCTTCTCCATCTCATTGAGAGTTGGGTGTCCCCCCTGAATTTTGCAATCCATATCAAATTTTCATAAAAAAGCCTACTGAGATTTGTGAGCTACGACTCAATTACATGATGTAAATTTTCTGCAATTCTAAATCTCCTTCTCTTATATTTTTTCTATTTTGCGAATGAAAAACATAACATATTGATTAATATGAATTTATTCTCAATCATTTTTATCCGGTGACATCGCTAAAATTTCGACTAGTGTGATCTGTTTCAAAGTTGAAAAATTCAAATGTGATCTGACACATGATTTTCGTCAGTATCTTTATCCATAATTTAATTCACAAATATATCGGCGTTAAGGATGGGATTATGGAAATTATTTTTGACCCTACGCTAATTGCATTAAAACAAAACATTTCAACAGCCGAAGATGCGATCAGATCTGCGGGTTCGCTATTGGTGAAAAAAAATATTTGCCGCGCCGAATACGTAGAAGAAATGATAGAAGTCTACCAAAATTTTGGCCCAGCGATTGTCATCGATTATGGTCTGGCAATGCCTCATGCTCGCCCTGAGAAAGGCGCTTTGCGTACCGGATTTTCCTTAATTACAACCCAACAACCAATTAGTTTTGGTCATGATGAATTTGACCCGGTGAGCGTCATCATTGCTATTGCCGGTGCAGATGCAGATAGCCATATAAAAATGATTCAGGTTATTGCCAGTCTAATTGAGTCAGACATTGTTAATTTCCTTCAACAACATAACGATGTTAACTCAGCATTACATTTTATCCGAAAACAAATGGAGTAGTCATTATGTTAGTTATCAGAACAGTATGTGGTAACGGTATTGGCAGTTCATTAATGGCTGCAAATAACGTGAAGAAAATATGTGAAGAATTAGGAATAAAAGCAGACGTTGCCTCTGTGGATTTTGCTAATGCAGTCGGGGAAAAAGCCCATCTTTATATCACGATAAAAGAATTAGCAACTCAGTTTCCGGCACACTGCAATGTCGCTATTATTCGCAGTTATGTTCATAAAGCAAAAATTGCAGAAGATATTAGCGAAGCACTACAAAAACTTGCTGTTACTCATTCATAATAATTATTGAGGTAACGAACATGCAGGCTATACTCACTTTCTTATCAGAAATATTTAGTCAACCCGCATTTCTGATGGGGATCATCGCATTTGTAGGTTTAGTGGCGCTGCGCTCCCCAGGTAATAAATTACTAACTGGCACATTAAAACCGATATTAGGTTACTTAATGTTAAGTGCTGGCGCTGGCGTAATTGTTGCCAATCTTAATCCTCTTGGCGGTATTATCGAGGCTGGTTTTAATATCCGAGGTGTGATCCCAAATAATGAAGCAATTGTTTCTGTAGCACAAAAACTACTTGGCGTAGAGACAATGAGTATCCTATTGTTGGGTTTCATTTTTAATTTGTTGATCGCCCGTTTCACAAAATATAAGTACATTTTCTTGACTGGGCACCACTCCTTCTTCCTTGCCTGCTTATTTTCTGCGGTACTCCAGGCGGCGGAATTCCGTGGATGGATGCTTATCGTCATCGGCGGATTTTTACTGGGTTCATGGTCCGCTATCTCTCCCGCCATTGGTCAACGCTATACCAAACAGGTCACCGAAGATGGCGGAATTGCCATGGGGCACTTTGGATCACTAGGCTATTATATCTCCGCCTGGATCGCCAGCAAAACAGGTAATCCAGCAAATTCATTCGCTGATACCGAGATTTCAGAAAAATGGGGTTTTCTCCGCGACACCACAGTAACAACCGGTATTGTGATGTTTGTTATCTATTTTATTTGCAGCGCCGTCGCGGGCAACGAATACCTGAGTACAATCACTGACCAAAACATGCTGATTTTCTCTATTCTGACCGGTCTGCAATTTGCAGTGGGTGTTGCCATTGTTTACAACGGCGTACGCCTCATTCTGGGCGATCTGGTACCCGCCTTTCAGGGAATCAGCCAGAAGTTAATACCCAACTCAATTCCTGCCGTTGATTGTGCTGTATTTTTTACCTTTAGCCCTACAGCTGTCGTGGTCGGTTTCATCAGTTCGTTTATTGGCGGTCTGGTCGGCATGTTATTTTTGGGCGCATTCGGTATGGCGCTGATTATTCCAGGCATGGTACCCCACTTTTTCTGCGGCGGTACATCAGGCGTGTTCGCTGACAAACTTGGCGGGAAGCGTGGTTGCGTGATCGCCTCATTTATTGGTGGGATCTTCCTTGCGTTTCTTCCTGCGATGCTGCTACCAGCTTTGGGCAACCTGGGCTTCGAAAACAGCACTTTTGCCGATTTCGACTTTGCCGTATGGGGCATCATCATCGGTAATGCATTTACGCATTTTGGTCAAATTACGGTGTATATGATTTGTGCGGTGCTGCTTATCGCGCTGCTGGTGCCTTTCTGCTTCCGTTCTGTTCGTGTGGTGGGAGATACACTCAGCTATGAGGATCTCATCGCAGGGAAAAAAAATGAATAGGGTTTCATTTTTCCAGACGGGAAGGAAACTTCCCGTTACTGGTGACATTATCAGGAGTTGTTATGGCTATATTGTCCGTAGGGTTTTCATGTTTTGATCAGTTCTTTTTTCTCAATGAATGGCCCCAGGAGAACACGAAGAACTTTAGTCATGATTTTATTGAAAGCGGCGGCGGTCCCGCCGCAAACGCGGCGTGGTTGCTAGGACTATGGGGCGAAGACATTTACTACATAGGGCACTTAAATAAGGATATTTACGGGCAACGAATTATTGATGAGTTTGCCCAAGCGGGCGTCAATACCGATCACATCGTCTTTTCAGATGAAATGATCACCCCGTTAGCCTCAGTACTGGTTAATCGGTTAACAGGATCACGCACTATAATTACCCGTAAAATGCAAACGCTGCCGTCTCTGACCTATGACCAAAAATTAAAACTCGATGATTTAGCTGAAAGACTTATTTCCACAGAAGAGCCTGTCACATTATTAATCGACGGACATGAACCAGAAATAAGTGAGTACTTGTTAAAGAAGCTACCTAACGCTCGCGTGGTAATGGATGGGGGGTCATTGCGTGATAGCAATGTTAAGCTGGCTGCATGGACTGATTATTTCGTAGTCAGTGAACACTTCGCCCGCGACTATATGGGGTTAGCTTCTCTCAGCACTGAAACAGAACTAAAGTCGACCCTTATTGAATTAAATAAAATATGCCGTGGTGAAGCTTTTATTACACTAGGTGAAAAAGGATGTGCTTTTTTAAAAAACGGATTACTGCAAATTGTCCCAACCTGGGTGTGTAATGCAGTAGATACAACCGGTGCGGGTGATGTGTTTCATGGAGCATTTACCTACGGAGTCCATTACTCCTGGCACATTGATAATATTATTTTATTTGCTAGTTTGACCGCGGCCATTTCTATTGAGAAAAAAGGGGTTAGGGAATCAATGCCTGATCTGGCCGTCGTGCATAATTCATTAAATCACTACGAGAGGAATTTAAAGCAATACTTTGGCGATTAATTCTACGTTACTAAATATTCAGAGGTGATTATGTTAGTTTCTATGAAGGACATGCTTCAGCATGCCCTACGGGATGGCTATGCCGTAGGACAATTCAATATTAATAATCTGGAATGGGTCGGGGCAGTATTAAGTACCGCACAACGACTTCGCTCTCCTGTTATTTTAGGCGTTTCCGGTGGCACGGTTAAGCATATGCTGGGATTAAAATGCATCCATGATATTGTGGTTAATGCAATGGATTACCTACAGACAGATATTCCGGTGGCTCTGCATCTTGATCACGGTACAACCCAGGAAGCTTGTGAGGCCGCCATTGAGGCAGGTTTTAGCTCCATTATGTTTGATGGATCTCACCTTCCGTTCAGTGAAAACCTTGCAATCACCCGCAATCTCGTCGATATAGCTCACCGCAAAGGTATTTCAGTCGAAGCCGAACTGGGAACAATTGCTGGCAGCGAAGACGGCATCGTGAACTCAAACGTTATCTATGCAGACCCTCAAGAGTGCGCCACACTGGTGAAAGAAACCCAGGTGGACTGCCTGGCCGCAGCCCTGGGTTCGACGCATGGATTATATAAAGGCAAGGCTAAACTAGGGTTCACTGAAATGAAAGCTATCTCTGAGTTGGTCAAAGTTCCTCTGGTATTGCACGGTGGAACCGGAATTACCGACGAGGACATGCGTAGGGCTATCTCATGCGGTACAGCAAAAATTAACGTCAACACGGAAAATATGTATGCCTGGTGCCAGGCTGTGAAAGCAATATTTGCCGCAGATACGGGTCACGATGTGAATGATCCCCGGAAAGTGATTAACCTGGGGTTGGTGCCTGTACAGGAAATGATTGCCCAGCGAATTCATATTTTTGGTTCGCAGAACAGAGTGTAGATGTCTGTCCGGTATAGCAACCACGAAAAAATACGCTTTTTCGCGCGAATCCCCCCGGATACATTATCTCGGGGGGAATACGGTCATAACACTAGAACGCAAAGCACGAACATCCCAACGCGCCCCAGAACGCCCGGTCATCCGACACCGGAATACCAGATTGACGCGCAATCTCATGCTGGTGTCCATGTACGCCACAGCTTCCGCAACACTGATGCATCTGGACCATTGCGCCCACTTTCGCGGCAATTGGTGGTGCTGAGCGGTAGTGCCCCGGCACGTTCATCACCGGCGACCAGTCAGGTACCACTGGAATAGCAGGGGGCGCCAGCGGTGTGAAATGTCCGGCGGCATAAACGACTTTGCCGTCCACAATCGTCATCACCGACTCAATGCCTTTAATCTTCTCTTCTGGCACGGTGAAATAGTCTTTTGACAACACGACCAGGTCAGCAAGCTGATCTTTAGCAATGCGGCCTTTCTTGCCCTGCTCACTGGAGAACCAGGCACTGCCCGCAGTCCACAGCTCCAGCGCCACGTCGCGCGGTAAACGGTTGTCGTCGTCATACATGGCCATCCCCCCGACAGTGCGTCCGGAGACCAGCCAGTACAATGCCGTCCACGGGTTGTAGCTCGCCACGCGAGTCGCGTCAGTCCCCAAGCCTACCGGTACTTCCGCCGCCAACATTTTCGCCACTGGCGGCGTATGTTTCACCGCGTCTTTGCCATAGCGATCGACAAAATACTCGCCCTGGAACGCCATCCGATGCTGAACCGCAATCCCGCCGCCCAGCGCTTTCACGCGCTCGATATTTCGTTCGGTTATGGTTTCCGCGTGATCGAAGAACCAGTGCAGACCATTGAACGGGATATCGCGATTCACCTTCTCGAACACATCCAGCATGCGGCTGATCGATTCATCATAAGTGGCGTGCAGGCGGAACGGCCAGCGATGTTCCACCAGGTGGCGTACCACGCGCTCCAACTCATCTTCCATACCTTCCGGTAAATCCGGGCGCGGCTGCAGGAAATCTTCGAAATCTGCCGCCGAAAAGACCAGCATTTCACCAGCACCATTAGCGCGGTAGAAGTCGGTCCCCTGTCCTGGCTTGAGCATATCGGTCCAGCGTTCAAAGTCTTCCACTTCCTGCTTCGGACGCTGGGTAAACAGGTTGTAGGCGATGCGCACCGTCATCTGTTTATTGGCGTGCAATTGCTCGATTATCTCGTAATCTTCCGGGTAGTTCTGAAAACCGCCGCCAGCATCAATGGCGCTGGTTAGGCCCAGACGGTTCAGCTCGCGCATAAACTGGCGGGTCGAGTTCACCTGCATTTCCAGCGGCAGTTTTGGTCCTTTCGCCAGCGTCGAGTAAAGGATCATGGCGTTAGGTTTGGCGATCAGCATGCCGGTCGGGTTGCCATTTCCATCACGCACGATCTCACCCCCCGCCGGATCCGGCGTCGCTTTGGTATACCCCACGGCTTTCAGCGCCGCTCGGTTCAGCAACGCCCTGTCGTAGAGATGCAGAACAAAAACGGGCGTGTCCGGTGCGGCTTCGTTGAGTTCTTCCAGGGTCGGCATGCGGCGTTCAGCAAACTGAAATTCGCTCCAGCCGCCCACTACGCGAACCCACTGCGGCGACGGTGTGCGATCAGCTTGCTCTTTGAGCATACGCAGCGCGTCCGCCAGCGACGGAACACCTTCCCAGCGTAGTTCCAGATTGTAATTCAGCCCACCGCGAATCAGGTGCAGGTGTGAATCATTAAGACCCGGGATCACGGTATGACCTTGCAGATCGACAACCTGCGTACCTTCAGCGGCAAGGCTCATAACCCGATCGTGGCTACCTGTCGCCAGGATCTTCCCGTCGTTGATCGCCACCGCCTCCACCTGCGGGCATTGGCTTTCAAGGGTATGAATTTTTCCGTGAGTCAGAATCAGAGTGGCAGTTTGAGACATAACAATCTCCTGAGAAACCGGTCAGGCTTTTTTCAGCCATCCGGCAAACAGACGGGTTACGATGGGCATCCACAGCCAGACCACCAGCGCAACCACACAGGCATCATTAATCAGATGCAAGAGTAACGATCCCTTCAACGAGGGCAGCACCATGCCGGTTAACCACGGCACCAGGTTAGTGCTGGGAAAAATCACCAGCAGAGTGATCAGAAACTGTTTCCAGCGCCTGGGTTGGCGAACATGCACCACTGGCGGCGTAAACCAGAACGCCGCCTCGGTACGAACTTCCGTTTTATCGCCCTCGGCCAGCAGCGGTGCAATCTCCTCAACCAGCGCACGGCGCGTATCGGACTGGGTCCACTGATACAGATGCTCAAGGGTGTCGAAGCGGATAATTATGTTCCACAGATTTTGCCCATCAGTAGGACGAATAACATTCGCCCCCAAATGACCGGGGAACTCTGCGGCTACCGGCATAATTTTGCCCAGCCACTGCTCATACCGCTGCGCCTGCTCAGGCAACAGCGTGTGAGTAATCACCAACGTCACATGTTTGTTCTGCGCCATGAAAGGTTCCTTGCAAAAGAAGAATGGCGGAGTAACCCGCCATAAATGCCAATACACAACCTCATACGAGGCAACATGAAGGATGACGTGTATTTAGGCTTTGCGTTCCGGTGCACCATGCACCAGGGTATAGGCATAATCCACACCCATGCCGTACGCGCCGCTGTGTTCACGCACCAAATCCATCACCGCATCGTAAGTTTCTTTGCGTGACCAGTCGCGCTGGTATTCCAACAGCACCTGCTGCCAGGTAACCGGCACGGCACCCGCCTGCACCATGCGGTCAATAGAACGTTCATGAGCATCAACGGAAGTACCGCCAGAAGTGTCGGTCACCACATACACTTCATAACCCTCTTCCAGCGCCATCAACGCTGGGAAGGTCAGACAAACTTCCGTCCATAATGCAGAGATAATCAGCTTTTTACGCCCGGTCGCTTTCACCGCTTTCACAAACGCGGCATCTTCCCAGGAGTTCATCGACGTGCGTTCAATGGGCTTCACGTCAGGATGCACGGCTAATAATTCCGGCCAGATATAACCACTAAAGCTTTTGGTTTCAACGGATGTATAAATGACGGGCACATTAAATATTTTGCCGGCTTTGGCTAATGCAACAGTATTATTTTTCAGCATCTGGCGATCAATATTTGCCACGCCAAATGACATTTGTGGCTGATGGTCAATAAAAATAAGCGTCGAGTTTTGTGGGTCAATCAGTTCCCGAATAGACATAGCACACCTTCTTAATCAATAAGTTAAAAGGCAACGGTCTGTAACTGCCGTCAGCAGCAGGATCCTGAATCATAAAGCGTATTGAGTATAGCGGGAAATTTCTAACGAGTTATTAAAGAAAACTGACCATCCTGTGAAACTATTAATTCTGTGCTGCGATATATCCTAAACAACATCAAAAAAATACGCATGACTAATCTAATTTATTCACTGGCATTGTTTTTCTCCTTTCGGTACAACAGAGGGGTTTAATTTTCAGGATATTTTCCTCTTATGCGCATCAATCTGGACGTTCTGCTTATCCTCGACGCACTCGACAAACAGGGATCATTTGCTGCTGCGGCTGAATCGCTGTTTAAAACACCTGCGGCACTCAGCTATATGATTCAAAAGCTGGAAAGCGATCTGAATATAGAATTGCTTGACCGTTCCGGGCATCGGGCGAAGTTTACCGATACCGGACTGATGATGCTGGAAAAGGGACGTTTGCTGCTCAGCGCGGCCAAAGACCTCGAAAAACAAGCGTTACAGCTGAGCGCAGGCTGGGAAAAAGAACTGGCGATTGCGCTGGATGCCTCCTTTCCTTTTGCCGCCTTATTACCGGTAATCGATGCTTTTTACGCCCTCAATAAACAAACGCGTCTCAACTTTACCCACCATACGCTGGCGGGTTCGTGGGAAGAACTCACCCACAACGGCGCGGATATTATTCTGGGCGCGATTAATGAACCACCGACGTCCGCCGCCTGGTCTTACAAAATGCTCGGTACGCTGGATAACGTATTTGTTGTCGCGCCTGAGCATCCACTGGCCGCAGCACCGACTGACTTAACGAATGAACAATTGTGCCTGCACCGGGCGGTTGTGATCAGCGACAGCGCCCGCTTTTGTCATCCGTTACAAAGCAACCTGATGGAGGAGCAGGCACAAATTCGCGTCGATGATTTCCACAGTAAGGTGATGTTACTTCGGTCCGGAATAGGCTGCGGATTTCTTCCCCGCCATATTGCCAGCCCATGGCTTGCCACGGGCGAGTTGGTAGAAAAAACGGTGACTTCTTTTCGTCAAAAGGATGTCGCTTATATGGCATGGCGCAATAACAGCGACGGGCTGGCGCAGCGCTGGTGGCGGGAAACGCTGCTGGCAAGCCCGGGGATTACGGATTTATATCAATGACTCATCCACACCGAAGCCGAGATCGCGGGCAGCGTCAGCACATCGCCAACAACCTGACCTTTTCCCTCTTTGTGCTGCCACTGCGCGATATTTAGCAACGGCGACGACGGCAGCACCACCTCACAGGCGTGCCCCCGGTTAATCGCCACCAGGACACGCTGCTGGTTCAGAACCCGCACAAATACTACCACGTTATCCTCGGCGTAAATCACCTGACAACCGCCGTGGCGTAGCGCCTTACTGTGATGACGTAATTTCGCCAGCCGCTGGTACAGTGCCAGCAGTTCGCCATCCTGTTTTTCTTTCTGCCACGGGAACGGCTTGCGGCAAAACGGATCGTTATTCCCATCCAGTCCTACTTCATCACCGTAGTAAATACAGGGAACACCAGGCCAGGTAAACAGCCATACCACTGCCAGCGGCAGGCGCGCAACATCTTTGCCCAACAGCGATTTAAAGCGGGCAGTATCGTGGCTGTCGAGCTGGTTGAACATGCGCAACTGCTGCTGATGCGACAGACCCGCGCGATAGTTATCCATCCACGCCATACAGGTCTGGGCGTCAATAGACTGCGGATCGTAAGAGATATCGGTGTTGGCGAGAAATCCCCAGAGTGGGAAAGTAAAACCGCGATAGTTCATGGCGGCATCTTCAGCATCGGCCTGTAACCACTGGCGCGCATCACCAAAGTGTTCACCCACAACATAAACTTCTGGCTGCGTTTCTTTCGCCGCCTGGGTAATCCCGGCCACATGCTGCAGGTTGTTGCGTGCCCCACCGGCCTCCCCCAGCATGTGCACCACATCAAGCCGCCAGCCATCCATACTCCACGGCGCTTTTAACCAGTGCCGTACAATACTGTCTTCGCCGCGATAAATTTCATTCACCAGGCTTTCCGAGGCAAAGTCCAGCTTGGGCAAACTGGCATAACCCAGCCAGTCCAGCGCAACACCATTGTCAGAAAAATGGTACCAACCCCGCCAGGGCGAGTCCGGATTATGGCACGCCCCGTCTGTTCCCCGATTATGCCTGTCGAACCAGGCGTGCGAATCGCCGCTGTGATTGAATACGCCGTCCAGCACCAGGCGCATTCCCTGTTGCTGCGTGTTATGTCGCAGGCGTAATAGCGCCCTGTCGCCGCCAAATCGCGGGTCAACATGACGATAATCTTCGGTGTCGTATTTATGCACGCTCGGCGCGGTAAAAACCGGGTTCAGGTACAGCGCCGTTACCCCTAAGGTTTTCAGGTACGGCAGTTTCTCGCTGATCCCGTCCAAATCGCCGCCATAAAACGTCGAGCCTCCGGCCTGTGCGGTCAGCGGTTCTTCCCAGTCACGCTGCACAATATCCTGCCCAGCGGCGTGGTGATAGTAGACGTTATCCTGCCCCACATCACGCGACTGGCTGCGCGCAAAGCGGTCCGGGAAAATCTGATAGAAAACCTGGTCAGCCACCCATTGCGGACCGTTGTCCGGCACATCCACGGCAAACTGTTCCAGACGCGCGGGCGGAATGCGGCTGAACCCTTGCGGGGTAAACCACAGCTGGCGATCGAGCCAGAGCAGCTTAAAACCATAGCGTCGACGAGGCTGGCCGCAGGAGAGATCGATTGCCGTGCGCCACGCGGTCACTCCGGGCTGCGGCTGGCTGCGCTGCTTGTGCATGCAGAGCGAGATCTCTTCGTTATCATTTTCCGCACGTAACGTTACTCGCTGGGGCGGATTGTCCCCTGCCAGCCAGAGCGTAATCGTCAGTTTATCTTTGTTTTGCTTAACAAATGGGGCAACCGGAAGGTGCCAGGCGTTCAACATCACGTATCCCCTTTGATGAAAATGAAGTCACCTTGCCATAGGGAAGTTAAGGATCACTCATCATCTTAACGTTTATTGGGGGAGGAGTTCGGGGGAGGAGAAAAATGCCGGGTAACACAATACATTACCCGGCAGAGAATCAATTAACTTCAGCCAGTTGGCGCTCGCGACGGCGTTTGAATACCCAGCCGATCAGCAGCAGGGCAATCCACGCGAAACCGACGTACAGCGAAATACGGGTATCCGGATGGTAGCCGATAAGCCCGATGATAAAGACCAGGAAAATCAGACCAATCACCGTCGTGACCACGCCGCCCGGCACTTTAAACGTCAGTGCGTTAATCTCTTCTGGTGGTAAACGGCGACGGAAGGCAATTTGCGACAACAGGATCATAATCCACACCCACACCGTGGCAAACGTCGCCAGCGAGGCAATAACCAGGAAGATATTCTCCGGCATGATGTAGTTGAGATACACCGCAAACAGTAGCGCGACGGTCATCACCATCACCGTCACCCACGGCACGCCACGACGCGAGGTTTTGGCGAACATTTTCGGTGCGCTTCCCTGCTCCGCCATGCCGTGCAGCATACGGCCCACACCAAAGACGTCAGAGTTGATCGCCGACAGCGAGGCGGTCAGCACCACAAAGTTAAGGATACCTGCTGCAAAGGTAATGCCCATATGCTGGAACGTCAGGACGAACGGGCTACCGTCGGTGCCCACCTGGTTCCACGGATAAATAGACATAATGACGAACAGCGTCCCCACGTAAAACACCAGGATTCGCATCGGCACAGAGTTGATCGCGCGCGGAATGGATTTCTCCGGGTCTTTTGCTTCGCCAGCAGTAATACCGATAATCTCAATCCCGCCGTAGGCAAACATCACCATTTGCAGCGACATGACCATACCCAGCCAGCCGTTACTGAAGAAACCACCGTTGCTCCACAGGTTATGAATACCGGTCGGTTGCCCGCCGTTACCAATGCCCCAAATGATGATGCCGAAACCGGCAACAATCATGATGATGATGGTGGCAACCTTAAAGAACGAGAACCAGAACTCCAGCTCGCCAAACACCTTCACGCTCATCAGGTTGATGGCGCAGATAATCAGCACCACGCTCAGAACCCAGATCCAGTGCGGCACAGCCGGGAACCAGACGCCCATATAAATACCGAAAGCGGTCACGTCGGCAATGGCGACAATCAAGATTTCAAAACAGTAGGTCCAGCCGGTAATGTAGCCTGCCAGCGGTCCGAGGTTTTCCTGCGCATAGCGCGAGAACGAACTGGCTGCCGGGTTATGAACGGACATTTCGCCCAGCGCGCGCATGATAATGTACGCCGCCACGCCACCGATAAGATAGGCCAGCAACACACTCGGCCCCGCCATTTTGATGGCATCAGCTGAGCCATAAAACAATCCGGTACCAATTGCTGAACCTAATGCCATAAAGCGGATGTGCCGGGTGCTCAGCCCACGCTTTAGCTTGTTATTACTTTCCATCGATTCCTAACCTGTTAACACAATAAAAAAACCACGGGGCCATATTAATAGCCCCGTGGTTAAAACTTATTGTCAGTGATATTAGTGTGCGCTGGAGGTCACTTGTCGACCTGCTGCACGGTCCCAAATAACGGCCAGGACCACCATCACGACTGTTGGCATCAACCACGCCAGACCTTGCTCCGCCAGCGGTAAACGCTGGGTCCAGGCCGGTAAGACGTCGCCAATTGCAGAAGCTTTAATGCCATCAAGGATACCAAAAATCAGGCTGATAAACATCGCAGGTGCAATGACGCGGGAAGAATTATGCCACCATGAGCGGGTAAAGCTTAATACAACCAGTGCGATACATGGCGGATAGATAGCCGTCAGAACCGGAATCGAGATCTGAATCAGGTGGCTCAGGCCCAGGTTTGACACCACCATGGAGAAGCCGCCGAGGATAAACACCAGCGTACGATAAGACAGTGGAACGTACTGCGCGAAGAATTCAGCGCACGCACAGGTCAGGCCAACCGCCGTAACCAAACAGGCGATGAAAATAAGCGCCGCCAGCAGGAAGCTCCCAGCGCCACCAAAGGTGTGCTGAACATACGCATGCAGAATCGCCGCGCCGTTAGCAGACTGATCCACCAGAATCGCGCTATCTGAACCCAGACGGAACAGCGCGAGATACAGCAGCGTTAAGCCCACACCTGCCATCAAACCCGCCCAAACGGTGTAACGGGTCAGCAGACGCGCTTCAGTAACGCCACGCGAGCGAGCGGCGTTGACGATAACAATACCAAATACCATCGCGCCCAGCGTATCCATGGTCAGATACCCGTTCACGAAGCCATTAGAAAACGCTGCAGTTTGATAGGCTTCCATCGCATTGCTGATCGGGCCGGCAGGCCAGACAATCGCGGCAACAGACAGCACAATCAGCGCAAGGATTTTCAGCGGGGCGAGGAAATTGCCCACGGTATCCAGCAGTTTGCCCGGATAGAGCGACACCAGGATAACAATCGCGAAATAAACCACGCTGTAGATAAACAGCGGCAGCGCGGAGTCACCGGTCAGCGGGGCAATCCCCACTTCAAAGGAAACTGTCGCGGTACGCGGCGTAGCAAACAGCGGTCCGACG
The DNA here is from genome assembly GCF_004684345.1 of Citrobacter tructae. NCBI lineage: Bacteria > Pseudomonadati > Pseudomonadota > Gammaproteobacteria > Enterobacterales > Enterobacteriaceae > Citrobacter > Citrobacter tructae. The sequence continues at coordinate 2,242,832 of NZ_CP038469.1, forward strand.
GCCAGATAGCAGACGGTGGCCAGCACTAAACCGGCGACTTTGCCGATCGGGGTGCTCAGGCTGTCTACACCACCACCGACTTTCGCCAGCGCCACAACGGTAAGCACCGGCAGGCCAACAGCGGTAATCAGAAAGCCAAAAGCTGCAGTCCAGACGTGCTCGCCAGCCTGCAAACCAACCATAGGGGGGAAAATAATGTTACCTGCACCAACGAACAGTGCAAATGTCATAAATCCCAGTGCGATGATATCGCGTGATTTTAACTGATGGGTCATAAAGTCTTACTGCCTGTGGATGTGGTGTTGTAAACGTTTAATTTTTGCCTATCCCTGAGGGACGATACAGCGGCATTTTTAATCAATTCCAGCGGGAAATTCTCCCAGCCTGGCGCGGCGAAGAATAGTTTTTCGATTTACCGCGTAAATGCAGTCGGTATGACAGCACATGGTGCGCAATTTAAACGCTTATAACGTTTTAAAGCAAGGTGGGATCCAAAAACCGGAACAATATAGTGATATGAAAAACAGAGCCAGCACAAAACACCATTTCCGGGAAAAAGGTATGGGTAATAGTTCGAACAAAAAACAATCAAACGTCGTAAAATTCAGGATGCATACATTGACCACATAAAAAAACCAGCTTGCGCTGGCTTTTTGGAAAGATAATCTTACGAAGAAGCGTCAATCGTTACTTTTGGCAAGTAAACGTTCCGCAAGCACAAAGCTAAACCGCGTCCCTTTGCCCGGCTGACTTTCAATATTCAATCGGCTGTCGTGATGATTTAAGGCGTGTTTCACAATAGCCAGCCCGAGTCCGCTTCCGCCCGTTTGCCGCGATCGCGCTTTGTCCACGCGATAAAAGCGCTCGGTCAAACGCGGAATGTGCTCCGCAGCAATACCTGGACCGTTGTCCTCAACACAAAACTCCGCCCCCGACGCGACATGCTGCCAGCGCACGGTGATGTGCGTTCCCGCAGGCGTATGGTTCACCGCGTTATACACGAGATTCGAGATAGCGCTACGCAGTTGCTCCTCATTGCCCATTACGCTCAGGCGATTATCCACGTCAAAGGTAAACGTGTGTTTATTCTGACTCAGCGTTTGCGCCTCATGTTCAACCACGCGCAGTATCACCGGCACATCGACTTTTTCATTCAACAGCAGCGCTGGTGCGGCCTCGATTCTCGACAATGTCAGCAGTTGCTTAACCAGCCCTTCCATACGCTGTGTTTGCTCACGCATGGTGTGCAGCGCTTTTTCTCGCGTTGCACCTTCCAGGGGATGTTCCTGCATCATTTCCAGATAGCCTTGCAGCACCGTGATTGGCGTACGCAGCTCATGGCTGGCGTTGGCAAAAAAGTTACGCCTCGCGCCTTCCAGTTGGTGCATCTGGGTGACATCACGCGCCACCATCAACAGTTGCTTGTCGGTATACGGCATCACGCGAATTTCCAGATGTCGTCCGGTATTGAGAACCAAATTGATCGGTCGACTAAAGTCGCGCGTTTTAAGGTACAACGTGAATTCCGGGTAACGCAGCAGGTTAAGAATATTTTGCCCGCTATCGTCCGGCCAACGCAGTCCCAAAACCTGCTGCGCCAGACCGTTACACCAGAAAATACCGCCTTCTTCGGTGGTCAGCACCACCGCATCGGGGAGTGACTCCGCCCCGCTGCGAAAGCGTTTAATCAGATTCCCCAGCTCACGACGGCGTTTTTTGTTACGCAGTTGCATTTGATGCAGGCCATAGAGCAACGGTTCCCAACTGCCACGCCCCGGCGGAGGCGTCATACTCATGTCGACCCATAACCACCAGGATAAACGCAGTAAATTCCAGAAATGCCAGATAAGCAGACCCGTTACCGATGCCAGTAAAAACCAGGGCAGGTAACCCAAAAAAGCACTAAGGATAAAAGCTGGTATGCAGCAAAGTATCAGCTCCAGTACCAGCCTTTTCCATGACAATCGTTCAAGCAAACGTCACACTCCATTTACAGCTTGATCTAATGGGCTATCTCACGTACCCGTCAGAAGCGGGTTGAAAAACGGTATCCCGTCCCACGTACCGTCTGCACCATGCGATCGTGGCCGCTGTGCTCCAGCGCCTTACGCAAGCGACGGATATGCACATCAACCGTCCGGTCCTCCACGTACACATTGGTGCCCCAGACATGATTAAGTAATTGTTCGCGGCTGTAGACGCGCTCGGGATGGGTCATAAAGAAATGCAGCAGTTTGAATTCGGTTGGTCCCATATCCAGCGGAGCCTCCCCGGTCATCACGCGATGCGAGGTGGGATCAAGACTCAGCCCCTGCATCTCAATGACTTCTTCAACCGCCATTGGCGAAATACGACGCAGCACGGCTTTAATACGTGCCACCAGTTCCTTGGGGGAAAACGGCTTGGTGATATAGTCATCCGCGCCGGTTTCCAGCCCACGCACGCGGTCTTCCTCTTCGCCTCTCGCCGTCAGCATCATGACAGGGATATCCCGCGTCATCGCCTCACGCTTGAGGTGTTTAATGAACTGCAGGCCCGATCCGCCGGGAAGCATCCAGTCAAGTAGGATCAGATCCGGCCAGGGTTCATTGAGTTGATTCACCGCACTGTCATAGTCTTCGGCTTCTACAGGTTGGAACCCGTTTTGCTCGAGCACGAAGCAGACCATTTCACGAATTGGAGCTTCATCTTCTACGACCAGAATACGTCTCGCCATGATTTGCCCTGTTTTTAATTTAATCGTTCATACCCTAAATACGCCGCCATTATGCGTCAGATTTATGACATTTTTATGAAAAAGATAATCCAGGTTTAACGAAGGTTGTTGAATTATGACAGCCCGGAAACAAGATATTCGCGCTGTTGCAAGGTTATAATCCCCTTTATCGCTTTTTCGTCATGGAACTCTTATGCGCATCCTTCACACCTCTGACTGGCATCTGGGACAAAACTTCTACAGCAAGAGCCGCGCCGCCGAGCATCAGGCTTTTCTTGACTGGCTGCTGGAAACGGCACAATCCCATCAGGTGGATGCCATTATTGTGGCAGGCGATATTTTTGATACCGGCTCACCACCCAGCTACGCCCGCGAGATTTACAACCGCTTTGTCGTTAATCTGCAGCAAACAGGCTGCCATTTGGTGGTGCTGGCAGGCAATCATGACTCCGTCGCCACGCTTAATGAATCGCGCGATATTTTGGCGTTCCTGAATACCACGGTGGTCGCAAGCGCGGGTCATGCGCCGCAAATACTGAAACACCGCGACGGTACGCCGGGTGCCGTACTGTGCCCAATTCCTTTTTTGCGTCCGCGCGACATCATCACCAGCCAGGCGGGACTGACCGGCAGCGAAAAACAGCAGCATCTGCTGGGGGCAATTACCGACTATTACCAGCAGCAGTACCAGGACGCCTGTAAACTGCGCGGTGAACTGAATCTGCCGATCATTGCGACAGGACATCTGACTACCGTCGGTGCCAGTAAAAGTGACGCGGTACGTGACATTTATATTGGAACGCTGGACGCCTTTCCGGCACAGAATTTCCCACCAGCGGATTACATCGCGCTGGGACATATTCACCGGGCGCAGGTTATCGGCGGGACGGAACATATTCGCTACTGCGGCTCGCCGATTGCCCTCAGTTTTGACGAGTGTGGCAAAAGCAAATGCGTCCATCTGGTGAGCTTCGACGAAGGGAAACTCAGCGCTGTCGAGAACCTCACCGTACCGGTGACGCAGCCGCTTGCGGTATTGAAAGGCGATTTAGCCGCCATTACCGCCCAGCTTGAGCAATGGCGCGGCGTAGAGCAGCAACCGCCCATCTGGTTAGATATCGAAATTACCACCGACGATTACCTGCACGATATGCAGCGTAAAATCCAGGCGCTGACGGAAGACCTGCCAGTAGAAGTCCTGCTGGTGCGTCGTAGCCGCGAGCAGCGCGAACGTATTATGGCCAATGAACGACGCGAAACGTTAAGCGAACTGAGCGTGACAGAAGTGTTTGACCGCCGACTGGCACTGGAAGAACTTGAAGAACCGCAGCGTGAGCGGCTTAATCAGCTGTTTAGCGCCACCTTGCAAACGCTCGCCGGGGAGGCTGAAGCATGAAAATTCTCAGCCTGCGCCTTAAAAACCTCAACTCCCTGAAAGGGGAATGGAAAGTCGATTTCACAGCAGAGCCTTTTGCCAGCAACGGCCTGTTTGCCATCACCGGGCCTACGGGCGCGGGGAAAACCACCCTGCTGGACGCGATTTGCCTCGCGCTGTACCACGAAACGCCGCGACTGAATAACGTGTCACAGTCGCAAAACGACCTGATGACCCGTGACACCGCTGAATGCCTGGCAGAAGTTGAATTCGAAGTTAAAGGCGAAGCCTACCGCGCATTCTGGAGCCAGAACCGGGCGCGCAATCAGCCTGACGGCAACCTGCAGGTCCCGCGCGTAGAACTTGCCCGCTGCACTGACGGAAAAATCCTCGCCGATAAAGTCAAAGACAAGCTGGAAATGACCGCCGCACTCACAGGGCTGGATTACGGACGCTTTACCCGTTCGATGCTGCTGTCGCAGGGGCAATTCGCCGCCTTTCTAAACGCCAAACCGAAGGAGCGTGCCGAGTTGCTGGAAGAGCTGACCGGCACCGAGATCTACGGACAGATTTCGGCGATGGTATTTGAAAAACACAAATCAGCGCGCACGGAACTGGAAAAGTTACAGGCCCAGGCCAGCGGTGTTTCGCTGTTGGCCGCAGAGCAGGTGCAATCCCTCACTGAAAGTTTGCAGGTACTTACTGACGAAGAAAAACAACAACTTGCCAGCCAGCAAACCCAGCAACAACACCTCAACTGGCTAACCCGGCAAAATGAGTTACAGGCAGAAATAAACCGTCACCGGCAGGCATTGCAAGCCGCGCAGCAGGCACAAGAACACGCACAGCCGCAGTTGGCGGCGCTCAGCCAGGCTTTACCGGCCAGGACATTACGCCCGCAGTGGGAACGCATAGGGGAACAATCCACTACCCTGATGCGAATTCACCAGCAGATTGAAGAAGTGAATACTCGCTTACAAGGCAGCTTAACGCTGCGTGGGCGCATCCGCCAGCAGGCGCAAAAACAGTCTGCTACCATGCTTGCCGAGCAGCAAACGCTCAGCAGTTGGCTGAACGAACATGACCGTTTCCGTTTATGGAACAGTGAACTGGCGGGATGGCGCGCGCTGTTAGCCCAACAGTCAGACGCCAAAAACCAGCTACGCCAATGGCAACAGCTACGGGAAAATGACGTCCGCAAGCTGGACGTTCTCCCGCACCCGGCGCTGACTCTTGCGCCAGAGGAAGTCGCAGAAGCGCTGGCGCAACACGCCCGGCACCGACCATTACGCCAGCGTCTGAGCACCCTGCATGGGCAGATTGCACCGAAGCAAAAGCAGCTGGCACAACTACACGCCACACTCCAGCATCGCCAGCAAGAACAGACCCAGCGTAACGCCGCCCTGGCAGAGAAACGCCAGCGGTATAAAGATAAAAATCAGCAGCTTGCTGATGTAAAAACCCTTTGCGAGCAAGAAGCGCGGATTAAAGATCTGGAAAGCCAGCGGGATTTATTGCAGTCAGGGCAACCATGTCCGCTCTGCGGCTCCACCACGCATCCAGCGATTGAGCGCTATCAAACGCTGGAACTGAGCGTAAATCAGGCTCGACGCGAAGCCTTAGAAAAAGAGGTCAAGGCGCTGGCCGATGAAGGCTCCACGCTACGCGGGCAGCTCGAGGCAATAACGCAGCAGCTACAACGCGAAGAAGGCGATGTGCAGAGGCTTTCTCAGGAGGAGCAAGCACTTACTCAAGAATGGCAAACGCTGGCCGCCAGCCTCAACATTACGCTACAGCCCCAGGATGACATCGCCCCCTGGCTTGCCGCCCAGGAAGAGCACGAACAGCAACTTCACCAATTGAGCCTGCGTCATGCCCTGCAGGCGCAAATCACCGCGCATTCAGAACAGATATCCCAACTTCAGCAGCACATTGAGCAACGCCACAACACGTTGCAGGCCGAGCTAACCCGTTATGGCCTGCAGATTCCTGCCGACGGTGAAGAGGCCGCGTGGCTTAGCGAACGCGCAAATGATGCACAAATGTGGCAGCGCCGCCAGACCGAGCTCAGTGATTTGCAGGCACGACTCCAGCAGCTTACACCGTTGCTGGAGACGCTGCCTGAAGGTGCTGCAACATGGGAAAGCAAAGATGATCTGTCGCTGGAAAACTGGCGACAGGTGCACGATGAGTGCCTTTCGTTACAGAGCCAGTGGCAAACATTGCAGCAGCAAGAGGCGCAGGAGGTTCAACGTGCTGCGGAAATACAGGCGCAGTTTGATGCCGCATTGCAGACCAGCATCTTTGACGATCGTGACGCCTTCCTTGCCGCCCTGTTGGATGAAGAGACCTTTAACCGCCTGGAGCAGTTGAAACAGTCGCTGGAAAGTCAGCAGCAGCAGGCGAAGACATTGCTAAGCCAATCAACACAGACACTGACAGCCCATCAGCAACAGCGGCGTGCCAGCATGGATCTCACCCTAACCCCAGAACACCTTCGCGATACGCTGGCTCTGCTGACACAACAACTGCGGGATAACACCACACGTCAGGGAGAAATTCGCCAGCAGCTCAAGCAGGACGCTGAAAACCGTCAGCAACAACAGACGCTGATGCAGGCGATCGAAAAAGTCTCGCAGCAGGTCGAAGACTGGGGCTATCTGAATGCGCTGATTGGCTCGAAAGAGGGGGATAAATTCCGCAAATTTGCCCAAGGGCTAACGCTGGATAACCTGGTCTGGCTGGCCAACAATCAACTGACTCGCCTGCATGGTCGCTATCTGCTGCAGCGAAAAGCCAGCGAAGCGCTGGAGCTAGAAGTTGTTGATACCTGGCAGGCCGACGCCGTTCGCGATACCCGCACGCTGTCCGGCGGCGAAAGCTTCCTTGTGAGCCTTGCACTGGCGCTGGCGCTGTCCGATCTGGTCAGTCACAAAACGCGCATTGACTCCCTGTTCCTCGACGAGGGTTTTGGCACGCTTGATAGCGAAACGCTGGATACCGCGCTGGACGCCCTGGATGCCCTGAACGCGACCGGCAAAACCATCGGGGTTATCAGCCACGTTGAGGCAATGAAAGAGCGCATTCCGGTGCAGATCAAAGTGAAGAAAATCAACGGACTGGGTTATAGCAAACTCGACAGGATGTTTTCGGTGGAATAAGCGTTAGCGCCATCCGGCACCTTATTTAGCACGATCGTGAATACACAAAGACGGATATGAAATGGCGCTTCACTTTGCTTAACCGCAAGCTATTCCCTCATTGGCGGCGACTGTTCGCCGCTGCGACGCTCAACCGGCGTCTTTTTGTTGGCAGGTGGTATGAAAAAAGTCATTTTCTCTTTAGCCCTCGGGACGTTTGGGTTGGGCATGGCCGAGTTTGGCATCATGGGCGTATTAACCGAACTGGCACGAGATGTGGGTATTACAATTCCTGCGGCGGGCCATATGATTTCGTTTTACGCCTTTGGCGTGGTGCTGGGCGCGCCGATTATAGCGATCTTTTCCAGCCGTTTTTCGCTGAAAAATATTCTGCTGTTTCTGGTCACGTTGTGTGTGTTGGGAAACGCCATTTTCACCCTCTCCTCATCCTATCTTATGCTGGCGATCGGCAGGCTGGTTTCCGGTTTTCCACATGGGGCATTTTTTGGTGTCGGGGCAATTATCCTGACTAAACTCGCTCGTCCAGGAAAAGTGACCGCCGCCGTTGCGGGAATGATCAGTGGGATGACCGTCGCCAACCTGGTGGGTATTCCCGTCGGCACCTGGCTGAGTCAAGCATTTAGCTGGCGCTACACCTTCCTGCTGATTGCCATTTTTAACATCGCGGTCATTGTGTCGATTGCTTTCTGGGTGCCCAACATCCGCGACGAAGCTAAAGGCAAATTGCGCGAGCAATTTCAATTTCTGAAAAGCCCGGCACCGTGGCTCATTTTTTCCGCCACCATGTTTGGCAACGCCGGTGTGTTCGCCTGGTTTAGCTATGTGAAGCCATACATGATGTATATCTCTGGTTTTTCCGAAGGGTTGATGACCTTTATCATGATGCTGGCTGGCTTGGGGATGGTGTTGGGCAACCTGCTAAGCGGGCGAATCTCGGGTCGCTATACGCCGCTGCGCATCGCGGTGGTGACCGACTTCGTGATCGTGCTGGCCCTGGTACTGCTGTTTTTCGTCGGCGATATGAAAGCCGCATCGTTGGCCTTCGCCTTTATTTGCTGCGCGGGTCTGTTTGCACTATCGGCCCCGCTACAAATTTTGCTCCTGCAAAATGCGAAAGGCGGCGAACTGCTGGGTGCCGCCGGGGGGCAGATGGCCTTTAACCTCGGTAGCGCGGTCGGTGCATACTGCGGCGGCATGATGCTGACGCTGGGTTTTGCCTACAACTACGTGACTATCCCGGCAGCCCTACTATCGTTTTCCGCGATGTCGTCGCTGCTGCTGTATGGTCGCCTGAAGCGCGGCGTGCAACAAGTTGCACCCGCGACCTAGAAACGATTACCCCTGCGGCCACAGCCAGGCCGCACCGCGTACCCCGCTTGAGTCACCGTGCAACGCCTTGCGTAAAGGCGTTTCACACTCGCCGCCGAAGACGAACTGTTTAATCAATAACGGAACGGTCTGATACAACCGGTCGACATTGCTCATCCCGCCGCCCAACACAATGACGTCCGGATCAAGGATGTTCACCACATGGGCTAACGATTTCGCCAGACGTAACTCATAGCGGCGTAACGCCTGCTCCGCCAGCGCATCCCCTTCGCTCACCAGACGAATTATTTCACTGCCTTTCAGCGGATTACCACTCAGGCGATGATAATCCGTGGCGAATCCCGTCCCGGAGATGAAGGTTTCAATGCAACCCTGCTTACCGCAATAACAAGGCACTTCCTGACGGTAGCGCAGCTCATCGGCATCCATCCACGGCAGCGGATTATGTCCCCACTCGCCCGCTGTACCATTGCCGCCCGCATGTGCCCGCCCGTTGAACGCCACACCGGATCCACAGCCGGTGCCGATAATCACCGCAAACACCGTTTGCGCGCCCGCCGCAGCGCCGTCTACCGCTTCAGAGACTGCCAGGCAGTTAGCATCGTTAGCCAAACGAACCTCACGGTTCAGACGCGCACTTAAGTCTTTGTCAAAAGGCTGACCGTTGAGCCAGGTCGAGTTGGCATTCTTCACCACGCCGGTATAAGGGGAAATCGATCCGGGGATCCCCATACCGACCGTTGCGCTCTGCCCGGTTGCTTGTTCCGCCATTTCCACCAGCGCAGCAATGGTTTCTATGGTTTGCCGATAATCATCACGCGGCGTGGGCAGGCGATGGCGAAAAAGCTGCTCCCCCGCATCGCCAAGCGCGATAACCTCTGTTTTCGTGCCACCTAAATCGATTCCTATACGCACACACTGTTCCTCATTTTTTGGGAATATCAACAGAGTAGAGGCGAGCATGGTGTTAGGCAATGCAAGCCCGCCGACAATTCGTTATTATGCCCGCTGGATTTAACGACAAGGCCGTGGAAATTATCATGCTGTGGTTCAAAAATTTAATGGTTTACCGTCTTAGCCGCGATGTATCTTTGCGTGCCGAAGAGATGGAAAAACAGCTAGCCTCAATGACGTTTACCCCTTGTGGTAGCCAGGATATGGCAAAAATGGGCTGGGTTCCGCCGATGGGATCGCACAGCGATGCATTGACGCATTCCAACAATGGCCAAATTATTATCTGCGCCCGCAAAGAAGAAAAAATTCTGCCGTCTCCGGTAATCAAACAGGCGCTGGAGGCCAAAATATTCAAGCTGGAAGCCGAGCAGGGTCGCAAACTAAAGAAGACCGAGAAAGACTCGCTGAAAGATGAAGTGTTGCACTCATTGCTACCGCGCGCCTTTAGCCGCTTTAGCCAGACAATGATGTGGATCGACACCGTCAATGACCTGATTATGGTCGACTGCGCAAGTGCCAAGAAAGCAGAAGATACGCTGGCACTGCTGCGTAAAAGCCTCGGCTCACTGCCTGTAGTCCCGCTGGCGCTGGAAAACCCGATTGAGCTCACGCTCACCGAGTGGGTCCGTTCCGGTACCGTTGCTCAGGGATTCCAGTTGCTGGATGAAGCCGAACTGAAAGCCATGCTGGAAGACGGCGGCGTGATCCGGGCGAAGAAACAGGACCTGGTGAGCGATGAAATTGCTGTTCACATTGAGGCCGGAAAAGTCGTCACCAAGCTGGCTCTCGACTGGCAGCAGCGCATTCAGTTTCTGATGTGCGACGACGGCTCAATTAAGCGTCTGAAGTTCAGCGATGAACTGCGCGACCAGAACGAAGATATCGACAGAGAAGACTATGGTCAGCGTTTTGATGCCGATTTCATCCTGATGACCGGTGAACTGGCCGCGTTGATTAAAAGCCTGGTGGAAGGATTAGGCGGCGAAGCGCAGCGCTAAGAATCAGTATTGCCGGATACATCGCTTGCGACTTATCCGGCCTACGCGATGTTGTAAGCCTGATAAGCGCATCGCTATCAGGCATTTCACAATTACAGGTAGCGGCAAAGATAGGATGTAGGCTCTGCCACCTGCAAATGAAATTCACTGTGTCCAGGCACGTTAAACACGTCCCCCGCAGCATACACTTTCCACTCGGTTTCGCCCGGCAGCAATACATTCAGCGCCCCACTCACCACCGTCATTTCTTCAGGTGCCGCGGTGCCAAAGGTGTATTCGCCTTCCACCATCACGCCAACGCTGGCGCGGCCAGTACTGCTGCTGGTAAAACCAATCGATTTTACTTTGCCGGAAAAGTATTCGTTACTTTGAAGCATACAACTGGCCCTGTCTCGTTATTAAGTTAACAACCAATATAGGGGCCTGACGTTCCACCTGTCACGCAAAATTACGCGAGCAACTCCGAAGCCAGTCGGGCGATCAGGACATTAGACAGCAGCACCGGAATATCCAGCGATTTTTGCAGTACATCACGATGACGTTGGTTGAAACCCAAACAATCCAGCATGATCACATCAGCGCCTTGTTCAAGGAGATCTTTCCCGGCATCAATCAACTGTTGTTCAGAGCCGTCAATGGGATTCGCCACGGCATAGACCGGCGGCGTTTGTAATACCTGCCATTTTTGCGTCTGGGCTTCCAGCAGCTCAGCAACCGGCACAATCACCCCAACCTGATGCCCTTCCACAATTGATGCCACTAAGGGGGGAATAATACGTAAGGGTTCCAGCAGGATGCTATTGCGGGCCGTCAGGCGGGCAATTGAGGCGGTGCTCATCAGCAAAATAACGTCAAACCCCTGGTTGTCCAGCACTTCAACGATGCTTTGCAGTGCGCGTTCCACTTTCTGGCGTGAGACATGAGCAAGTTGTCGGTCACTGAGCAGAGTTAATAACAACTCGTCACCCGGCGAGACCGCGTACTCGATCATCACATCTTCCCGCTGCATCTGCCCCAGCAGGCTATGGTGGGTAATGTGTTGCTCATCGATATATTCCGTCAGGAGCGGTAATACCTCACACATCGGCACAACGCCAATCGTGAGGATAGCCAACGACGTACTCATGTGTTGCTCCACCATCTTCTTACTTTGCGGTAAAATCCCGGACAAATACCGAGCGCTGACCTGCGTTATAAATGCTCAAAAGCGTAGCAGCAGATCAGCGATGCATTGTGTAAAGATTCCCAATCGCTCCAGTACTTTATTGTTATCGTTTAGTTTTCAATTTTCGCACTATCTGGTGACGTGCGAAAAATGTGATACAGATACAGACAGACAGCGTCTAACCTCAGGTTTTCTGCGGATCCTCATAGCGTTTTTTGGCATCCATCGCTTCCTGTGCGGACGGATGCTCGCTAATCAACGAATTAGGTTTAGGATGGTCAGCACGGAGTTGATACCAAGTTACTGTCTGGCCTGGAGTACCTTTTTCAACAGTAACAATCGTCGCTTTTCGTGGATAAGGGGGGTTTGTCGGCATAGCGCTTCCTTTTGAGGGGATGAGCGTTAAGTATAGACTCCACCCTGCAACCGTGGCGCGGCCTGCGACATTATCGCCAGAATATCGGCCACAACCTGTGAGGGTTCGTTGGTTGCATCAACGATAAAATGCGCCGCTGCGCGATACAACACATCGCGCTGTTCGAGGACTTCCTGCACCTCTTCGGTCAACGGTTTGCCAGTTAGGGTCGGGCGCAATCCCTCTTCAGGTGCTGCCTCCAGGCGATTCACCAGCACCGATACCGGTGCGCTTAAATAGATGACCATGCCGCTATTTCGCATGTAGTGACGATTATATTCGGTAAGAATAATGCCACCGCCAGTCGCAATAACCGTTGAGGGGGCAGTCACAGCCTGCAGAGCCGTCGTCTCCTGGGCGCGAAATCCTTCCCACCCCTCTCTTTCAACGATTTCGGCGACGGTCATTTGCACATGTGATTGCAGCCAGCGATCGGTATCAACAAACTGGAAGTCGATAGCTTTCGCCAGCGCCATACCGGTTGTCGTCTTACCACACCCCCGAGGGCCAACAAGAAAAAGAGGTTGCGTCATCGCAGAAATTCCCCAGAGAGCCGCCCACAAGCGGGATCTGATGCTGTTAAAGTTATAATCATACCATCAAACTAGTACATCGCCAAAACGTAAAGAATAAGTTCCACTTAAGACTAAGAAGCCCACCAATCCCTACTATAACAAGATTTCACAGCGATGAAAGTGTAAAAAATAGATTACAGTTGTTATTTTCTGCGTTGAACTTCCAGCCACCACTTATCCAGTTCAGCGGCAAAATGCTGCCTGTCGCGCGGCGAAAGAGTGTCAGGGCCTCCGGTCTGGATCCCACTGGCGCGTAACGTATCCATAAAATCACGCATTGTCAGACGTTCACGGATCGTGGATTCGGTATAGCGTTCGCCACGTGGATTGAGCGCAGCAGCCCCTTTTTCGATGACTTCAGAGGCCAGCGGGATATCCGCAGTAATCACCAAATCTCCGGCGCTACACTGGCGCACAATCTCGTTATCGGCGACATCAAACCCGGCAGGGACGCGTAATGTACGGATAAAAGGCGAAGGTGGCACGCGCAAACTCTGATTAGCAACCAAAATCAGCGGCATCTGCATACGCTCAGAGGCCCGGTACAAAATATCTTTAATCACATTCGGACACGCATCCGCATCCACCCATATTGTCATAACACCTCCTGTTTCCTGTGCAATCGCACATTGTCTCGTGCTTTTACTTTTCGGCAAAGTGCTGTTTCTCCTTCTGAACACATTCATTCCGCGCTAAGCTTAGCTTTCCCAGGTAAAACAATGAATATCACGCATAGGGAGTGACAAAGATGGACAAGAAAATTGGTTTTATCGGCTGCGGCAATATGGGCAAAGCCATTCTTGGCGGCATGATCGCCAGCGGCCAGGTTCTCCCCGGACAAATCTGGGTTTATACCCCCTCTCCTGATAAAGTCGCTTCGCTGCACGACCAGTACGGCATTAATGCGGCACAATCGGCACAAGAAGTCGCACAAATTGCAGATATTGTCTTTGGCGCCGTGAAGCCTGGCATCATGGTTAAGGTGCTGAGCGAAATCACCTCCAGCCTGAACAAAGATTCACTGGTCGTCTCTATTGCCGCAGGCGTCACGCTCGATCAGCTTGCTCGCGCGCTAGGCCATGACCGTAAAATTATCCGCGCGATGCCCAACACGCCGTCCCTGGTCAATGCCGGCATGACCTCCATAACGCCAAACGCGTTGGTGACGCCGGAAGATACGGCTGACGTATTAAATATCTTCCGCTGCTTTGGTGAAGCTGAAGTGATTGCAGAATCGATGATTCACCCGGTCGTCGGCGTCAGCGGATCCGCACCGGCATACGTGTTTATGTTTATCGAAGCCATGGCCGATGCAGCCGTTCAGGGGGGAATGCCCCGCGCTCAGGCGTATAAATTCGCCGCGCAGGCGGTGATGGGGTCCGCGAAAATGGTACTCGAAACGGGGAAACACCCCGGAGAGCTGAAAGATATGGTGTGCTCGCCTGGCGGAACAACCATTGAGGCGGTGCGCGTCCTGGAAGCGCGAGGCTTCCGTTCTTCAGTCATTGAAGCAATGGTTAAGTGCATGGAGCAATCGGAAAAACTCAGCAGATCCTGAGTGAGCAACCGGACGTCAGGCCGCCGCTTCAGTGCGGTTACGTCCGGAATTCTTTGCTTTGTAAAGAGCCATATCCGCTGATTTTAACCATTCTCGATAGTGTTCCGTTTCTGAGGTCAGGGGGGCGACGCCTACGCTGATACGCAGGGCAACCTGCGGGGCACAGGACAATCGCAATAGGCTGAGTCGTTCGTGGACACGCGACATTGCGGCGATGGCGCTGGCCGCCGGAGTGCCGCACATAATCACGGCAAACTCATCGCCACCAAAGCGCCCTATCACATCGCTGCCGCGCAATGTCATTTGCAGCTGGCGCGTCAGTGCCACAATGGCTTCATCGCCAACATCATGGCCCCAGGTATCGTTGATACTCTTGAAATGGTCGATATCGATAATCAGTAACGTCGCGTCACGCTGATGACGACGGCAATTATCAAATTCATTACGCAGTAAAAGCTCCCAATGGCGTCGGTTATACACACCAGTCATTCCATCCCGCGTACTCATCACCTGTAACCGACGCTTGTGCTCTGCCAGCTTGATGACCGTCTGGTAGCTCACCCAGGCAAACAGCAGCGGATATAACACCAGAACCGGCAGAGACAGCAGCACGCTCACCTGAGTACTGCTAAGCGCCACGGGGATATCCGTAAGCTGCAAGGTGACCAGACATGAAACGACCGTCAACACCAGACCCGCGAGGAACAATCGAATCCCCCCCGCCCCCATCAGGTTAATACAGATAATCATCAGCATCGCCGTTGACGGCAACAGGTTTGCCCCCATCAGCCCTATCCACATTCCCGCCAGGATCGCATCAGCTTTTAAGTTGGTGAATTCGCTATGCAGCGGGTCGTCTGCTTTACCGGCCAGCTGCCATGCCAGATGCGGCCAGACAAAGGCCCATCCCACCAGCAAAAGCCACCAGCCTCCGGTAATTGGCTGTGACACTAAGACCGATGCGATGGGGAAAAACATCCCTCCCAGTCCTATCGCGCGCGGCAACCTGATCCGTCGGGCAAATCGCAGTCCGGAGCGCTGATGGTCATTCTGATGAAGGGATAAAAACGCTTCATTCGGGACAACCTGTTTTTGATAGAAATTTTCATCATTCATCGTATTTGGGAATATTCTGAAACAAATTTCCCAAATTATAGAAAGGGGGTAGAGCGCGGGAGTATGATATTTCGGGTGAGCGAATTTCGCGGCTCACCCTTATGTACTACGCAATTACGCCGCTTTTTTCAGGCAGGCACTCATAAATTTGTTGCGATCGTCGCCTTTCAGCGACTGCTCCGTCGCCTGAACGTTACATTCACGCATTTTCTGCTGCTGTGGCGTCAGACTCTTTTCTTCGGGGGCAGATTTACTGTTTTTCAGGCAGTCACTCATATAAGTCTTACGCGCATCCCCTTTTAAGGTCTGCGCTGTCGCCTGCTGATTACAGGTGGTCATCCGTTGTTGTTGTGGGGTTAGCGTTTTCTCGGCAGCGCCGACAGTAGTTAAAAAAATCAGACCAAAAAGCAACGTCATTAATAATGTAATTTTCATAGCACCAT
Source organism: Citrobacter tructae (assembly GCF_004684345.1). NCBI lineage: Bacteria > Pseudomonadati > Pseudomonadota > Gammaproteobacteria > Enterobacterales > Enterobacteriaceae > Citrobacter > Citrobacter tructae. Next base: position 2,258,637 of record NZ_CP038469.1, read on the forward strand.
CCTTTTCTGAACGACGAGACACAGATAAGTCTGGCTGCTAACGACAAAAAAACCACCCGACCGCAAAAGTATTGCCGCCGGGCGTGTACTTATTTCAGTCCTAACGCCGATTTCATGGTGTAAAACAGATCGGTTTGGTCGGTAAGGCCAACCACATTTGCCGCATGTGGCCCATAGGCAGCAATACGCAACTGGCTGCCCGTATGCTCCTGAGATTCCTCTTCAGAGTTACCGTAGCTGATGACCATCACCGCGCCATCTTTCGTGTTCAGCGCCTGAGTCAGGCCTGGTGCTTTGGTATCAGGCGCCACAATCTGACTGGAATGCGCGTGATCGGCAGTCACCACCACCAGCGTATTGCCATCTTTCTTCGCAAAAGCCAGCGCACGCTGTACTGCTTCGTCCAGATCGACCGTTTCACCTATCTGTCCGCACGGGTTAGCGGCGTGATCCTGTTTATCGATTGACGCGCCTTCCACCTGCAGGAAGAAACCTTTTTCGTTTTTGCTTAACAGTTCAATTGCTTTATCCGTCATCTGTGCCAACGTCGGCACCGTGTCATTACGTTTGACGTTTGGCGTACAGGTCACAACCGGTTTATCAATGTTGCCGTGATAAGAGGCTTTCGGTCCTTCCCAACGCACCGGCATGTTGCCCTCTGAGAACAGCCCCAGCAGCGGTTTATCCTGATTCGCCTCGCCGATCGCCGCAAGCGTTGCGGCGTCACTCACCAGCTGATAGCCGCGAGCCTGTGCTTGCTCACGCAACGTTTTACCCTGCCATTCACCTGCCGCCGCAGTTTCAGCAAAGGTTTTTGCCCCACCCCCTAGCGTGACGTCGGCACGGGCATTCAACAATTGTTCGGTGATTGACCCTTTGCCGCCTTTTTCCAGCGCATTAGTCGGACATTTTTCACGCGTCACGCTCGGGCCGTAGCACTTTCGGGAGGTCACATGCGCGACCAGCGCGGCAGGAGTAGCATCCTGTAATTCTGCAGTGGAAACGTTGCCGGTCGCCAGACCTGCGGCTTTTGCCATTTCCAGAATCGTGGCGTGATCTTTTTCATGGATATCAACGCCCAGCGCACCATTATAGGATTTGACCCCGGTGGTCCACGCCGTCGCCGATGCCGCAGAATCGGTCACATAATCGGGCTTACCCGTTTTCTTATCCAGCGAATAATGAGTGTATTGTCCGGTCAGGGGCAAGGCATCAATCCCTTTAAAAAAGCCGCCCGCACCTTCGGCATAATTTCGCGCTGCGGTAATTTCTGAGTCACCCATACCATCGCCGATCAGCAAAATAATATTTTTAGCAGGTTTATCAATCAGTGAATCACGCAAAGCAGCCGTTTGATCGCTGGTTAATCGACGAGCGCCACCCGGAGTGGTGATATCGCCCTGAGCGGCACGATTATCCAGAACCGGCATAGCAGATGATTCTGCATAAATAACCGGGGTAAACAGCAAAGGTAACAGGGCAATAGCGATAGCGCTTTGTTTCACTTTATTTTCTCCATGTATAAATACGGTAAAATTAAAACAAAGCGACTATAAGTATTTGATGTGACACTTTTATGATGATTTATCGTCGAGAGGATCCACAGACACCTCAATACGCTCCAGGCACCCTCTCACCAGCGTCATGCAGGTTTGCTAAACAGGCTGGCATGCGGCTTACTCCCGCCAGTGCGCCCTCAAGATGACGAATCAGTATTTGCTGCTCATGCTTCGCCATCGTATGCAGCATTTCCATGATGACGCGCTCTAAGGTTTCTACCTGAGCGGCCAGATCCTCGGACTCTTCTTCTTTTTGGGCGAGCTTAAGTAATAACTCAGTGACGAGATTTTTCATTTGCGTATTCCCTTAACAAAATATGGGTCACGGTAGCATTATGGCTCCCAACTGCCTAGGGGATGAAAGTTGTATTTTTAGCAGAAATAAAACGTTTTGCGAAAACAATCACACCGCAAAATAAGATGAATTTGGTATTACGACAGAATTATTCAATATAAAAGGGTGAGAAGCTTAATAATCACCCAGAAATATAATACAAACTTATGGATTAACACCGCCAACAGCCACCGGTGTTAATCCGCCATTCAACGCGTGCGACGCCGACGTCGCAACGCGACAGCCAACTGCCAGATGTTAATTAGTACAATGCTCGCGGTCGCGATAAACACCCAGCGAAAACCTGCCATTGCCGACACAGTAGCGCCCATTAACGGCCCGGCAACGTTGCCAAGATACATAAACGACTGGTTATACCCGAAAATACGTCCGGTAATCTGGTCGCTGGAGTATTTCACCAGCAGAGTCTGCACAGCGGGGAGCATTGCGCCATCGGCAAAGCCGAGCAGGAAACGCAATACCCCTAACTGCAACGGCGTTGTGACCCAAGACATGGCAAAAAATAACACCACCGCGAAGATTAACGTCGCCATGAGGATCCGCTCAGTGCCAATTCTGTCGCCCAGCTTTCCAAGCCGGGGCGCTGAAATAAGGGCTGATATACCGGGAACCGAGGCAATCAGCCCGCTGAGAAAGGCAATATTACTGCTGTCTGGTACCATCGATTTGATAAACAACGCCAGAATAGGACCGATAGAGCCATTACACAGCTGAATAACCATAGTGGTAAAGAACAGGCTGATCACCAATGCAGGATAAGGCAGCGAGGCGAAAACAGCCTTACCGCTTAAGCGTTCACTTTTTTTAATCGTCGGGCGTACGCCCTCTTTGATTAAGAACAGTGTGACCAGGAAACTGACCACCAGTAGCGCGGCGGTAATACAAAATACCGCGCGTAAGCCCACGTGATCGGCAATAAAGCCGCCCATCAACGGCCCGCCAATGACGCCGCTAATTTGTGCCGTAGAGAGCGTACTCAGCGCCCAGCCGCTGCGATCGCGCGGGACTTGCGACGCCACCAATGCCATCGCATTAGGGATGTATCCCGACGTTAACCCCATCACACCGCGCAGCAAGAAAAGCTGCCAGACGTTGGTCGCAAAGGCCTGCAGTAAAATCGCAATCGCCATCCCCAGCGAGGCTCGCAACAGCATCAGCTTACGCCCTTTGCGGTCGGCTAAACTGCCCCACATCGGCGAAACAATGGCAGAAATCAGAAACGTAATGCTAAACGTTAAGCCAGACCACATCGACAGAGCTTCATGCGAGGTCACCCCTAGCTGGGAGACGTAGAGCGGTAAGAAAGGCAGGATTTGGCTGATCGCCAGGCCGGTAAAAAAGCATCCGAACCAAACGGAAATAAGATTAACTTTCCAGGATTCCATATGGACTCATAACGGTAAGTAGCTGAAAACTGCGAGCAGCTTAACAAATTTGACGTGCAAACGAGGGTGTTGATGTGCGATACCTCACAGTTTAGTATTTTATCTCCCCGCTCATCATATTTGTGATATTCATCACACATATCCCTTATTTATTACAGGGGATTATGCTTACCTCTGCACCTCTGGGTTAAAGCGTATTGTTCCCCTGCGCTTTGCGAAAACATTCTGCCAGAAGCCGAGGAATCCTGCGTTTTGTCGTGGTAATGTATGTGCTTTGCATTCATGGAATGGGTTTTTAAGATGGCAAAGTTGCGGGTAGGAATCGTATTTGGTGGTAAATCAGCAGAACATGAAGTGTCATTGCAATCGGCAAAAAATATTGTCGATGCCATCGACAAGGCTCGCTTTGATGTTGTGCTGTTAGGTATTGATAAACAAGGGCAATGGCACGTCAGTGATGCCAGTAACTACCTGCTTAATGCCAACGACCCGGCACATATTGCGTTGCGTCCTTCAACAACCAGCCTGGCGCAAGTACCGGGAAAACAAGAACACCAGTTGATTGACGCGCACAGTGGTCAGCCGCTGCCAACCGTCGATGTTATTTTCCCTATTGTACACGGTACGCTGGGCGAAGATGGTTCTCTGCAAGGCATGCTGCGCGTGGCGAATCTACCGTTTGTTGGGTCCGACGTACTGGGCTCGGCAGCGTGCATGGATAAAGATGTGACCAAACGCCTACTGCGCGATGCCGGATTAAACATCGCGCCATTTATTACGCTCACCCGCGCTAACCGCAATAGCATCAGCTTCTCAGAGGTTGAATCCCGTCTGGGCCTGCCGCTGTTCGTCAAGCCGGCTAATCAGGGATCGTCCGTTGGCGTCAGCAAAGTCACCAACGAAGCCCAGTACAATCAGGCCGTGGCGCTGGCGTTTGAGTTTGATCATAAAGTGGTAGTGGAACAAGGGATCAACGGGCGTGAGATCGAATGCGCGGTGCTGGGTAACGATCATCCGCAGGCCAGCACCTGCGGCGAGATTGTTCTGAACAGTGATTTTTACGCCTATGACACCAAGTACATTGACGACAACGGTGCCAAAGTGGTGGTCCCTGCAGACATTTCCCCGCTGATTAACGACAAGATCCGCGAGATTGCGATCCAGGCTTATCAAACGCTGGGCTGCGCTGGCATGGCGCGTGTGGATGTGTTCTTAACCGCAGAAAATGAAGTGGTGATCAATGAGATCAACACGCTGCCGGGCTTCACCAATATCAGTATGTATCCAAAACTGTGGCAGGCGAGCGGCTTAGGCTATACCGATCTGATCACCCGTCTGATCGAACTGGCGCTGGAGCGTCACGCTGCAGACAGCGCGCTGAAAACCAGCATGTAAAACCAGCATGTAAAACCCGCCAGGATGCTCAATCGCTATTGGGCATCCTGCGCTTCATCATCTTCCACGCGGCGACGAATAATTAATCCTGCAAGCCAAAAGCTAATCACCCAGGTGACCAGCCCTACCGCATAGGTTTGCCATCCCTTCGCTTCAAAGCCCAGTAATCCCACCACACCGTTGAGAATAAAAATAAGCCCAATGGCAAACGCATAATAATGCCAATCGCGGCGAAGTTTTACAGGCAGGTTCATAGCAGCTCCGAAAGAATCACAACATAAAGCAGCATCCTCGCACATTTCTCTGTGGCGGTCTGTGGCGTATGCGGAATTTCTTAAATGTAATAAAATTTCACTTAAAGTTGCGTATTTGTGATGGGAAACATAAAACCAGAATCCAGGAATAATCCCTGGTCGAAATTACCATCATTCTGATATTGACAATCCCGATCACCTGTCAGACTCACTGTCAGTTACTGGCATTTTGTCAAGAGCAGGTTGTTTCTGGAGGTCTTTCATGGCTGATTTTACGCTGTCAAAATTCCCGTTTAAGGGCAAGCATCGGGATCCCTCCTCCCTGACTGGCAACATTGTCTATGCCATCTTTGTGCTGTTTTGTTTTTGGGTCGGGGCGCAGGTGTTAACCCTGCTGGCTCACGCACCCGGTATTTATGAACAGCTGATGCAACTGCAAATGCAAGAGAGCGGACGCCCGCGGATCGAAATTGGCTTAGGCGTCGGCACGATTTTTGGTTTGATACCCTTCCTGGCAGGCGGTCTGATTCTTGGCACCATCGCGGCAATATTGAGCTGGCGCCAACGCCATCATAAAGATGGCTGATTCATACATTTTGCCCGCCGCTCGTCCACCCGTTTCGCAAACCATGCGGTGGTCAGATTACGGGTAATCTTCGGACTCTCGAGCTGAATGCCCGGCAGCATTTCGCGGGGTAACGTTCTACCTGTCTTCGCTTCTGCCAGCTTATACACGTTCTCGTACAGCGCCGTCTCTTCAAATGCGAGGCTGTCCCCTTTTTGCAGTTGACGGTGGATATCACTCTCGCTCATCCCCAGCTTTCCGGCCAGCTTACGTACCGCCAGCTCTGTTTTCCCCGGCTCGTTGCTGTCATAACGAATCAAATCACCGTCCAGCGCCAGCTTCACACCGCTAGCTTTACTGACAGCGTTCTGGAACGCCGCATTACGGCTGGCGTACCAGCCGGCATTAAAATCGGCGAAACGGAAGATAGGTGCGCTGTAGTTCGCCGGATAATTCAACAAGTGATACGTCCCGAACCACAGCCCTCCGCGGCGGGTAAACACTTCCTGACGTACCGTCCCCGCCATTTTCCACGGATAGCCTGCGGTATGCTGTTCTGCAAACGCAATGCTGACCTGCATTGGGCCGCCGGTATGCACCGGATTAAGCGAACCGAACAACGTCTGTCCCATCGGCACCATATTGATAAAATCATCAAAAATAGCGCTCAGCTGCTTTTCCGTCTTTACCGAATCCAGACGCTCGCTGTAGCTTTTCCCCGTCGGGGAGTTAATCTTCAGCGCGGTGTGCACCACAAACAGCGGAATATGCATACGCTCAGCGCGACGGTCGATCTCTTTCCAGGCAATTTTACTTAAACCAGGAACGACCGGATCGGCCTGATAGTTAGACTCCTGCTGCGCCACCGCCAGCACCGAACAGACGTTCTCGACCGTCGGTGCCAGCTTCTGGCTTTCAAACGTCTTCGCCAGATCCTGCGCCCAGGCGTCTCTGTCCTTCACGCTGGACGGCATTTTCTGGCGTACCACGCTCGCCACATCGACGGCTTTCTCCCCTTTTTTTAACGGCTGTGAAGGTTGGCTACTACATCCCACCAGCGCCAACGCCGCCAGACAAGACCAGGGATAAAGACGGGAAACCGTCGACATAACATCTCCTTTTGTTAGCTAAGAGTATGGGTAACTGCCTGAATCTCCTGGCCATCCAGCTCACGTTCGAAGCTGCGCAGACGCTTATAGATAGACATCAATTCAACTAACGTCGTCCAGGAGTTAATCAGATACTGGAACGATCCGCGCACCTGACCAAACACGTTGGTGATTTGCGTCATCAGACCGAGCGTAATCGTACCGGCAACAATTGACGGAAACAGCAGGAACAACCCGAAAACATTATCCACCTGCAGGTACAGAATACGGGCAATATTAAAGTACATGTAGTGAAAATAGAGGCGGAAGTAGTTCTGGCGTACCGCGTGAAACAGTTCACGCACCGTCGGCGGCGTCGCGCGATTCGCATCATCTTCGCCGTATACCAGTTCTTTACGATAGGCGGCTTCCACTCGCTGGTTTTTAAACTCCAGCCCAGGAAGTTTGATCCCGACGACCGCCAGCAGCCCGGTTCCCATCAACGACCAGACAATGGCAGCAATCACCAGGCCATAAGGAATATGTCCGACAATCGGCAGGTCGGGGACATGCGCAGACAGCGTGACCAGCACCGGTAAGAAGGCAATCAGCGTCATAATCGCGTTGATAAAACTGACGCCCATATCTTCCAGCGTGGAGGCAAAACGCATGGTGTCTTCCTGCACACGCTGCGCGGCACCTTCGATATGACGCAGATGCTGCCAGTGCGCCATATAATGTTCGTTCATCGCGGTGCGCCAGCGGAACACATAATGGCTGACGAAGAAATTATTCATCACACCAATCACTACGGCAATCAGCGCAATGCCGAGAAAGATGCCCACTTCATGATAGAACTGCTCAATCTTCACCTTATGAGGCGCGCTCAATGCGGTTTGAATCAGGTCGTAGAACGGCGCATACCAGGCGTTGACAGCGACCCCGACTTCAACCAGAAACCAGGTTACGAAGATAATCAGCGACGTGCCCAATATGGACCAGTACTGCCAGCGGTGTGGGCAGTAGATAAACCAGAACACGGCGAACAGGCCGACGCAGAGAGTGTAATACGCGTAAAAGATCAGGTAATCCAGCGACCAGAATCGGGCGGCGCTGATAGGAACATCACCCGATGCGCCGGTGATATGTGCAACCCAGGCTCCCCCACCTGCCTGCCAGAATACGACGGCGACCAGTGCCCAAATAAATGCCGAAATAAAGAACGGTCCCGGCTTTGGGAAAAAAGACTTAAACATAGTGCTCTCCTGCTAACTTCTTATCGTTATGACGACTGCTGTGCATTTGCCAGCGTTCAAACGATGGCAAGACGGCTAACGCCCAATAAACACATGCTGAAACCGACAATTGTGACCAGAACCGACGCGCTTAGTTCGCTATCAACCCTGAAGAATTGTTTCTATGGTTTTCATGCCAAACAGCGTTCCGGCATATTCAGATTATCGCAGCGCGAGATCACAAAAGCGAACATCCACTCTGGGGGAAAAGGTAACGTTTACTCATCGTTACGTTTTTCACACTATCATTGGCGTAATAGCGCTTTGCAATATGCCGTTGAGTAGTATAAATACGCATACGCACGTCATCCTTTTTTACTTCCTCTAACTCATGGACACCACCGTTGAAACGTAGTCTGCTTTTTTCTGCCGCGCTGTGTGCGGCGTCATTGACATCTGTCCAGGCCGCACAGCCTATAACCGCTCCAGTCTTCGCCTCTGATATCGTCGATCGTTATGCCGATCATATCTACTACGGCAGCGGGGCTACAGGGATGGCGCTCGTGGTAATTGATGGTAATCAGCGTGTGTTTCGCAGCTTTGGCGAAACGCGTCCCGGCAATAATGTTCATCCGCAGCTGGATTCGGTGATCCGCATCGCCTCGATTACCAAATTAATGACCAGCGAGATGCTGGTGAAATTACTCGATCAGGGCACGGTAAAACTGAACGACCCATTGAGTAAATATGCGCCACCCGGTGCACGGGTCCCGACATATCAGGGCACGCCAATCACGCTGGTGAATCTGGCGACTCATACCAGCGCCCTGCCACGCGAGCAGCCTGGCGGCGCGGCAAAACGCCCGGTATTCGTCTGGCCAACGCGCGAGCAGCGCTGGAGTTACCTCTCAACCGCCACGCTGAAAGCCGCCCCCGGATCGCAGGCATCTTACTCGAATCTGGCGTTTGACCTGCTGGCTGATGCGCTGGCCTCCGCATCCGGTAAGCCTTATCCGCAGCTGTTTGAAGAGAAAATCACCCGACCGCTCGGGATGAAAGACACTACATTCACCCCCTCCCCCGATCAGTGCAAGCGACTGATGATCGCCGAAAAAGGGGCCAGCCCGTGTAACAATACGCTGGCTGCAATGGGCAGCGGCGGCGTCTATTCAACGCCTGGCGATATGATGCGCTGGATGCAGCAGTACCTCTCATCTGACTTTTATCAGCGTAGTCAGCAGGCAGACCGGATGCAGACGCTGATTTATCAGCGCGCGCAGTTAACTAAAGTGATTGGCATGGACGTGCCAGGCAAAGCCGATGCGCTTGGCCTGGGCTGGGTCTATATGGCACCGAAGAATGGCCGACCGGGAATTATTCAAAAAACCGGCGGTGGCGGTGGATTCATCACCTATATGGCGATGATCCCGCAGAAAAACGTTGGGGCCTTTATCGTGGTAACCCGTTCTCCACTGACCCGATTTACTAATATGAGCGACGGTATCAACGATCTGGTCGCTGAATTAAGTGGAAACAAACCACAGGTCGTTCCCGCATCCTGATTTAGTACTCAGAAGGCAAATGGTTAACGCTTACCAGTTTGCCTTTATTCATTTCAATGTAACCACCTTTACGCAGTGCCGCGAGGACTTCAGCGACAACAGAGCGTGAAATTCGTGTGCGCTGGTGAATATAATTCATAACGCCGATACGCAAGCGTAGCGTTTCGTCCCACTCAATCATGGTTATCAGCGTAGCACGGATTTGCTTGTATGAATTATGTCCAATCAACTGCAAATCACGTAATTCCAGTATTTTATTTTGCCAGGCTAGCCAACAAAAAGCTTCCCGCCACAGTTGATATTGTTCAATTATATTAATCGTTTGAGATGCTGGAAGATGATATCCATAACAGTTACTTTCTGTCATTAATTTGTATTGCACATCATTTTTCATTACACCGTCAGCAAGTCCCATGATAAAAGGAGCCTGTGCAATACCCACTAATATATTCTCATCTCGCCGCAAGGAAATTACACCATTTAAAATAACAAAGGTGTCATCATGATTTACATCACTAGAATATATGATTTGCTTTTCATTTTCACAGTCAAAATAAGTTCCATATGTAGACAAACATTTATCTAACTTACCAAATTCCTGAAGTGGCTTATTCATAGATAACATTTTCGCACTCCTTGCAATAAATGCCCGTCAAATCCGTGACGGGCATTTTTCTGGATTAAATTATCTTGACTTTCTCTGTAAGAAAATTCTTACCAAGTATATTTAACACCTACATTCGCAGACCAGTCTTGATCTACATCACCGCCGCCGAGGTAGTTAGCATCGGTATATGCGCTGAAGTTTTTGGTAAAGCTGAACTGAGTACCCAGTCCAACACGTACCGCAGAACCTTCTACGCCGTTGTCGATGGAATCACCGTTTACGTCAGAATCGTTGTTAGAGTTGTCGTAAACGTAGGCCAGTTTGAAGTACGGGGTCAGCGCCTGGTCGTCGCTGTAGGCGAAGGTATAACCTGCATCTACACCGAGTTCATAGCGCATGCTGTCATAAGACTGACCGTCAACTTTCATGTCGTTGCTCAGCTTATAGTCATCACCAGACTGGAACAGACCAGATACGCTACCGTAAGGCGTTACGTAACCGGCATCACCCAGTTTCAGGTCATAACCCAATTTCAAGCCAAAGCCCCAGGCATCAGAAGAGGTGCTGCCATCAACATACTGACCGTTGCTCATGTTGGCAGACAGATCGTTATTGAAGTGAGAGTAGCTTAAGTTACCGTCAACAAAGATGTTGTTGGCAAAGTGAGCAGAAGAGTAGATGTAGGCAGTCTGGCTGTCCTGGTCCACCTGACCAGTACGGTCGCTCATATCACCTTTAGCGAAGCCTGCTGCGGCACCGACAATCCACTTAGCGTTATTACCGTCAATTTTGGAATCAACACCGACCATGATACCACTGACATCTTGATCGTAGTTAATGCTGCCATTGTCAGCATCGAAGCTGCCGCCAAAATAGCTAACCCAAGCGCCACCGTTATCTGCCAGGCCATGACGTGCGTTGGTCAGACGAGTACCCACGGTGTCTTGTTCCAGGTTCCAGATATTGGTGTTAGCAGACGGGATGCTCAGCGCCATATTCGCGTAATCGGTCAGCTCCATCTGCTGCAAAACAACGGTGTTACCCTGCTGCTGTGCCTGATAGGTGTAAGCACCCAAGTCAGCTTTGTTAGCTGCAGAGAAGGTTGCAGTGCTGTTCGTGTCGTTAACGTAAACCAGTTCTTTACCTTTGTAATCAGTAATAGAACCCTTACCTGTCGCGTTATCGATACGAACTTTATAGTTACCGGTTGCCGCCGCTACGTGGTCACCGTAGTTATCAACTTCAGACTGATCGCCTGAGGTGTCAGAATCACCGTTACCGTTGATAGTCAGATGACCATCAGAGTTCATCGCGATCACGCCATAACCGTAGTTAGCTTGGGTAATATCGTTGGTACGATCGTTGGTCAGGTCAGCATTCAGTACATAGTTAGTGCTGTTGATGTCGAAAACACCCGCATTAACATGGTTGTAAGCATCGGTATAGCTAGTCAGATTCAGCGTATCAACCTGCAGCGCATCGCCCGTGCTGTTGCCAACATCCAGAACACCGTTGTTGGTAACGTTGATGGTGTTTGCATACAGCGCAGCTGTATACACACCCCAGCCAGCAGCAACATCATCAGCAATCGTGACTGTACTGTTGTCGATAGACAGCGTATCAGTCGCAACATGACCATCTTCGTTGATGTTCAATGCTGAAGCACCGGTCAGAGAGATGGAGTCAGAAATCAGGGTAGAATCACCCACATTCACGACGGAACCGCTGTTGATGCTCAGGGTGTCAATCAGAGAGGTTTTGGTGGTATCCCACTGTGAAGCGCCGTTCAGCGTCACGTTGAACAGACCGCTCTGGTAGACAGCATTGCCAACCACATGACCGGTTTCGTCATAAGAGGTCGTATCGCTGTCGATGCCGTAGGTCGAATCAGGCCACAGGCTGTTAGCGGTGATATCGATCAGTGTTGCGGTAGCTTCAGTTCCTGCGGCATAGCTGTCGTAAACACCATCACCATCCGCATCAACCTGCTGCACGGACATTGCCGCACCAACCCACTTGCTGCCGTTGTTCAGGGTCAGATCCAGACGGTCAGTACCATCCCAGCCGTTGGTATCCAGGTCGGCATCGGTATCACGATAAGTGTCTGCACCGTTCGGGAAGAAGTTCTCATCGAAGTTGCTGGAGAACAACACGTCGCCCATCAACGTTGAATTGTTGAAGGTTGCCGTGGTCTGCATAGCGTTGTCAGCGTTCGGATTTGCAATAACAGCTAATGCGATATCATCAGCGTTCCAGTCATTGCCGTTGTAATCGCTGGCATTGCTGGTGTTACCAAACCAGCCGGCAGTACCTTCATCAGACCATGAACCAGAGGTCAGGGTAGAATCGGTAACAGCGATAGTGTTGTTAAACACTTCGCCGCTGTTTACACCAGTGCTGACGGTATTATCGTCAATATCTTCCCACTCATACCCCTGAGTCAGCGTAATACCCGCAACGTGAGAGTTGTTGGAGATAGACAGATCAACTTCTTGATCCAAGGTGATAGCCGTACCCAAGTTGAAAACATTTACAACATGTGAGTCAACAGCGTCATTATAATAGTAGGTACCGTTGTAGGTATAATGTTCGTAGTTGTCATCGATAGTTGAGTTGATGACGTTCATCGCCAGACGGTCGTAGTAATAATCGATACCGCTACGGTTAGTACAATCCGGCGTCATACATTCGGACGTTACCATACCGTGAATAGTACTGTTTTTAATCGTCAGGCTGTTGTTATTGCTGTTAGTTGACAGTCCATCATCCAGGTAATAAGTAGAAATAACGCCGTTTACAGTAGCATTATTAATTACCGGATAAATATCACCGTTATAAATACTATCAGTATCGTAATTATTCCAACCGACATATCCATCATAGTAAACACCATCAACATAAGATGCGTCATTATAATGGGTGAACGTGGTATAGGTGGTTCCAGAGATATCAGTTGAAGCATTCGCCTGAGAAGTGATTGCCAATGTGCAGGCTAATGCTAATTGTGAGACTACAAGTTTCTTTTTCCAAGTGTGCATTTGTCATCCCTCCTCAGGGACGTAATATAGTTGATCCATCAATTATTAATGCATAGAAAACATTTTTATGTTCCGCAGAAACGATTATGCGACGTCACAGACGAAAGGTTCAATTAGTCTTTACCTTAAGTCCGAAAACGGACAATAAATAAAACAACCAAACACACACTATAAAAAATACAGAATAACGTTCAATTTCATCACATTAAAAGAAACCAGAACATTAAACCCATAAGGTTGATCTATCATTTAAAATGAAAACAAAAAACATGGGAATAAATCCCATTAAAAGATTCAAAACTTAACCAAACATTAAATAAAACTTAAGCCACATCAAAACCAATCGATATCTAAAATGACAAACATCACAAAAATATAAATAACATATATTCAAGATGGCATAATAAGAGCTAAACATCACCCACATAAGGCCAACTTTCGTAAAACACCCACACACAGGATGAGGTATACTGCTGCCTTCAATTCCACAAACATCAGGCATACCATGACAGACCTAATCCAACGCCCTCGCCGCCTGCGCAAATCACCTGCGCTGCGCGCTATGTTTGAAGAGACAACACTCAGCTTAAATGACCTGGTGTTGCCGATCTTTGTTGAAGAAGAACTCGACGATTACAAAGCCATCGAGGCCATGCCCGGCGTGATGCGCATTCCGGAAAAACACCTGGCACGCGAGATTGAACGCATTGCCAATGCCGGCATCCGCTCGGTGATGACCTTTGGTATTTCCCACCACACGGATGACACCGGCAGCGATGCCTGGAAAGAAGACGGGCTGGTGGCGCGTATGTCCCGCATCTGTAAGCAAACCGTACCGGAAATGATCGTCATGTCCGATACCTGCTTCTGTGAATACACTTCGCACGGTCACTGTGGGGTATTATGCGATCACGGCGTGGATAACGATTTAACCCTTACCAACCTCGGCAAGCAGGCGGTGGTAGCTGCCGCTGCGGGCGCAGATTTCATCGCCCCTTCCGCTGCAATGGACGGCCAGGTACAGGCTATTCGCCAGGCGCTGGACGCTGCGGGCTTCACCGATACCGCCATCATGTCCTACTCCACCAAGTTTGCCTCATCGTTCTACGGCCCGTTCCGTGAAGCAGCGGGTACTGCGCTAAAAGGCGATCGTAAAACTTATCAGATGAACCCGATGAACCGTCGCGAAGCTATTCGTGAATCGCTGCTGGATGAAGCACAGGGCGCAGACTGCCTGATGGTGAAACCGGCTGGCGCGTACCTGGATATTCTGCGTGATATTCGCGAACGCACCGAACTGCCGATTGGCGCTTATCAGGTCAGCGGTGAATACGCGATGATTAAGTTCGCAGCGATGGCGGGTGCTATAGATGAAGAGAAAGTGGTGCTGGAAAGCTTAGGTTCAATCAAACGCGCTGGCGCGGATCTGATCTTCAGCTACTTCGCACTGGATCTGGCTGAGAAAAGAATCCTGCGCTAACGTTGTTGTTCCATGCCGGATGGCGTAAACCATCCGGCCTGTTATCGCCAGCCTAAAGACTCTAACGAGTACCAGCGCTCAGCGTCTTGCTGTTTATGATTCATTCTGAAAGTAATACCCCCTCTGGAATTCATCATTACAACCAATATAAATTATTTGTAAATGAAGACTAAATTGACATATGTATTCCATTTTTATATTTGAAGGTATAGTTATAGTGCAATTTAATAATCTCATCATCTAATTTTAAAAAATCAATCACCCAGAAAAATAAAACCAATAAAAATAAGAAATGCATTCACTTTATTTATTGATTAATAAAACATATCCTAACCTTCAATAAATATTGTTTCTTTTGACTCATCAAGTTACATGTTGTAATATCTTTATTGCGACAAACACACTAACCCCTCCTGTCTTTCCAACAAGAGCTTTTAATATCTGCAAAACAGATATTGTGTTTATATTCATTGAATACCCGGATAACACTTTCATAGAAAAGTGAAGGATTTGATCATGATTACATTATACCAAAAAGGGATATTAGCAATAGGTGCGCATCCGGACGATATTGAACTCGGATGTGGTGCCTCGTTATCCCGCTTAATAAAAGAAGGCTATCACGTTACTGCCGTCGTCATGACCGCAGGGGCTGAAGGGTGCGTTTTAAAAGCCGACCGACACGCAGAATCTCAATCGGCATTAACATCATTAGGCTGCCACCAGGTTTTTCATTTTCATTTTGAGGACACACGAACACCGTACTTTGTTGATACGATGATCAAATCACTTGAAGACGTCATCACAAATCACATTCCCACACGAATCAATATCGTGCGAGCTTATACTATGCATGATTCTGACCGGCATCAGGATCATCGTGCGGTACATAAGGCTTCTATCGTTGCCTGCCGAAATATTCCCCAGGTTCTTGGTTATGAAACCCCCAGTACCTGGCTGACGTTTGTTCCCCAGGTCTTTGAAAACGTCAGTGAGAACTGTTTTATTCAAAAACTTCGTGCGCTTTCATTTCATCAAAGCCAGCAGCAACGTGATTATATGCGTACAGAACGTCTGCGTACCGTAGCCCAATTCAGAGGACAACAGGCCGGATGTGAATTATCTGAAGGTTTTGTTGTTCACAAAATGATTCTCTAATTATATGAAAACACTAATTTTTATTATGATGAGCCTGTGTATATTACTCTGGCTCCTCACAACCTTAAAACGAAAACCTAGTTTACGTAAAGACAGTATTGACGCCATTATTCCGGCCTATAACGAAGGCCCTTGTCTGGCACAATCGCTGGAAAATTTGTTATTAAATCCCTATTTTCATCGCGTCATATGTGTAAACGATGGCTCCACGGATGATACCGAAGCCATTATGCATAAGGTGAAAGAAAAATGGGGCGATCGCCTGATTACCGTGACGCAAAAGAATACCGGAAAAGGTGGCGCCTTAATGAATGGATTAAATTATGCCACCTGTGAGCAGGTTTTTTTAAGCGATGCTGACACCTATGTCCCTCCTGATGGTGACGGTATGGGATTCATGTTAGCGGAAATAGAAAATGGCGCCGATGCCGTTGGCGGAATCCCCTCAACACATCTGTCTGGTGCTGGGTTGCTGCCACATATCCGTGCAACGGTAAAACTTCCAATGATCATCATGAAGCGGACATTACAGCAGTTGCTCGGCGGCGCGCCTTTTATTATCAGCGGAGCCTGCGGCATGTTTCGTACTGACGTGCTGCGCAAATTTGGCTTTTCCGATCGAACCAAAGTGGAGGATCTGGATTTAACCTGGACCCTGGTCGCAAATGGTTATTGTATCCGTCAGGTAAACCGTTGCATTGTTTATCCTCAGGAGTGCAATACCCTGGGCGATGAATGGAAACGATGGCGGCGCTGGATCGTGGGCTATGCCGTTTGCATGCGTCTGCATAAGTCACTCATCCTCAGCAGATTCGGCATCTTCAGCATACTCCCAATGGTGCTGGTCGTGTTGTTTGGCGTAGCAACCTACTTCATTACATGGCAGGACATCACGCTCACTATTGGCCCGCATGCGATTGTGCTTTCCTTGTTTCCCATTATTTGGGTTGGAGTGGTTTGCTCAATTGGAGCATTTAGTGCCTGGTATCACCGATGCTGGAAACTTATTTTCCTTGCGCCTTTTTCTGTTTTTTATGTACTTCTGGCTTATTTAATTTGGATTGTATATGGATTTATTGCCTTTTTTACTGGACGTGAACCCCTACGTGACAAACCCACACGCTATACCGCGGTGGTGGATGCGCCAAACAATTACGCCCACCCAGCTACCCACGGTGGTGAAGAACTATCTAAAGCTTAGCGAACAGCATAATAAGTCAGTATCCATTGCACCTGGCGTTGTTATTGATGAAAGCGCGGGAGCCGTGACGATCGGTGCTGGCAGTAAAATTTGTCATGGTGCAGTTATTCAGGGGCCAGTCGTAATTGGAGCAGATTGCATTATTGGCAATTACGCCTTTATTCGACCTGGTTGCTTAATTGGCAATCAAGTACGTATTGGCTATGGCACCGAAATCAAAAACGCAGTATTGGAATCGACGGCCACCATCGGTCCCCAATGCTTTATTTCTGATTCGGTTATTGGCAAAGGCGCTTACCTGGGCGCGCAGGTAAGAACCAGCAATCATCGCCTCGATGGTAAAACCGTGCATGTCAGGCTGGACGATGAAGACATTGATACCGGCTGCGAAAAATTAGGGTGTTATATCGGTCCCGGCGCGCGGCTTGGTGTTCAGGTCATTATTTTACCAGGCCGATATATCGCAGCTGAAAGCACGATTGGCCCACGGATAACCATCGAGCAAAACCTGCCAAAAGGTAAATACATCCTCAAACAAGAGATCTCCTGTCTCGTAGGTGAAGAATAATGAAAAGGACTTTATTTGTATCGTTGATACTCGGCACGGCTTCTCTCCCGGCAAAAGCAACCGACCTGAAGCTGACAGCCGGATACGATTTTACTGATTATTCGGCAGGGCATGGCACCCGTAACGTCATGTTCAGCGAATTAAAGACGCAGATTGACAATGGTGCCGCGATTTTCAATATTTCCGAAGGCAGACGCGATTACGACAACGGTGAATCATGGAACGCGTTACGTGGCCGCGCGACCGTTTGGTATAACTGGAATCAGTGGTTATCAACAAAAACGGGTCTGGCAATTGCCGAAAACACCCCCGTTTTTGCCAGACGCGATGCTCAGCAGGATATCAGCGTAAAAGTTCTGCCTAAAACCGTGTTTACCTTTGGTTATCGCTATGCCAACTACTTTGATGATACGGACGTCAATGCTTTTTCAGGCGGAATATCGCTGTATACCGGACCGTTTATCACCTCATGGCGTTATACGCATTACGATACCGAAGATGCAGGGGGAAGCTATAGCCACATCGTTTCACTGCGTCTGAACGACCTGAACGGTAAAGGAAATACGCAGCTCTGGCTAAGCCGCGGAACGGGAGCATATACCTATGACTGGTCACCTGACACCAAAAAAGGCACGTTAAAAAGCATCAGCCTGCGTCGCAATCAGCCGCTGACCGAGCAATTAACTCTCGGTCTTACACTCGGCAAACAATGGTATGACACGCCGGTTGATAGCTATCACAGCCAGCAAATTCTCGCCGATCTCACCTGGCTGTTTTAAATCTCTCCCCCACGATGGGGGAGAATCAACCCCCAATGAAATAGCCATTCTCTCAGCCCTCACGCCGCCATCCGGTAATCAATGCCTGATGCGCTACGCTTATCCGCTCTACAACACCCGGCAAATTATTGCGATTTTGTTACATTCGTTACATATCCGCGCCACGGTGATTGCCAGCGCGGCGCTGGCAGGCATCATAGACGCCATTGTCAGGCAAGAGAGTAATATCATGATTCATGTTGTGCTGGTGGATGACCATGTGGTGGTGCGTTCCGGCTTTGCGCAATTACTCAGTCTCGAAGAAGATCTCGACGTTATCGGTCAGTACAGCAGTGCAGCAGAGGCCTGGCCCGCATTACTGCGCGACAACGTCAGCGTGGCGGTGATGGACATCGCCATGCCGGATGAAAACGGTCTGAGCCTGTTAAAACGCCTGCGGGCACAGAAGCCCAACTTTCGCGCCATTATTCTCAGTATTTATGACTCCCCCACGTTCGTGCAAAGCGCGCTGGATGCCGGCGCCAGCGGCTATCTGACTAAACGCTGCGGACCGGAGGAACTGGTGCAGGCAGTGCGTTCGGTAGGATTGGGCGGGCATTACCTGTGCTCCGACGCGCTGCGGGCGTTACGCGGTGGCGAACAACCCGCGCAGGTACTGGAAGTACTGACCCCTCGTGAGCGCGAAGTGTTTGATCTACTGGTTAAAGGCGACAGCGTGAAAGAGGTAGCCTTCAAGCTCGATCTCAGCCACAAAACGGTCCACGTCCACCGCGCGAACGTGCTGGGCAAACTGCAATGCCACAGCACCATCGATCTGGTGCATTTTGCGCTCGACCACCAATTGCTGACGGGGCATTGATGTCGCGCTCGACTCGCCATTGGGTGATCTCCCTGTTTATCCTGCTGGCCTGGGGTTCGGGCTGGTTGATGTTATGGACGCTGGGATTTTACCTGACCCACAACGGTCAACAGGCGGCGTTATTTCTGCCACACGGCGTCTATCTCGCGTTGCTGATCCTGCTTTCACGCCGCTACTGGCCCGCACTGATTCTGCCACCGGTGCTGATGCTGTTCTGGCTACACAGCGAACAATTATTAAACAGCTACATTCTGCTGGCAGCACCGCTGATAAGTCTGGTACCCGCAAGTATCGGCCAGTCATACTGGCACCGCTTCCCGCTCTACTGGCAGCGATTAACGCTATTGCTGGCCGCTGTGACCATCACCTCGCTGCTCAATACCGCCCTGCTATCACCCTTTATTCAAAGTCCGGCAACGTTGATTGGCCTGGCGTCGTTTACCGGTGGCGTGCTGTTGACGCCATTTGTTTATCTGATCTACGAATTTCTGCGCCAGCAGCACCGCTATCATTTGCTTGGACTGGACACCAGCAATCCGCCGCTGCGCACCTCGCTTATCATCTGGTGTAGCCTGTTTTTTATCATCGGTATCGGCACACAGATGGTACTGTCACCGGACATCGAGCGCCTGCTGCTGATCGTAGTATTCTTGCCGAACGTGGTGATGGCGTGGAAATTTGGCTGGCAGGGCGGCGTGTTGTCCGGACTGCTTGGCAGTATGATGATCACCATCGCCCGTCAGGTAGGTGTGGGGTTCAGCAATTTGCTAGAGCTGGAGATTTTCCTCGCGACCCAGGCACTACTGGGCATTGGTCTTGGGATCGCAATCAGCCGTCAGCAGCATTTAGCGCAGAACCTGCATCATTATCGCCAGCGTCTGGAAGCCGAGCTAACGGCGCGACGTGCGCTGACCGAACAGTTGATCCGCACTGAAGAAAATACGCGTAAGAGCCTGGCGCGGGAGCTTCATGACGAAATTGGTCAGAACATTACCGCCATTCAGATCCACTCGCAGTTGGTCAAGCGGGCGCAGGATCCACAGCAAACGCTGGATGCGGCGAATCAGATCAACGACCTTGCACGACGCATTCATCACTCCACCCGCCAGTTGCTGCGCCAGCTACGTCCTCCCGCGCTTGATGAACTCTCCTTTAAAGAGGCACTCCATCATCTGGTGAATGAATTTGCCTTTGCCGAACGGGGCATTCGCTGCCGGTTTGACTACCAGCTTGAAAATACGCCAGACAATGAAACCGTCCGCTTTACGCTGTACCGCCTGCTGCAGGAGTTGCTCAACAACGTCTGTAAACATGCCAATGCCAGCGAGGTGACGATTACCCTACGCCAGCGGGAACAGCGCTTGTATCTGCACGTTGAAGACAACGGTGTAGGTATTCTTCCTGAAAAAATTCCCGGCTTCGGTATCCAGGGGATGCGTGAGCGGGTGAGCGCCCTCGGCGGTGAGCTAACGCTCGAATCGAACAACGGCACGCGGGTAATTGTTAACTTGCCCACAAATTTGCAACAAACCAGCCGGTAACCAGGAAAAAGTCTTAGTCACTGCGGACTTTCTCTCATCCCCTTTCGATTTCACTTTCCTATAGTCAGCACAAACGGAGACTGCCATGCACGCACGCCCAGCCAGCGAAACAGACCAACACTACCGGGCGCTACGTCCCCGGCTGCTGATGTGCATGGTGATTGGCTACGCCGCGTTCTACCTGACGCGCAAAAGCGTTAACTACGTACTTCCGGCATTGCAAACGGATCTGGGGCTGGATAAAGGCGATATCGGCCTGCTGGGGTCACTGTTTTATCTGACCTACGGCTTGTCCAAGTTTACCGCCGGGCTGTGGCATGACAGCCACGGGCAACGTGCATTTATGGGGATTGGCCTGTTTGCCACCGGCGTCTTAAACGTGGTGTTCGCCTTTGGTGAATCCCTGACGTTGCTACTGGTGGTCTGGTCGTTAAACGGATTTTTTCAGGGCTGGGGCTGGCCGCCCTGCGCCCGACTGCTGACCCACTGGTACTCGCGCAACGAACGCGGATTCTGGTGGGGCTGCTGGAATATGTCGATCAACATCGGTGGAGCAATTATCCCGCTGATTAGCGCCTTTGCCGCCCACTGGTGGGGTTGGCAGGCGGCGATGCTGGCACCGGGGATTATCAGCATGGCATTAGGCATCTGGCTCACTCTGCAACTGAAAGGCACGCCCCAGGAAGAGGGATTGCCCACGGTTGGGGAATGGCGGCACGATCCGCTGGAGCTGCGTCAGGAGCAGCAAAGCCCGCCGATGGGACTGTGGCAAATGTTACGCACGACGATGCTGAAGAACCCGATGATCTGGCTGTTGGGTGTCTCATATGTACTGGTCTATTTGATCCGCATTGCGCTCAATGACTGGGGCAACATCTGGCTGACCGAAAGCCACGGCGTCAACCTGCTCAGCGCCAATGCCACGGTAATGCTGTTTGAAGTCGGTGGTTTGCTCGGCGCGCTGTTTGCCGGATGGGGGTCAGATTTGCTGTTCAGCGGCCAGCGCGCACCGATGATTTTGCTGTTCACGCTCGGGCTGATGGTTTCTGTCGCCGCCCTGTGGCTGGCACCGGTTCACCACTACGCACTGCTGGCGGCCTGTTTCTTTACCGTGGGCTTCTTTGTTTTTGGCCCACAAATGTTGATTGGCCTGGCAGCCGTCGAATGCGGACACAAAGCGGCGGCAGGCTCAATCACCGGTTTTCTCGGGCTGTTTGCCTATCTCGGGGCCGCGCTGGCGGGTTGGCCGCTGTCGCTGGTCATTGAACGTTACGGCTGGTCGGGAATGTTCAGTTTGCTCTCGGTTGCCGCTGTTTTTATGGGTTTATTGCTGATGCCGCTGCTTATTGCAGGCATTACCCC
Organism: Citrobacter tructae; assembly: GCF_004684345.1. Classification (NCBI taxonomy): domain Bacteria; kingdom Pseudomonadati; phylum Pseudomonadota; class Gammaproteobacteria; order Enterobacterales; family Enterobacteriaceae; genus Citrobacter; species Citrobacter tructae. The sequence goes on from NZ_CP038469.1 coordinate 2,280,628, forward strand.
TTCTCTCAGTCAAAGGATAAAACAATGAAACTGACGCTTACCTCTACCCTGATTGCCTCCGGCATTGCGCTGGCGGCGTTAAGCAGCGTGGCACAGGCAGAAGGTCGTCTGGTGGTTTATTGCAGCGCCACCAACGAGATGTGCGAAACCGAAACCAAAGCCTTCGGCGAAAAATATGATGTGAAGACCTCATTTATTCGCAACGGCTCGGGCAGTACGCTGGCGAAAGTGGATGCCGAGAAGAAAAACCCGCAGGCGGATGTCTGGTACGGCGGTACGCTGGACCCGCAGTCTCAGGCCGGTGAAATGGGTCTGCTGCAGCCGTATAAATCACCGAACCTCACGCAAATTATGGAGAACTTCCGCGATCCGGCCAAAGTGAAAGGTAACCTATCCTCGGCGGTTTACGTTGGTATTCTGGGCTTTGGCGTCAATACCCAGCGCCTGAAAGAGAAAAACCTGCCAGTACCAAAATGCTGGAAAGATCTGACCAAACCGGAATACAAAGGTGAAATCCAGATTGCTGACCCGCAGAGTTCAGGCACCGCCTACACCGCGCTGGCGACCTTCGCCCAGCTTTGGGGGGAAGATCAGGCCTTTGATTACCTGAAACAGCTCAACGCTAACGTCTCTCAGTACACCAAATCCGGCATTGCCCCAGCGCGTAACGCCGCCCGTGGCGAAACGGCGATCGGTATTGGCTTCCTGCACGACTACTCGCTGGAAAAAGAACAGGGCGCGCCGCTGGAGCTTATCTCCCCTTGCGAAGGCACCGGCTATGAAATTGGCGGCGTCAGCATCCTGAAAGGCGCGCGCAACCTCGACAACGCCAAACTGTTCGTTGACTGGGTGTTGTCGAAAGACGCCCAGGAACTGGCGTGGAAGAAAGGCAAGTCCTACCAGATCCTGACCAACACCACCGCCGAGACCTCCCCTAACTCGCTGAAGCTCGATGACCTGAAGCTTATCAATTACGACATGGATAAGTACGGCTCTACCGACGTACGTAAGGCTCTGATCAATAAGTGGGTCAGCGAAGTGAAGATGGGTAAATAAGCCTACATTTTGCGGTTAATGCCCGGTGGCGCTCACGCTTACCGGGCCTACATACAACACCGGAACGCTTATGTCACACACACTAGCACTCCATCCCGTGAAAAAACGGGATGCGATTTTTCTTTGGGTTGTGCTCGGCTGGCTGGCGTTTGCTCTGCTGCCGAGCTGGAGCCTGGACTATGGTCTGCTGGAGTCCACGCGCGACGAAATACTCGCCGCCTACAGCTGGTCACATTTCAACGTTAGCTGGCTGTGGTATCTGCTGCCGAGCCTGCTGCTGGTTCGCCCGTTCCATGAAGCTAAACGCGAACAGCGTAGCCGCCATTATCTCGACGCAGGCTGGGCGTTTTTCTGTATGGCGTTTATCGTCGCCAGCGCCACCCTTGAAGGTCGCGGCTTAGGCTATGCCACCATCGTACTGTTTGTGGCCCTGGGCGCGATCATGACGCTGGCACTTACCCGCCTCGAATGGCTGGGCGGCGACCGTTTCGTTATCGGCTCGCTCACCGCCATTGTCGCGCTGATCGGTATTTTTATCGTCTGGCCAAGCATCGCTATTTTCATTCCGATGTTCACCAACGACGCCGGGGAGTTTGCCCCGCTGGCGTTTATGAATGTGCTGTCGCAGGCGCATATCATTCAGGTGATCCTCAACTCGATTATGCTGTCGATTGCCGTCGGCGTCGGCTGTACCTTTTTCGGCCTGGTACTGGCGATTTACACCACCCGTATCGCTCAACGCAGCGCCATCATTGGCCGTATTTTCTCAATACTGCCGATCGTTACCCCGCCGTTTGTCGTGGGTTTGGGCGTAACCTTAATGATGGGACGCTCCGGCTACATCACCGAATTGATGGTGGACTGGTTTGGTTTAACCAACACCAACTGGTTGTACGGCTTTACCGGCATCTGGCTGGCGCAGGTGCTGGCCTTCACTCCGATGGCGTTTATGATCCTCGACGGTGCGATCAAAACGATTCATCCGTCGCTGGAAGAGGCGTCGTACACCCTGCGCGCCAGTCGCTGGCAGACCTTTAACGGCGTATTTGTCCCGCTGCTGAAACCGGCGCTGGCCAACGCCTTTTTGATTGTCGTGGTGCAATCGCTGGCCGACTTCAGTAACCCACTGGTCCTCGGCGGTAACTTCGACGTGCTGGCGACGCAAATCTACTTCTACATCACCGGTTCACAGCTCGATTACCAGGCCGCCAGTACGCTGGGCGCATTCCTGCTGTTGTTCTCACTGCTGGTGTTCTGCGTGCAGTATATGTGGATCGGTAAACGTTCTTACGTCACCGTTTCCGGTAAATCGTATCGCGGCGACGTACAGCCACTGCCGGTGACGCTGGTGTGGAGCGTGGTTGCACTGCTGTCAGTGTGGATTACCTTTAATGCTCTGCTCTACGGCAGCATTTTCTATGGCAGTTTCACCGTTAACTGGGGCGTGGACTACACCCTGACGTTGGCAAACTTTACCAAACTGTTCGGCCAGGGGATGAGCGACGGCGCGTGGCCTTCTCTGCTCGACACCCTGCTTTACGCAGGTATTGCTGCACCGATTACCGCCATCTTCGGCCTGCTGATCGCCTGGGTCGTGGTCCGTCAGCAGTTCAAAGGCAAAAAGACTATCGAGTTCACCACCATGCTGTGCTTTGCCGTCCCCGGCACCGTGGCAGGTGTCTCCTATATTCTCGCCTTTAACAGCGCCCCGGTGTACCTCACCGGGACTGCGGCCATCGTGATTATCTCGATGGTGATGCGTAACGTACCGGTCGGCATCCGCGCGGGTATCGCAGGACTCGGACAGATCGACAAATCACTCGATGAAGCCTCGCTCAGCCTACGTGCCGGTTCGCTGCGAACCATCACGCACATCCTGTTGCCGCTGCTGCGCCCGGCCATTCTCTCGGCGCTGATCTACAGCTTTGTGCGCGCCATTACAACTGTCAGCGCCATTGTGTTCCTCGTCACGCCAGACACCCGCGTAGCAACAGCCTACATTCTGAACCGCGTGGAAGACGGCGAATACGGCGTGGCGATTGCCTACGGTTCAATTCTGATCGTGGTGATGCTGGCGATTATTTTCATCTTTGACTGGCTGATCGGTGAATCACGTACCTCCCGTTCAAAAGCCAAAAACCAGGCGTAATGGAGCGCACTATGACCCAGAAAAATTTCGTTGAACTGCGCAACGTCACCAAACGTTTTGGCAGCAACACGGTTATCGACAATATCAACCTCACCATCCCGCAGGGGCAAATGGTCACGCTGCTCGGTCCTTCCGGTTGCGGCAAGACCACCATTTTGCGTCTGGTCGCCGGACTGGAAAAACCGAGCGAAGGGCAGATTTATATTGATGGCGAAGATGTCACCCACCGCTCAATTCAGCAGCGCGATATCTGTATGGTGTTTCAGTCTTACGCCCTGTTCCCGCATATGTCGCTGGGCGAAAACGTCGGCTACGGCCTGAAAATGCTCGGCGTGTCGCGCGCAGAGGTGAAAGCCCGCGTGAAAGAGGCGCTGGCAATGGTAGATCTGGAAGGCTTCGAAGAGCGCTATGTCGATCAGATCTCCGGTGGGCAGCAGCAGCGCGTGGCGCTGGCCCGTGCGCTGATCCTCAAGCCGAAAGTACTGCTGTTCGATGAGCCGCTGAGTAACCTCGATGCCAACCTGCGTCGTAGCATGCGCGACAAGATCCGCGAGCTGCAAAAGCAGTTTGATATTACCTCGCTGTACGTGACCCACGATCAGAGTGAAGCCTTTGCAGTTTCCGATACCGTGCTGGTGATGAACAAGGGACACATCATGCAGATCGGCTCACCGCAGGATCTCTATCGCCAGCCCGCCTCGCGCTTTATGGCGAGCTTTATGGGCGATGCGAACCTGTTTCCGGCCACCTTCAGCGACAAATACGTCGATATATACGGCTATCACCTGCCATGCCCGCTGCACTTTGGTACACAAGGCGAAGGCATGGTCGGTGTGCGCCCGGAAGCGATCACGCTCAGCGATCGCGGTGAAGAGAGCCAGCGCTGTGTGATTCGCCACGTTGCGTATATGGGCCCGCAATATGAGGTCACGGTGGAGTGGCACGGACAGGAGATTTTATTGCAGGTCAACGCCACACGCCTGCAGCCGGACGTCGGCGAGCAGTATTATCTCGAAATCCACCCGTACGGCATGTTTGTCCTGGCGGATGCGGCATAACGTTATGCCGGGCTTTACAACCCGGCGAAAGAATCAACATTGCACCTTCAATGCGGCAATATCCTCCGGCGTGGTGCGACAGCACCCGCCAATCAACCGGGCACCAGCGGCCTGCCACTGCGGCAGATAATCCGCCAGCTGCGCACAATGCTCACCGTGATGATGCCAGGTTTTGCTCTCAGCATCGTAATGTTCACCCGAGTTGGGATACACCACCAGCGGCAGCGCCGTTAAGCCGTGCAAATGCTGTAACGCGGCGGTGGTGTTTTCCAGCGCAATGCAATTTATACCCAGCGCCACCACCTGCGGATAACCCGCCAGCAACGCGACCACGTCACGCAGCGGTGTACCGTCGCTCAGGTGCTCGCTGTCGCGCAGGGTAAATGAGAACCACGCACGGGCGCGCGGATACGCGGTCAACAGCGCAGCCAGCGCGCCAATCTCGGCAAAATTCGGCAGTGTTTCGCAGGCCAGCAAATCGGCCCCGGCATCCAGTAACGCTTCTACGCGCGGGCGATGAAACGCCTGGAAGGCCTCGACGCTGCACTGATAATCGCCACGATATTCAGAGCCATCCGCCAGATACGCGCCGTAAGGCCCGACGGATCCCGCCACCAGCAACGTGCCCGCCTGCGGGTTCTCTGCCAGATACGCTTCACGTGCTTTACGCGCCAGCTCCACGCTTTTACCAATCAGCGCTTTCGACTGCGCTTCATTCAGACCACGCGCGGCAAAACCTGCCGGTGTCGCCTGATAGCTAGCGGTGATCGCGCACTGCGCCCCCGCCCGGTAATAATCAAGATGGACTTCGCGGATAAGCTCCGGGTTTTCGACCAACACTTTGGCTGACCACAGGTTATCGGCTAAGTTACACCCCCGCGCTTCCAGTTCCGTCGCCAGTGCGCCATCCAGCAACAGAACATCCTGTTTATCGAGGAGGGCACGTAACGGATTATGTTGCGACATGTTCTGGCTCCTGTTTTCACGGACGTAAACCACCACCATAACACAGCCGTACAGACGGGGATCCGCGCCCACCCGCAATTATGGATACGCCTCAACCCTGCACCAAACGCAGATGTGCGCGTCGGGTGCTTAACACCGGGTGAGGGTTAATAATCAGATACAAAAAGGGCCGCCAGCTCATAACGCCTCCATTGCCAGGGTTTATGTCAACTCTGGCAACGAAGTCAGCCAATGGCGTTCACCCGGAAGTGGGAACCGCGTGTCGCCCCTCATGCGTCTGGATGATCACAGAGTCAGGAGCCGCTGGCTTGAGCCCGCATCTGTGATTTTCGACTCATCAGAAAAAACACCGCCAGACCGGCCAGCAGAATGCCCGGCGCAGAAGCCGCCATTACGCCTACCGTTCCGGTGCCGAGGGCTAACATCTTCCCCGCCAGCAGCGGGCCGCTCATCGCGCCTAAGCGCCCAACTGCGACGGCTGTACCCACACCTGTCGCGCGGATCTGCGTGCTGTAAAACAGCGGCGCCAACGCATACAGCACGCTTTGCCCGCCGGTGGCAAACATCCCCGCCACAAATCCCGCCATCAGCATGCCACTCAATGATGACACCGTACCCAGTGCCAACAGCGAAGCCAGCATCCCGGTGTAGATCAGAAGCGACATCACCACCGGACGCAGTTTGTCCATCAACGCCCCGAGGATTAAGGTGCCGCTGGCCGCGCCGATTTGCAGAGCAAACATCACGCCCGCCGCCTGCGAGGGCTGAAAGCCCTGCTCCACCAGCAGCATCGGCAGCCAGTTGATCAGCATATACACCACCAGCAGGGTGAAGAAATAGCACAGCCACAGCAGCAACGTGGCTGTCGCGGTGGTTGGCGCAAACAGGGCGCGCAGCGGCGCGGCAGCCACCTGCGTTTGCTGGGCATAAACCTGCGATTCCGGCAGCCAGCGCATCAATAGTGGCACCAGCAGCAGTGGGATCACCCCACCCACCCAAAATACCGTTTGCCAGGCAGAGGCCAGACCGCTAAACCCGAGCGCCGCCGCCAGCGCTGCGCCAATCGGTACTCCGCAGTACATCAGACTCACCGCCGTACCGCGAAAACGTGGGCCAGCCGCTTCGGAGGTCAGCGCAATCAGATTTGGCAACGCCGCGCCCAACCCGATGCCGGTCATCAGGCGGGCAAATACCAGCGACGAGAAGTCCCAGGAAATTGCCGTCGCCAGCGAAAACAGGCCGAACAGCGCCACGGAACCAATGAGAATGCGTTTACGCCCATAGCGATCAGCCAGCATGCCGCCCACCAGCGCGCCGGGCAGCAGCCCGAGAATGCCCGCACTGAAGATCCAGCCCATCTGCATTTTATCCAGTGTAAACGCGTGGGCGATACCGACGGCAGCAATACCCGCGGCCTGTAAATCCAACCCTTCCATAAGGGCGACTAAAAAACACAGCCCGACGGTCAGCGTCAGGCGGGATGAGGATGCGGGGGTACGGGTAGTCATAAAATGTACCTCTGAGGTCACGATGCAGGTGAATCGCGGCTGATACGTTGCCAGCCGCGTAATCATTTTTATTTGCTGTTGCGCAGATCCAGCGCCACGTCGACGATCATATCTTCCTGGCCACCCACCATCCGGCGTTTGCCCAGTTCAACCAGAATATCCACCGCGCTCAGGCCATAACGCGCCGCCGCCACTTCACAATGACGCAGGAAGCTGGAATACACACCGGCATAGCCCAGCGCCAGCGTTTCGCGATCTACCCGCACTGGACGGTCCTGTAACGGACGGACTAAATCATCGGCGGCATCCATCAGCGCATAGAGATCGGTGCCGTGTTGCCAGCCAAGCTTATCCGCAGCGGCGATAAACACTTCCAGCGGTGCGTTGCCCGCGCCTGCCCCCATACCCGCCAGGCTGGCGTCGATGCGGTCACAGCCCTCTTCTACCGCAGCAAGGGAGTTCGCCACGCCGAGGCTCAGGTTGTGGTGCGCATGCATCCCGGTTTCTGTTTCCGGCTTCAGCACCGCTTTCAGGGCGCGGAAGCGGTCGCGGATATCAGTCATGTTCATCGCCCCGCCGGAATCAACCACGTAGATACAGGTCGCACCGTAGTTTTCCATCAGTTTCGCCTGCTGAGCAAGGTTTTCCGGCGTGGTCATATGACTCATCATCAGAAAGCCGACGGTGTCCATACCTAACTCGCGCGCATACTGAATATGCTGGGCTGACACATCCGCTTCGGTGCAGTGGGTCGCCACGCGCACCACCCGCGCTCCGGCCTGATAGGCATTTTTCAGGTCATGAATAGTGCCGATACCGGGCAGCAACAGCGTGGCGATCTTAGCGTGCTTCACCACGTCCGCTGCTGCTTCAATCCACTCCAGGTCGCTGTGTGCACCAAAGCCGTAGTTAAAACTGGAACCCTGTAGACCGTCGCCGTGCGCCACTTCAATGGAATCAACCTGCGCGTCGTCCAGCGCTTTGGCAATCTGGCGCACGTTTTCCAGCGAATATTGATGACGAATGGCGTGCATGCCGTCACGCAGGGTCACGTCAGAGATATAGAGTTTTTTACCGTTCATGCTGCTTCTCCTGCCTTGCGTGCCAGCGACTGCGCCATCTTCTCGGCGGTCGCCAGCGCGCTGGAGGTCATAATGTCGAGGTTGCCCGCGTAGGCTGGCAGATAGTGCGCTGCGCCTTCCACTTCCAGATAGACTGCGGTTTTCAGCCCGGAAAACTGACCGATGCCCGGCAGATTGACCGGTTTATCCTGCGGGATGACTTCAAACTGCACGCGCTGTTTCAGGCGATAGCCCGGCACGTACGCCTGCACCGCCGCCGCCATCTCCTTGATCGACGCCTCGATTTCCACCTGGGAAGCCGCTTCGCTCAGCACATACACCGTGTCGCGCATCATCAGCGGCGGCTCAGCTGGATTAAGTACGATAATGGCCTTGCCTTTTACCGCGCCGCCGACCACTTCAATGGCCTTCGAGGTGGTTTCAGTAAACTCATCAATATTGGCGCGCGTGCCGGGCCCCGCAGATTTACTGGCGATCGAGGCGATAATCTCCGCGTAATGGACTTTTGCCACACGGGAAACTGCCGCCACCATCGGGATAGTCGCCTGCCCGCCGCAGGTCACCATATTGACGTTCTGCTGATCAACGTTCGCGTCCAGGTTCACCACCGGCACGCAGTACGGGCCAATTGCCGCTGGCGTCAGGTCGATCAGGCGGATCCCCGGTTTAACGGCACGCAGCGCCGCGTCGTTTTTCACATGCGCGCCCGCGCTGGTGGCATCAAACACGATGTCGATGTCAGCAAATTCCGGCATGGCTATTAACCCCGTCACCCCTTCATGGGTAGTGGCGACGCCCATACGATTGGCGCGCGCCAGTCCATCGGATTGCGGGTCAATACCGACCATTACCGCCATTTCCAGTTGCTTGCCGTGACGCAGAATTTTAATCATCAAATCAGTGCCGATGTTGCCGGAGCCGATAATGGCGACTTTACGCTTACTCATGACTGACTTCCTTTTGTAACCGCCGCAGAAAACGTGGCGGCAACTGAACCAATACCCTCGATATGGGCCTCAAAACGATCGCCCGCATTCACCGCCACCATCGGACCTAACGCGCCGGTAAGAATGATGTCTCCGGCGCGCAACGGTTCGTCGAGACTGGCCATTTTGCGCGCCAGCCAGACGGCGGCGTTGATTGGATGTCCCAGGCATTCGCTGCCGCGCCCGCTGGACACCTCTTCGTTATTGCGCGTCATTTTCATCGCGCAGTTTTTTAGATCTAACCCTGCCAGACGCTGTGCCGGGCCGCCGACCACATACACGCCGCAGGAAGCGTTATCCGCCACGGTATCAACAAACTTGATTGACCAGTCGCGGATACGGCTGCCGACCACTTCCAGCGCGGGCAGTACCCATTCGATGGCGTTGACTAACTCGTCAAAAGTGGTGTCGGCATTGGGCAGATCGCGGTTCAGCACCAGCGCAATCTCCGCTTCAATACGTGGTTGCAGCACGCGCTCAAACACAATGGTGTCGTTATCGCCGTAGCACATGTCGGCAAACAGCGTACCGAAGTCCGGCTGATCAACACCCAACTGTTGCTGCACTTTCGGATGCGTCAGCCCCACTTTGCGACCGACCACGCGACGCCCACGCGCCACGTCATACTGCACGTTGATGTGCTGAATGGCGTAGGCCGCTTCGGCGTTGTCCACGCCGATCAATTCACGCAGCGGGGCGATTGCTTCTCCCTTTTCCTCTGCCAGGCGTAAATCGGCAGCTAACTGCTCAAGATTAAGATTCATCATGTCCGTTCCTTAAGGGCGTGCGAGGAAGTTCAACACCAGTTGGTTAAAGGCGTCGGCATGTTCCCACTGCGCCCAGTGCCCGCAGTCGCGATAGATGTGCAGTTCAGAACCGGCAATTCCGGAGAGCAGGCGCAGACCGGCGTCCATCGGCACAAAGCGGTCGTTGCGCCCCCAGACAATCAAGGTCTGGGCTTTGATTTCCGCTAGGCGCGGGCCGAAGTCCGGGAACTGTTTCGGGTTGGCTTCCAGGCTCTGAACAAAGTTTTCCAGGTGATCACGGCGTGACAGCATGGTATTCAGCCGTGCTTCAAACAGCGCTTCGGTGAGATCGCTGGTGTCGAAGACAAAGATCTCCATCATCAGCTTCAGGTTCTCGATGGTCGGCTCGCGGTACAGCTGATTCAGTCGCTTGATGCCTTCGGTCGGCATCGGTGTGAACAGGCTCATACCGCCCGTCCCGCCGCCCATCAGCACCAGCTTGCCCACACGCTCCGGCCAGCTCAGAGTGAATGCTACGGAACTGTGGCCACCCATCGAGTTGCCCAACAGGTGGATTTTCTGAATATCCAGTTGATCGACCACGTTTTTTAAAATGCGGGCGTTAAGATCGGATCGTGAACCACGGTTAACGATCCCATCGCTTTTGCCCCAGCCTGGACAATCCAACAGGATCACCCGGTATCCAGCCTCCACCAGCGGATCGATATTGCGACTGAAGTTCGCCCAGCCCGTCGCGCCCGGACCTGAGCCGTGCAGCAGCACGACGGTCTCTTCGCCCTGCCCACAGTCGTTGAAATGCACACGTAGGGTTTCGCCTGCTTCCTGCACCTCAAGAAAACGGCTGGTGGCGGCTTCGGTTTGCGGTTGGTAAGTCATGATATTCTCCTGCATGTTCAGTTCTGTTTCAGTTCTGTGTAGTGGCGCTCAGGGAGCCGAATCCGGCGATCCACTCCGGGATCGGGCGATAATAACGGCCTTCACTGCGCCAGCTACCAAAGGCAGAAATGGCGGCAAAGGCAGCAACCCAAGTTTTCACTTCGTGCGTTGATTTGCCCGCCATCGCGGACAGCTCTTCATTACTGACGTCGTCCAGTTCCTGCAAACGCCCCTGTTCGAGCAGGGTCATAAAGCGGTTATCCCAGACGGGATTGAGCGGATGTAGCGAATTCTGATCGACAACAAACTTCTCGGCGGCGCTGATCACCCGCTGCTGGCGCAGTTCACGCTCGTTTTCAGGTAACTGTTTGCCGCTACCGAGCAGGCGGTCACGCATGTGAGCATCGGCCTTCGCCAGCTCCGGTACTGGCGGCTGGTGCGACAGCCCGCCGGAGCCTAAAAACAGCACGCGCTTATTCAGCGAGCTGGCGAAACGGCCAATCGCTTCGCCGAGCATGCGGGTACGCTGAAAGCCCGGCAGCGGCGTGGCGACGCCGTTAATAAACACCGGCAACACTGGCACCTTGTCCAGACCGCCAAGCAAAAACTCCAGCGGCTGCGCGAAGCCGTGATCAACCTGCATGTTGTAGGATACGGCGAGATCGATACCGCTTTTCATTACCGCGTGGGCGCAGGCTTCAGCGAGATCTGTCGGCACCGGCAGTTCCCCCGCCGCGCTGCCGAAATCACCGATCGCCGTGGCCCCCACGCCTAAACAGAACGGCGGCATCACGTCATAGAAAAACCCGTTGTAGTGATCAGGAGCAAACAGCACCACCAGTTCAGGGTCGAACGCCGCAATACGTGCCCGGGCGCTGGCGATCACGCCGTTGACCTCGTCGAGAACGGCCTGCGCCGGGTCGACGTAACCCACCAGCGGCGAATGGGAAAGACAGTGAAGATAAGCGTGCATATCAGGCTACCTTTTCAACGGGAACAGAGGCATTGGCGCGGGTGAGCGTCATCACTGACGCCAGTTTATTCAGGGTGCTGCCCAGAGTTTGCGGAATGGCGATGGCGGCCACAAAGCGGTCCGGGCGCATCACCACCAGCGAGGCGTTGTGTTGGGCAAACCACGCGCGCAGACGGTTTTGTGTATCGCCGATGCGAGTCACGCCGTCATAGTTATCCTGCTCGGTATTAATCTGGGTATCCGGCACCACCTGGATAAACCGCGTGCCAAGCGCGCGCCACTGCTGGATTTGCGCCTCGCTCATGCCCCACAGCGGATTACAGCCCCAGCCAATCACCGCAAAATTCGGCCCGATGACGTTATCGAGCAGCGTCACGTCACCCATTTCCACCGTCACTTTCGGCTGGATAAACATCTTGCCGACGGGCGAGGTTTTCGCGTTGCCTTCATGTACCAGCGCCCCGGTGTGGTACTGCGGCATCGGTTTAAAGCGCATTTCAAGGAAGTAGCGCTTGATCGGCGGAATGTAGTTCAGCAGCCAGGAAACCCCGTCGCGCACCGCGCCGTGCCAGCGTTTCGGCGGTGCCAGCACATTGCCTGCGGTCACGGAGAGATCAATCATCGCTTTGGCGTGGTCGCGGCGTTCCTGCTGGTAGGTATCCAGCAGCGCATCACCGGCTTTACCGTTGATCACCAACGCCAGCTTCCACGCCAGGTTGAAGGCATCACGCATGCCGCTGTTGTAACCCTGCCCCTGCCATACCGGCATAATGTGCGCCGCGTCGCCCGCCAACAGCACGCGATCAATGCGAAAACGTTCGGCCAGACGGGCGTTATGGGTATACACGCGCTGGCGGATCAGCTCGACGTTGTCCGGGTTCGGCAGCACTTTACTCAGCAACTGGCGCATATTTTGCGGCTCACTGAGTTGCGCTTCGGTTTCCCCTGGCATCACCATAAATTCAAAACGGCGCACCGCGTGCGGCAGCGCGGCGGAGACATACGGACGCACCGGATCGCAGCACAGATACACATGCGGGGTACTGAGCGGATCGTTGGCGATATCCACCACAATCCACTGATTTGGCGCGGTTTTGCCTTCGAACGGCACATTCAGCGAGCGTCTGACATTGCTGCCGCCGCCGTCACAGGCCACCAGCCATTGGGCCTTCACCGTTTCACGTTGGCCGTCCGGCGCTTTCAGATTCAGCGTCACTTCACCGTTTTGCTGGCTGAAGGCTTCCAGTTCGCGGGAGAACAGGCAGCGCACGTTAGGAAAACGCGACAGCCCTTCCAGCATCACTGCGTCCACCTGTGGCTGAATAAACGCGTTACGGCGCGACCAGCCAAATTCATCGGTCATCGGCTGGATATCGGCAAAGCAGCGGCCTTTCGGGGTAAGAAAGCGCATCGCGTGCCACGGTGTGGTGTGCGGCAAAACATTCTCGACCAGACCGACGGACTGCATGGTGCGTAGCGCTTCATCGTCAATACCGATGGCGCGGGGATAGTCGATCAGCGTGTCGAGCTTCTCCACCACCAGCACCTCAATGCCCATCTGGCCGAGATAGTTCGCCATCATCAGCCCCACCGGACCGGCACCGGCAATGGCCACCTGCACGGTGTGCTGAACGGCGGGTTGGATATCCGGGTTTATTGTTGTCATTTCAGAACCTCACGACTCGGACAAAACGCAATTGCAGACCCTGGTGAGGCGCAACCTGTTTTGTTAAAAAAATGTGAATGTTTTTTATTGTGCGGTCAGTATAGGAGTGCGTTTTTACGCTACAATCAAAACATGCCTGGATGTGCACTAAGTGCACAGCGTTGTTTTACCTGTAGATTTGTCAATAAATATGAAAAATGACGACAGTACTGAGTACAAAACCGTGCGTGGGTTAACGCGCGGATTAATGTTATTAAATATGTTAAACCGGCTCGACGGCGGGGCCAGCGTTGGCCTGCTGGCAGAGCTGAGCGGCCTGCACCGCACGACGGTCAGGCGACTGCTGGAAACGTTGCAGGATGAAGGTTACGTCCGACGCAGCCTGTCCGATGACAGCTTTCGCTTAACCATTAAAGTCCGCCAGCTTAGTGAGGGGTTTCGTGACGAGCAGTGGATTTCTGCGCTGGCCGCCCCGCTGCTGGGAGATTTACTACGCGAGGTCATCTGGCCGACCGACGTTTCCACACTAGACGTGGACGCCATGGTCGTGCGTGAAACCACCCACCGCTTCAGCCGCCTGTCGTTTCACCGGGCGATGGTCGGGCGTCGATTACCACTGCTGAAAACCGCCTCCGGCCTGACCTGGCTGGCGTTTTGTCCGGAGAATGAGCGTCAGGAACTGATTGAAATACTGGCATCACGACCGGGAGAAGAGTTTCAGTTGGCGCGCGAACCCTTAAAGCTCGACGCCATTTTGACCCGTGCGCGTAAAGACGGTTTTGGTCAGAACTTTCGCGGCTGGGATCAGGAGGAGAAAATCGCCTCCATCGCCGTGCCGATCCGCAGCGAACAGCGTGTCATCGGCTGCCTGAACCTGGTGTATATAGCCAGCGCGATGACCATCGAACAGGCTGCGGAAAAGCATCTTTCGGCCTTACAAAAGGTGGCAAAACAGATAGAGGAAGGCGTCGAGTCGCAGGAGATTTTGGTTGCAGGGAGGTGAGGTGGATCACAGTTATGCGGATCATCTGATTGATAGTTGGGAAGACTTAGAGCCTATCCCAGTAGGCGTTATTGGCGCAGGCAGTTTGAACATGGCCAGCGCGGAAGAACCGGAGCGTACACGGAGTACGTGAGGATTCTGAGCACTGCCCAGGTTCGAAATGGCAAGCAAAATAGCCCTAATGGGATAGGCTCTTACTCACCTGTCGATATAACATTGTGGCATCTTGCCCAAATGATAGCTTCATTACATAGTGTGCATTGTTTATTTGCCTGGAGGCTGCATGTTAAAGGTCATTGCCGAAGATTTTATCAAACCTGAGTGTATTGAAACCGTTATCCCTTTGTATCGTGAGCTCATATCGGCAACGAAAAAGGAACCACTCTGTCTTGCTTATGACCTCTATATTGATGAAAAAGATCCGGGGCATTTTATATTTATAGAAGAATGGCCAGACCACGCGGCTCTCGATGAACATTGTGCCAGTGAGCATTTCCGGCGACTTGTGCCGTTAATCGATCAATACACGCGCAAAGAAGCTCGTTATATTCTTATGGATAACGTGGTGAACCCTCGCTAATATTAACTTAATACAGGGAAACATCTTGAAAACGCATAAAAAATGCCTGGGATTTATTTCGATTGTTGTCGATGATTACGACAGGGCTATTGATTATTACATAAATAAGCTCGGTTTTACCCTGGTTGAAGATACTCCACAGCCTGGAAAACGTTGGGTTGTGGTATCACCGAACCCGGACAGTGACTGTCATTTGTTACTTTCCAGGGCCGCTAATGAGACTCAGAAAGCGTTCATCGGTAACCAATGTGGCGGACGCGTATTCCTGTTTCTGCAAACCGATGATTTTTGGCGTGATTACAATGCAATGAAGTCAGCCGGTGTTCAGTTCTGCGAAGCTCCCAGAGAAGAAGAGTATGGTACCGTGGTGGTATTTGAGGATCTCTATGGCAATCGATGGGATTTATTACAGAAGGCTTAAACCCTAGCGTTAGTTTTTTGACTCATAAAAAAACCGAAACCCCGCTTCAGAAAAGAGCAGAGTTTCGGTATTCATTCAGTCCGAAGAGCTTCAGACCTTAAGCAGTTTCACCGTTTCCTCGATGTCGATCTCATCTTCCGAGAAGATCAGCGTCGTACCCTGGAAGGTGGTGATGGCCAGCTTTTTCAGCGAACGCATTTCCCCAGGCTTCACGTCTGACTTCGGTTTGATGCTGTTCATCAGCGCGCCCACAGACAGCACCGCATTTTCTTTATCAATGCGAGTCTCAACCGGCACTTCTTCGCTGTAAACCAGATAGGACTTGATCGCCGTGAGCTTCAGGCGCTCGCCTGCGATATAGATGTATTTGCTGTCTGGTATGACTTTCACCGCGTAGGCTGACAGGCCTTTGTTGTTGGTGGTTGGCTCAAAGGTCACCGCCGCGTCTTTCTTGATCAGCTCAGGATTAGCAACCTTAATCACATGAAAATAGCGGTTATCGCCGTTTTCATCTTTGATAAATCCAAAGCCTTTATCTTTAAACCACGTTGTGATTGTTCCGTTCATCGCTATTTCCGCCTGATTAAACCTAATACTCGTAGAGTATATCTACTCAATTTGCGCGCAGTGTAAAACATAGGCCACGTCTTTGGCTACTCGTTACCCCAGCGATTGAGGAACTCGGCGATATCGTCGATACGCTGTGCGTCGACGCCTGCCACGGTTGCCATCTCCTGCTGCGCTTCTTCACTGATCTCTTCGTTGTTCATCAAACGGGTAATCAGCTGCTGGAAGTAGTGCGCCAGCGCGTCGCGTTCTGCATCGCCCACCGGCTTTGCGGCCTCGGTCGCGTACTCGTCGGCGATATCATAATATTTTAGCGGAATGTCGTTGTTCATCAGGTGCTCCGGGGTGAATGCGTGTGCCAGCAGGTTCCTGCCGCGTCTGGTGCGAATGATAGCATTCTTATTTCATGGTTCGCGAACTGTTTTATTGGCTGTAACACATTGCATATATTAACACTATTTCCCGGAGCCGCTTTGCATTTAATAAATATACCATTTTTAAATGACGACATTTTTATTAACACGGTATAATAGTCATAGGTTAAATAGTGTAGTAGCAAAGGAATTTCATATTTTTATTCGCGGAACAACGGTGCACGAACACTTTTATTCCGATTAGCACAGGGCAACTTACAAGGAGTTGATTATTGCTGACACGAATTTTATGCCAGAACCCGCCGTTGCCTAAGCAGCTTCTGGTGTTTTACCAGATGAGCCGCAAAACCGCGAACTGGTATGCAAAAAACCGCTTTCCCCCCCTGCACAGTATGCAGACAGGTACGGCAAGTATTCACCCGCGAGCGGAATCAGCGCAGGACAGTTCTGCCTTCACCCAGCTTTTCCCTAAACTGATTTTACAGGGATTCAGCAGCTTGTTTCGCCGCTTCGCGAGCTAGGTTACCAATGAGCGAGTTATTCTCAACAACAACTCGATCCGGCGCACATTGCTGTGATGATAACGATTTTTCTCTGTGCTTTCCGTCAGTTACAGCCCTTTTTGCCTGCTGTACTTACGGCGCGGCAACTTTTTGCCCCAACGCGCGTTTTTGACTAGGAGATGCTACTGAAGTGACGCTCAGGTCTATCACGCCACAACTATATAGACTTAATGTTTTCCCTGACTCATCGATAATAAAAATACCAAAAAATAAATCCAGCAGGTACTCCCATCCAAGTTAATTTGAGACAAACAATTAAATCTTTTAATGAAAATGGAAAACTATCATTCACATCCCAAGCCAACCATGCCCCTAATAAGCGGCCAAACACAGTCAGGACAAACAACGCCAAGCTCAAAGAGCAGCATAGGGATAAAAGGTTAAGTAACGACTTAGTGCTATCTTTCATCACTTACCCCCACTATCTTTCAGCTTATCCTGAACCATACCTGATATAGCAGAATCGCCGACATTACCCATTATTGATGGCAACGGGTGCTGTGGTGCTGGTTTCGTTATAGTCCAAACACCAGTAGGAACCCATTCATACTGCTTTGATATTGGGTTTAATTTTTTATCAAATGGGACTTTTAGAACATTGCCCGTAGCATAACCAGCCGAAGCACCTACTTTACTCAATAAAGATGCAATAAATGGATCATCACCACTGATTTGAGCCTGGTAATAACCACCTAATGCATTCCATGTCACGGTTGGATTATAACCTTTACCGGCAGTAATCCCACCAATCAGGCCGGTTCCTATCAGATCTGAAAGTTTCACCTCTCCCGTCGTTCCGTATTGAATACCGGCCCCTAATCCAACACCAACACCCACAGCTATAAGCTGTTCTTTAGTGTTATTGACTGCATTGGTGATAAAGGCCTTACCTCCCATTACCGCAACAGGCCAGGAAGTTGGATCGCTTATTACGGACAGCAAACGGTCACCTTCCGTAATGTTATCTTTTAGGAATTTAAGATCTGAACGATTGAGATAATTTACGATTGCTGCCGCATCGGGATCTTTCAGTTTTTCATCCAGTCTGAATTGTCCTGATTGCTGGTCATTAGCAACATTCGTTCCTCCCTGAATCAGCTCCTCCCAAGTTACACACGCGACGCCACCACCAGTACAGGCCTCAGCCAGCTCCTTGCTGTTTTTGTTACTAATATCCAGATACTTCTGAACAACAGATTTGCAGTCTCCGCCAGAAGCTTAGTATTCGGTTAATTCCTGATCAAGTTGTCGTGCTTCTTTAGAGCTTAAGTAGTTATTCTCAACAACAACTAACTCTGACATAAGACAGTGCTTTGAACTTACTTTTACCCTTCAAAATTAGTAAGTTGCAACATTTTTTTGCCTGTGCATTCTGATGCACGGACGACGAAGCCCCGACGCGCGTTTTCAGCCCGTTATGCCGTTTTCCACGATGATGTTAAAGAGCAACCACAACACCCGCTGTAGTATTCGGGACGGATACACCTGCCACTAAGACCGTTAAGCACGGACAACTGGTCATACGGCCGCTGGCTAAGTAACAGCTAAAAAGATCCCGGCACGCTTTGGCCGGGATCGTTGTTTATTCAATGGGAGTTGCCACATATCCATTAAGGATATAAACATCTTCGACATTACATTCCGGATATATCCATTTAGCCCAATTGGTAATGACCCATTCTGTACTTAATGCTCTACCTTCGATTGATGCACTTTCGATTGGTAAAGATATTAAAATCAGGCCAGCTTTGTGACCCGAAGATACAACTAAGCCATGAGTTTCAAATAAATCTATGACCATAAAATCAACCCATTTTTCATATGGCCAAACAGCAGGTAACCTAAAGATAGTTCCTCGCTTGATAGATTTATTCTTATAGTCAATAAGTTTCATTATTTCACCTTCAAATCATGGCCACCTGACTTATCTAGGCTGTTAGGGATTTTTTGCATAGAGAAATCAACTTCGCCCAAATGCTTACCTTTCGGGCTGACAGCCTCAAATCGGCCATGCTGGGTATCAAGTGCATATAAATTGCCATCTGCTCCTCGATAAACATCTCGATTATTTAGTTTGGTCAACTTATTGTCTTTCACCATACCTTGTTCAAGGACAACTTTATTAACTGTTTCTTTTACAATAGCTACTCGTTCTCCTGGTGGAAGCTTGGACAGGCTCGCTTCAAAAGCACCAACAGTACTCCCTGTGGCAATTTTTATAGTTGGATCAACTACTTTAATAGCACCAGGGACTTTCTTACCAGGCAGAATGATACTTGCCAGTATTCCACCTGTCGCTTCCAGCGCCGTCTGGTTCCCTGTTGAAGCTTCTTTAACTGTATCAGCTATCGCTGACCAGGTTTCACTCTTCATCAACGCAGTAACGCTATCTGCTACTGCCTGATTCTTCCCTGCCAAGTCGCTCATCGCTTTGCTGCAATAGCTATCCCCGGCAGCACAGGAAGCCAGTGCCATCGCCGCATCAGCCGCGTAGTCCGCAGAGCCTAATGCTGCATCACCGGTATCAGCAAGACCATTGATAATGGCGTTTGCGATAGCAGAAGTGGTGCCTTCACCCAGCTTTTCCCTGACCTGATTTTTCAGAGATTCAGCCGCCTGCTTCGCCGCTTCTCGGGCCTTATCACCGCTGAGCGAGTTATTCTCAACCGCATTTTTCCCGGCCTGCGCCCCGGCAGCCGCCGACGCCGTACTGTCACCCGACAGACCACCGGCCATCCCTGCTGATATCGTTGCCAGCGTGCTGATGGTCTGCTTCTGATCCTCACTCAGTTGCGACAGGTCAGTCACATCAGGATACAGCATACCTGCAATCGCCCGGGCCGCAAGTTCACCCGTTGCCGCACCCGCTGCGCCCGCTGCCGCGCTGTTTCCCTGCATCGCCGCCACTGCGCCGCCCAGTATCGCGTGGGCAATAACATTTACCGCAGTATTGCCCTCTGTCGATTTAAGCAGATGCGCTAGCTCCGGTGCTGACGCCCCCGCCAGCGCGGCCCCCATATCACCACCAGCCAGCCCCTGAAGCGCCGCCGTTGCCGCCTGAATCCCCCGCTGAATATCGCTGCCCGTGCCATACTTCGCCAGTTCTTCCTTATACTTCGGCGTATCTTTCAGCTTATCCGCAGGCAGATTCGGATTGTCCCTGCGCGCCTCTTTCAGCGCATTTATCTCTCCCTGTGTTCTGGCAATATCCGCTGCCTGACCGCCAATATCACTGATGAGACTTACCGTCTGCAGCCGCTTCTGCTCTTTCTCTTTGTCAAAAATCGGGCTGATGCTGTCGTTCGCATGTTCCGTATCACGGCTCAGACCGGATACATCCTGCTGCTTGTTCGCTGTATCACGAACCGTAATTGTTCCTTCCGCTACCGCCGCCTGCGTAGTTCCTTCCGCATGCCCGCTGTTGCCTCCGGCTGATATCATCCCGCCTGGCATATTGCCTTTGAACGTGTCGCCGCCAAAAGAACCGCCGCCACTCAGGCTGACGCCTGAATGACTGACCTTAAAATCCGCTTCGTTATGAATGTCCCTGAACCCCAGCGTTCCGGTATCCAGGCTGTTTTTGTCCCCCGTTGCCGTCGAAGCGATTACCGCGCCGTCCAGTTGCGTGTGACGTCCCACCGCCACATCAAATCCGCCATCGCCCGCAAAAAGCCCTGTCTGCTCCTGAACCGAGTCATAAGTGCTTTTCATCTTGTCCTGGCTGGCGCTGATATAGCCCGAACCGGTCATGCTACCGAAGGTAAAACTGCCGCCTGCCGCTACGCTGTTCTGCTTCGATTTGTAGTCGTTGCTGTCCTGCTGGCTGCTCATCCACAGGTCTCGACCAATATCCGCGACCACTTTATCGCCGCTGACCTGCGCGCCATTCAGAAGGGCATCGCGACCACTGGTCATCGATACAATGCCACCGCTGTCCAGTGTGGTCTCCGTCCACGCCGTGCCGTTACCCTTCTCATGTCCTTTTGCCGCATTCACGTTGGCGAAGACGCTGATACCATAGCCATTGGTTCCTCCGCCAATGCTGACCCCTACACCGCCGCCGCTGCTGCTATTTTTCCCGGTTGTCTGTTGAGTGTTTGCCGCACCGCTCAGTACGATATCATTCGCTGCTGCAAGCGTGGTGTCCCCACCCGCCTTTATCTGGCTGCCGCCGATCAGAATATCGCCGCTGTTCCCGCTCTGACCTTTACCCGTCGCCGTAATAGCCAGATTGTTGCCTGCATTCAGGGTGCTGCCTGCCACAGTATCACTCCGGGCATGCTGCTCAGACTTTGATTTCTGGGAAGTCAGAGAAATGCTGACGCCTATACCGTTATTCGGATCGCCGCCAGCCTGAGCAACTGCAACCCCCTGCGCAGCCTGCACGCCGGAAAGCGCCGCTTTCGTTGCCTTCAGAGCTGCAAGCCGATCATCACTCTCATCTTTCGCATCCTGCGCTGCTGAAACCGCGCTGTTCACCGCACTGCCCACAGCCCCTGACAACGCCACCGTCAGTCCGCTGGTTTTCTGCTCAAACTTCTCATCACGGGTGCGTTTGTCGTGTCCCGGTTCAATAAGTACACTATCGCCGCGAACAGCAATATCTTTCTGGGCGATGATATCCGCGCCGCCGATATGTGCCTGCTGGCCTGCGGTGATACTGACGTTGCCCCCCGTTGAGCCGACAGTACTGAAGCTCTCGCTTTGGGTGGTGCCTTTTTCGCGCAGATCGTGCGTCGTTTTACTGCTACCTATGGTGAAGCCGATCCCGCCCGACCCCATCAGCCCGCTCTTTTTCGTCTCTTTAAAGTGCCATGAGGTATCCGTATTGGTCGCGGCAACAATATCCACATTGTTGCCAGCCCCCAGCGCCACATTGCCGTCACCGGCAACGGCTGAGCCCTGTACCAGAATGTTATTCCCGGCGGCGACAGTCACATTGTCCCCGCTCAGCAACGCGCCTTTTTCCCGCGTAGCACTGTCTTCTTCAATCGTATGGGTAGTCTTTTTACTGAGGAATCCTTTTTTGGTTTTCGTGGTTTCCTGGTAGTGATAATCGCTCACTGTGGCGGTCGTGAGATTCACATCCCGGCCTGCCGTGACGCCGATATCGCCCTGCGCCGTAACATCCGCTGCCTGCGCACTCACATCGCGCCCGGCGATAATGACCGTGTCGCCACCGCTGGCAATTTCCGTCCCCTGCTGGCGTACGGCGTCATTGACCACGGTTTTCTTCTTCGCACGATAGCTGTCGCCGTCGGTCGTTGCTTCAGCCAGCAGGTTGACATCTCGCCCGGCCTGGAAGCCGACATCATTTTCCGCTGCCAGCCCGGCCGCGTGGGAATTAATATCCTGACCCGCTTTCAACACCAGATTGTCACCCGCTGACACGGTGGTACGGGAAAGCCCTGTACTGTGCGATTCACTGCCGCCGTTACGGCTATTCTGCTGAGTGGTGGCCGCATTCAGACTGAGATCGTTACCCGCTGTAAGCTGAGCATTCCCTCCCGCGTTAACATTGCTGGCGGTGACGTTGAGGTTATTCCCGGCATTGATACCGAGGTTACCGCCCGCGCTGATGGTGCTACCCTGCCAGTCCACTGACGAACGGCTAGTCTCAGTTATCCAGCGTCCGGAGTGGCTCCGGGCATCGTTAATCTGGTTGGCATTTACCGCAATATCTCCCCACGCCTCCATCAGCAATGAACCGCCTGCAGAGAGATTCGCGCCCGTAACGGTGATATCTTTACCTGCCAAGAGCGACAATCCGTCCTGCGCGGTAATGGATGCCGTAGACCCCAGCAACGTATCTTTAAAGCTCACGTTGCGGTATTTGTCCCTGGCACTCACATCAATCTGTTCCGCCAGCGTCAGGTTATTGATGTTGCCGCCCAGGCTTTCCAGCGCCACCGTTTTTCCGCTGATGGCGGAGCTGACGTTATTGATATCACCCATCGCGCTCAGGTCGAGGTTGCCCCCGGCCTGCATCAGACTATTGTTAAGGTTGTTAATACTGTTTTGGCTGTCGAGGGTGAGATCGTTTCTCGCCAACAGCGTGCTGCCGGAGTTGGTGATATTCCCGCTGGTCAGTTGAACATTATTCCCGGCAATGACGCTACCGTTGTTCACGGTGATATCTTTCGGCGAGAGATACAGCTTCGGTATCATTACCGTCTCACCGTTGACGGTCGCGGCTTCCCACCACAGCATGCTGTGCTCAAGGGACGCTATTTGATCGGCCGTCAGCGCCACGCCAAATTTCAGTCCCAGCGACTGCTGGGTACTGGCAGCGCTATCCATCAGATAACGCATCTGATCAAGGTCAGAACCAATACCGTTGATATATCGACTTCCCGTCTGATTCAGCATGGCGTTACTGACATAGCGAGTATCAAACGCCGCATCACCGAGGAAGCGGTAGTCATATTCCGGGTTCAGTTTGAGACGATCGAGCATATAGGCCGATCCCAGGAACTGGTTTTGATCGGTATACGCAATATTGGTTTCACGCGGCGCTTCGCCAGGTTTGATACCCAGCATTGCATTCAAATCACCAAACAGGCTGGGATCGAGCTGACCAAGACCGTTCAGTTTCGGGTTAACGTTGATCAGGTACGGGCTTTTCGGATCGTCAGAGACGACGAAATACCCGTTCTTTCCGGAAGGTAACGGATACGCGCTGGTATCCACCGTTTTGCCCTGATTTTGCCCGGCAGCATTCACGCCCTTCTCGCCTGGGTTAATCAGGCCATTGAGTTGACCGAGGCTGGCGTTACCTTTCTGCGTGGTAGAAACAGGGTTGAGCGTAGAGTCTGATACGCCACCGCTTTCCAGCGCGCCGCCGCCGTTAATCTGCTGCAATGCGTCATGCAGTCGATCGTTCCACTGTGGGGAACTGACGCTCACCGTGTCATTGCCTGCCAACGCCTGCTTCTGCACCCCATTACTGATGGTTTGGTTGCTGAGGGTGTTGAGGGTTGGGGTAACGATGGTATTTATCCCCCCTCCCGTATTAGGCGTGGTACTGGTATTGCTAATATCTTGCGAAAAAACAGCCAGAGTTTTTCCGCTCGACTGAATCACCGAACGATATATCGTTGCACCCGCAGCATCTTCTCGATCGCTTCCTTGTGCAATGTAGTGAATTGGGTTCTTTCTATAACTATCGGCTTTTACTGAAGCAACAGGCGTCTCCCATTTGTTATCTTGTTGGTCAGCAATATATGTCCGATAACGGGTAACTGTACCGTCTGTCCAGGACTGATTTTGCAGGGTTGTACCCGAAAGATGCATATCCCCACCAGCCAATAGCGTACTTGCACTATTTTCCAGATGTCCCGCCTGAATGACCATTCCACGAGATGAACTAATGCGTCCCGCCCCACCATTGGCTGATACAGAAAGGGTAGAACGTGAGATTGCAATCTCCTTAGCCGGACTATTTTTCATCGCCTTAGGAACAGCTATGTTGTAACAATCAGGACTAGCGCCGTGCCCCGGACTCCCTCCACCGCTGCAGGATCGGTTAACAATGTAGCCATAGTCAGTTCCAAGTTTCAGCTCAGAAAGAGGAATATCTGCAAAACTCTCATTCAGCCAAGCGTACTGTTGTGTCAGATCTTCAGTTTTGCCATTACTTACCACCAGACCATCCCGCTGGTTCAGCAGATGTCCTGTTTTGATGGTGATATCACCGTTCTGGGTTTCGATATTGCCGGAGGTGTTGACCACTTCGCTGTTGGCATTGCCCGCAGCATCTCGCTGCATCCACAGATTGTTGCCCGCGAGAATATCGCCGCGCTGGTTGGTAATGGTGTTAGCATAAAGCGCCAGATTATTTGCCGCGTACAACAGCGCCGTATTGACGATGGCGCCCGGTGCATTGAGCGTCAGAGAGCCACGAGTTCCGGTGAAACCAGCGACTGAAATATTACCGCGACTGGTCAGCGTAATATCGCCACCGCCCTGTAACGTTCCGGCGGCATTGAGCGCTACGCTGTCGCCGCTAAAATAACTGACGCCGTTGCCAGTTGTAATTTGTCCGTTATTGCTGAGCTGTCCGCCCGCCGCCAGGTTGAGCGATTGCCCCTGAAGCACGCTACGGTTGTCGATAGCGCCATCGCTGGTAATGGTCAACGTTTTACCCGCGGCAAAAGCGCTTTGCGCAGTAAAATCATTCACCAGCCTCAGCGTCAGATTACCCAGCGCAACCACCTGTCCCAACGCACCCAGCCCGCGACTTTCAACGGACAGGTCGCCGCCGCTGAACAGTTTCCCGGCCGCATTCTGATTAACTTCGCTGGCATTCACACTCAGCTGCGAGTTGCCTAACAGCGTACCGTTATTCGTCAGTTGCACGTATTTCACCGACAGTTGACCGGCCTGCGCGGTTCCCTGGTTGGTAAACCTGGTCCCTGCAAGCGTGGCGCTGTCGGCCAGCCAGTTACCGTCATTGGTGGCCGTTGCCGCATTCAGAATGAGGTTTGTCGCCTGTAACCAGCCTGCACCGGAATACTGCGCCGTGGTCAGCGTCATTCCCGCGCCGGAAAGCAGTTTGCCGTCATTGAGCGCGCGAGTTGTGGCGTTAAGATGGGTCTCTCCGCCGCCCTGCATTAAACCGTAGTTGGACAGCACTGGCGTAGAAAGCGTCAGCCCCTGGCGGCTGACAATCTCCCCGGAAGCCTGGTTTATCAAATCACCACTCAGCGACAGCGTTGCGCCATTATCCCCTTGTAGTCTTCCGCTGTTGGTCAATGCGCCGGTCGTCATGCCCAGCGTCGCACCCTGAATTTTGCCATCGTTGGTGACTGACGCCGCAGTCAGATCCAACGCGCCGCCGCTCAGCATACTGCCCGCTTTCTGCTGCCTGACCGCACCGTTCATGGCAAGCGTGAGCGCATTTACGCCGCTAATCGCCGCGCTGTTATCAAGGGTTGTCCCCTTCAGCGTAAGATTTTTCGCCGTCCATTGCCCGGAGTTAGTCAGAGAAAGCGCCTGTAGCGTCGCGTTACCAAGGGCGGTAATTTTGCTGCCAGCCGCAGAAGTCAGGTTATTTGCGAGCGTAAGGTTCAGGGCGTCGGCGCTTTGTATTGCCCCATTGTTTGTCAGCGTTTGCGCATTGAGCAGAACAGACTGTCCCTGCCACGTACCGTTATTCGTCACATCGCCAGAAGTGAGTTTCAGCGCTCCCTGCGTCAGCAGTGAACCGCCTGCTGCGTTAATCAATTCCTGTTGCGGTGAAGCCATCGCCATTCGCGCCATTAGACGCTGACGAGCCTCCAGCGTCAGGCTTTGCAGGCCGGTCAGCGTGCCCTGATTGTGGATCCGGTTTTGCTGCAGGGTCAGGGTATTTCCCTGTACCGTGCCACTGTTATCGAACTGTGCGCCGTCGAGCGTTACGTCGCTCTCGCTGAGCAGCTTTCCGCTGTTATCAAGCTGCTGCGCGGTTAGTGACATTCCGCCATGACTCATCACATCGCCTGATGTGGTAAGGCCGTTGTTTATAGTAGCCGTCAGATTACCCAGGCTTATCAGCGATCCTTTGTGCAGCCAGTTATCAGCGGTCAGCGTAAGCTGCTGCCCCTGCAGCGTTCCTTGCGTCGTTATATTGCCAGCATCGAAGGTCATCGCGCCGCCGCTCAGCGTACGGGACGTTATGCCCGTCGTGAGTACATCGCCAGACAGCGCAAGCCCGTTAGTCCCCTGCCACAGGCCTGAATTGTTTAACGTCGAGGCTGCAAGTGTCAGCCTGTCACCGGCAATACGTCCGGCGCTGTTGATATCATCAGCAGTAAGCGTCAGTGCGCCGCCACTTTGAATGTGTCCGGGGTTGGTAAGTCGCCCGGATAGCTTGCCTTCCAGGCCATGTAAGCCGCTAAGCACGCCGCTGTTATTCAGCGAGTCGGCAGTGAATGCCAGAGTTCCGCCCTGCAATACACCGGCATTTTCCATCGCACCGGTATGCACCAACAACGCATTACCGGCCAACAATTTACCTGTGGCATCCGTGGTGAAGTTATTCGCAGAAACCGAGGTACTGTCGTTACCCTGTACCAGACCGCTGTTACGGATTGATTTTCCATCCAGAGTGACACTTTTCGCCGCCAGCGTACCGCGGTTATCCAGGGATGCAGTATTCATCGACGCCCCCTGTTTCGCCACCAGGCTCCCCAGGTTTTCAACCGAGTTTGCCAGCGTCAGGTTCAGGGAATCGGCCTGAATATCACCTGCGTTAATTAATTTGCTGCCGCGCAGCGTGAAGTCGGTATTCGTCAACAGCAGACCGTGGTTTTCCAGCGAGTCGAGGCCTAAATCCAGCCCCGCGCCGCTAACCAATTGCCCCTGCTGACCATTGAACAGATTGCGGGTGGTGAGCTGTAGCGCCGAATTACCCTGCACAATGCCGTTATTCACCAGCTCCGGCGCGAAAATACTAAGGGATTTTGCTGCAATCGTTTTGTCGTTAAACAACTGCGCCGCAGCCAACTCAAACAGGTTGAGACTGCGCAGCGATCCCTGATTATCCAGTCGCCCGTTAGCCTTAATCTTCAGGCTGTCCAGAGCCTGAACGCTACCGCCATTGCGCAGGCTATCCAGTCTAATTACCGCCGTACGGCCCTCCAGTTGGCCATCATTTTCGAAACGTTTTCCGCTGAGCTGTAGATCTTCGCCGCTGGTCACCTGCCCACCAGCAAGGTTAGTGAAGCGATTGCCATCCCAAGCGAGCGCCTGATTCCCTTGCAGGATCCCACTGTTGCTGAGATCGCCGTATAATGCCAGCACCTTCGCCGCCAGCATTCCGCTGTTATTCGCACTGGCGGCATGCACGGTCATACCTTGTTGACTGAGTACCTTGCCCTGGTTAGTGAACGCGTCGTGTACTGTTGCCGTCACCCCTGCTTCACCCAGCGCATTACCGCTGTTTTGCCACGTATTTGCGTCCAGACTCAGCGTGCCGCCCTGCAGCAAGCCGGTGTTGTGCAGGGTCTGATTCTTCAGGCTCAATTCACCCACCGACAACACATTACCGTCGTTTTTCACGTCCTGACTGTTCAGCGCTAGCGTATCGGCGGCCATGAGCCCAAGGTTATCTGTCTGCTGTCCGTTAACAGATAATGAGGCGTCCGCCAGCAGGCGCCCTGCGGCTTCGTTTTTTACCGTCGCATAATTACTTTGCAGATTAACGCCGTTAATTTCTCCCGTGTTAACCAACTGGCGACCGTTGAGGTCCAATGAACCGTCGGTGGTAATCAGCCCATGGTTGGTCAGATACGGTATATCCAGCGCCAGAGAATGCCTGGCATAGAGCGAGCCGCCGCTAAGGTTATCTAACTTATCAATCTGCAGGTCCATTGCCGCGTTGCCCTGCATCAGACCGCTATTCACAGCATGCTGACTGTGGAGAGTTAGCGTGTCGGCTATCAGAGAGCCGCTGCTGGTCAGCAGTTCAGGTGCAATAATCGAGATGCGTTCAGCGCTGGCGCTGCCGCTATGAGTCAGTGTCGCCGCGCTGAGCGTCAGGGTGTCTGCCAACAGTTCGCCATGGTTATCAACTGACTGCTGCGCGCTGAAACCAACGTGCGTACCCGTGGATTTTCCGCCATGGCTGAGCCTGTCTGCCGTTACGTCCAGCGAACCTTTTGCCGCCTGCACACCGTCCAGCGTCACGTTATCGCCATTTATCGCGAGGTCCTGGCCACTCTGCAGATGACCGTCTTTGCCGGTCGTCAACTGTTTTGCACTAACTCCAAGCGCACCTGCCGCATTAACCTGACCGTTCAGGCCAAGGTTATGCGCAGCGTTTATCTGTATAGATTTTTGTCCGGTGATAAGCGAGTCTTTCGCTGCGTTGAGGCTCTCTGCATTGATGGTCAATGCCTGGTCGCCGGAGAAGATACCCTGTTGTTCGACCGTAGCGGCCCGCACCGTTAATGCGCCTTCGAAAAGCAGCTTCCCGCTGTTATACAGCGTGGCATCAGCCCGGATATCCGCATCACTTTTCGCGCTCAGCGTCCCCTGCTGATTCAGCGTTGTCGTCTGTACTGAAAGCAGGCTGCCGCTCACCAGCGTACCGGAATTATCCAGCGACCCGCTGTGGACCGATACGCTGTTACCCTGCATCAGACCTGCGTTGTTAAGGCTGCTGACAGAAGCATCAAGACTGCCGTTTGTAGCCAGTTGACCACCATTAACGAGGTGCTCACCGGAAAGGGACAACGCGCCTACCGCATTGATCTGTCCCTGGTTATTCATTTCGCTACCGGTCAGGTTTAATGCGCCTTTCGCATCGGCCCGACTGGCGTTATCCAGTGTTATGCGCTGTGCCTTCAGCGTTAATTCGTTACCTGCAGAGAGCAATCCCCCTTTCGCCGACAGATCGCCGTTACTGTTAAGACTAACATCAGCATCACTACCCAGCGTGGAACGTGTCAGCGTCAGCCCATTAGTACCCGCGATATCCAGTTTTTCTTTACTGGTCAGGCTGCCGTCGGTGATTGTCAGCGAACCGTCACTGCGTAGTGAGGTGTTTTTCTGGCTAACCAGAGTGGTTGCGGCAACGGCTATATCCTGTTTAGCAGACACCTGCAACTCACCAGCTGCGGCAACTCCGCCACCATCGATCGTCACCCTACCATCGCTGCCCAGCTGCACGTTTGCGCCGCTGGAGAGATTTGCATCCTGTAGCGCTAACGCCCCGGTGCTGTTGATGACCATCCCGCTTGCGGTCTTATGACTGCCGGTCAACGTGACGCCTTCGCCCCTGGCGGAAAGACCACCATTTGCCAGACTGTTGCCGATCGTTAATTTCCCGTTAGCATTGAGGGTGATATCCCCCTGACGGGCATTCAGATTCCCGAGGTTGACCCCCAGGCCTTTCTCGCTGGAGACCAAATGAATTCGATTAGCATACATGCCGCCTAACGCGCCGGTATCTACCGCGATTTTCGGTGCTTCTCCTTCGCCATTCAGCGGGCTCGTCTGGCCATTCGCCGCAACGCGATTCGCCCCTGCGATAACTGTCAAATCTTTGGCGTGTAGCGCAGCATTAATTTCCGTGGCGCGGGCAATAATCGACACTGCATCGCTCTGGCTACCATCCAGCCCCTTACCTTCGATGGTAATACTGCCCTTGCTTACATCCAGCGACTGCAGGTTGCCGTTGGCGTCCAACACAGGTTTGCCGGTGGTCAGGGTGGCGTTAGGCGTATTGATAAATCCACAACCATTACAGGTAATGCCATAGGGGTTAGCGACCATGACGTTGGCGGCTTTCCCCGCGACTTCGGTATAGCCCTGCAGCTGCGAACGGTTAGCGCCGGTAACTTCGTTGATGATCCCTGAAGCTTCCTTTCCTGGCTGTAGGTTCGGGTTATTCTGGATGATGCCGCCGAGCTGGGTTTGGGTAAATTGCCCGGTCGCGTTGTTGAGGATAAGCCCCTCTTTTCCCACGTTGTAGTCGTTATATTTGTTGTGTGAAATCCCGGACTGGTTCGGCGTAGCAATATTCACCACCGGAACACCATTGGCGGCTTTATCCATTTGTGTATTGCCTTCAGGCGTGATGGTGGCAGCCATCGCCGGGAGCAACGGTTGGGTAGCCAGCAGGACACTCAACACGCCACTTAACAAACGCTGGGAAAAACGAACCTGATCCTTTTTCATCACCCTTGTTCCTTAAAATGCCACAGCAACGCGGTAATACACATTGAGATGATCCGGTGCCACCCAGTCCGGATAGTTAACTGGCGTTCCTACGGTAAACTGACTGGAGAACCAGCGCCCTGAGCTGGTTAATCCCAGCGCTGCCCCCCACAACGTGCCGGAAGCATACCTGTCAACACTATCCTGTTTCAGCCAGCCGCCGTCGAATGCCGCCATCGCGCCAATCTGTCCGAATACCGGCAGCGTAAACAGCGAATAATTCACTTCATTTCGCCAGTAACCGCCGTTATCTCCAGAAATGTATTGTTCTTTAAAACCGCGAACTGAGGTTTCTCCGCCCAACGTCAGGCGTTCACTGCCGTAGAGTCGGTCCACAGACCATTGAAAATAGACGCTGCTAAGCCACCACAGTCTTTCAGCCAACGGGCGCTGAAAACTGCCATTGACGCTCCATTTGCGAAATTCCGCCCTTGGCACATCCCCCTGTTTATCGTTGTCATCCTCTGCGCCAAACCACGGCACGCCCTGGGTGAATGAAGGGTTAAACGTCGCAACGCCAGAAGCAATTTTTTGCGTATGGTTGATGCCCAGCGAAACGCTGGAAAGCTTGCGGCTACTGGTTTCCAGCAGGACATCATTCAATCTATTACGGTTAATTCGATGCGTGAGACCCAGCGATGCAGCGGTCTTGACATCACCATTGCGAAACAAAACCCAGGATCCGTTCAACCGATGGGTTTCGCTATCACCAGTGGAACGCCAGGCATAACCATTGTTATCAATAGTGCTGAGGTAGTTACTCCAGCTGTAACTGTAATCAAGCAGTCCGTAGCCATAAGGAATACTCACGCCGGCTGCAAAGTTCTGCGCATCTTTGCTACTGGAAAAATCGCTGCTGCGTCCGCCGCTGATAAACCATTTATCTGCCAGGCCGAGCATATTATTGAAAAATAATGCACCACTGAGTTGCCCGGTTCCGGTGCTCTTTTGCCCGCTGTTATCAAAACTCACTGAACCACTGAGTGGAAATTCTGGCGTGGCGGTGAGGTTAACTATTGAGAACCCCTGCTGACTGCCCGGCAAAATTTCAATTTCCACCGGCGTCTGGCGAACCCGGTTCAACTGCTCCATCCCCTGTTCAATGTCACGCAGATTGAGAATTTTTCCTTCCATTCCGGGAAAGGTCATCAGCAGAGTGCGCGATGGGACGCCTTCCAGACGTATTTGCTGCAATTTCCCCTCAAGCACCGCGATATGCAGCACCCCGGATGAGAGATCCTGTTCGGTTAAAAAGGCACGACTGGTGATATAGCCTCGACTGATATACCAGTCGGAAATTGCATTTGTCAGTTCCGTCAGCCGGGGAATATCCAGGCATTGATTCACCCACGGCGCGATAAGCTTTGCCGAGGCAGCGGCGGACAACTTCGTTGCGCCGTCAATATCAATGCGTGAAATCATAAAACACGGCCCTTCAGCCCGGGCTGGCGTTTTCGGCGTTACGGTTTCAGGCAGCGTAACGCTACGCTCCAGCTCTTCACGCTGGCGCTGGTTTTCATTAAGTAGCTGCTGCTGTTGCTGCTGAATGGTATTACGATCCGCAGGAGAGAGTGGTGCGGCAGAAACAGTTGTGAACGGCAAAATTAACATCCCAATCAGTAATGCCAACTTTCTTTCATCCCTGAACTTCACCCCAACCCCCAAAAAAAGTACGAAAGCGAACTTGACTGCAAAGCACAGCCGACCATTTTAAAAAAGCACAAAATGTAAACAAAAGTAAAGACATTAAGTGCTGTTTCACTTCATTCCTATTGCATTTTAGGATTTTTTATATTTTTTAATTAGATTATTCTTACTCTATTGGCCCGATCTCATCGCTACTCGCCCATTTGCCCACATTCATCTTCTGGACAACACTCTACGATGACACCACTGACCCAACACGTGGAGCAAACACCATGAACATCACGCAAATTCGTAACGCTACGCAGCGCATCACCTTTGGTGGAATGACTTTTCTGATCGATCCGATGCTGGCAGCGAAAGGCGCGTATGCGGGTTTTGCCGGAACGGCACGCGCGGAGATCCGCAACCCAACCGTCGATCTACCCGTTGATATCGCAACCCTGCTCAACGTCGACGCGCTGATCGTGACCCATCTGCATGAAGATCACTGGGATGAGTCTGCGGCTCGCATTGTGCCGAAAGACAAACCGATCTATGTACAAAATGAGCAGGATGCGCAGGTGCTGCGAGGTCAGGGTTTCACGCAACTGACCGTCCTGACACACAACACCATGCTGGGCGACATCACCCTGCGTAAAACCGGCGGTCAGCACGGCTCCGATCGCGCTTACGCCATCCCGCAAATGGCGGAACGCTTAGGCGAAGCCTGCGGAATTATCTTCCAGCATCCGGCGGAAAAAACGCTGTATTTGGTCGGCGACACCATCTGGCGCGACGAGGTGGAAACCAACATGCGGAATTTCCAACCCGGCGTGGTAGTACTGAATGCGGGATTTGCCCACGTCATCGGTTTTGGGCCAATCATTATGGGCGCGGAAGATGTGCTGAAAACCCACTTCACGCTACCCGAAGCACAAATTGTGGCAACGCATATGGAAGCGATTAACCACTGTCTGCTGACCCGCGCGGCGCTGAAAGAGTACGCACGCGACAACCAGATTGCGCAATTCGTTAACGTGCCGGAAGATGGCGAAACCCTGACGTTTTAATGCCCGCAGAGGAATCGTATGCAGCCGCTTACCGTTGCCATTGTTGCCGTGGAAGATTTCAGCCCGTTTCACTTTTCGGTGCCGTGCATCATTTTCAGTGACAAAGTGGCGGTGAAAAAGCGCTTTGAGGTGCAACTGTGCGCCGAACAGCCCGGCATCGTCTCCTCGCAGGATGGCTTCTCCATTACCGCAGCTCATGGTTTTGAGGCTGTGGAAACCGCCGATATCGTGGTGATCCCCTACTGGGGCACCACGGCGCATCGCCCGCCACAAAACCTGCTTGACGCACTCAACAGTGCGCGACAAAACGGCGCGCAGATTGTCGGGCTGTGTCTGGGTGCATTTGTCCTTGGCTATGCCAGTCTGCTGGATGGCAAACGGGCGGCCACACACTGGGAGTTCGAACGGGATTTTCAGGCCCGCTTCCCGGCGGCTCGTCTGGATATCAACGCCCTGTATGTAGATGATGACGGCATTATTACCTCGGCAGGCACCGCCGCCGCGCTGGATTGCTGCCTGTACGTTATCCGCCAGCGTTTTGGTAGCACGGTGGCGAATCAGATTGCCCGACGGATGATTGTGCCGCCACATCGTGAGGGCGGTCAGGCGCAGTTTATCGAACAACCGGTAGCGAAAAACACCCAAGATCAGCGCATCAACGCCCTGCTCGACTATTTGCGCCAGCATCTCCACGAACCCCAAAATCTCGACGTTCTGGCCCAGCGGGTGATGATGAGTCGTCGCACCCTAACCCGCCACTTTATGAAGGCTACCGGGTCGAGCGTCGCGGAATGGCTGATTGCCGAGC
The DNA here is from genome assembly GCF_004684345.1 of Citrobacter tructae. Taxonomy (NCBI): domain Bacteria; kingdom Pseudomonadati; phylum Pseudomonadota; class Gammaproteobacteria; order Enterobacterales; family Enterobacteriaceae; genus Citrobacter; species Citrobacter tructae. Next base: position 2,314,428 of record NZ_CP038469.1, read on the forward strand.
GCCTGCGCCGTAGCCAGACGTTGCTGGAATCCAGCTCGTTGCCCGTTGAGCGCATCGCTGAGCAGGTCGGATTTCAGTCGCCCGTCACCTGGCGTCAGCATTTTAAATCCCACTTTGGCGTCAGTCCGGCTGAATGGCGCAAAACCTTTCGTGGCGTTTAACCGCTTTTTTTCGCCAGCCAGATGGTGTGCCCGGCGCAGTGCGGATCTTCCATCACCATCTCGACCACCACAAAGCCATGCGCTGACAGCAATGCGCGGTATTCATCCGGTGCGAGGCTAGCGTGAAACAGCGGCTCGCCCTCAAATTGCCCCATGGCGATGCCGTTATCCGTACCGCTGGTAAACATCAGCGCGCTACCGGGATGGCTGAGACGGTCAAAAATCGGGAACATCTTTTGTTGGTCCCGCTGGGTTAAATGGAAAAAGCTGTCCCACGCGATCAGACCGTCAAAAGTTTCGTTGAGCGCCAGCTTGCGCATATCCTGCTCCAGCCAGCGCTGTGCGGGAAAAGATTGCCGGGCGCGCGCCAGCATCGCCGCGGAACCATCAACGCCCGTAAGCTGAAAGCCTTGCTGGATAAAATAACCGGCAATCGGCAGACCGTTGCCGCAGCCAATATCCACAATACTGCCCTGCCCGCCCATCACGGTGATGAACTTGTCCAACCAGTTTTTCTCGAACAAGGTGCGCGAGCGCTGGCTGGCAAAGGCATCCGCATGGCGTCGGTAGATGGACAGAATATTATTTGCCGCAGAGTCGCTCACGATTTCCTCTCTTTTTTATTCTGTATAAGAGCCTATCCCAGTAGGCGTTATTGGCGCAGACAGTTTGAACACGGTCAGCGCGGAAGAACCGGAGCGTACACGCAGTACGTGAGGATTCTGAGCACCGTCCAGGTTCAAAATGGCAAGCAAAATAGTCCTAATGGGATAGGCTCTAAACATCACGACGATAAATCCTCTAGCACACGATCCGCAACCCTGGAATGCGCCTCGCAGAACCAATGAGCAAATCCCCCAAAACCGCCTCGCTGTGGCATCATAGCGTGCAGATAACGACATGACAGGGGTGATAAACGTGAAACCGGTAACGTTGTACGATGTAGCAGACCATGCAGGAGTCTCTTACCAGACCGTCTCGCGCGTCGTGAATCAGGCCAGCCACGTTTCCGCAAAAACCCGACAGAAAGTTGAGGCCGCGATGGCGGAACTCAATTACATCCCTAACCGCGTCGCACAGCAGTTGGCAGGCAAACAGACGCCGCTGATTGGCGTTGTGACGGCGAACCTTGCCCTGCACGCCCCCTCACAAATCGTTGCTGCCATAAAATCCCGCGCCGACCAGTCTGGCGCCAGCGTGGTGATCGCCATGGTCGAGCGCAGCGGCGTAGAGGCATGTAAAGCCGCGGTCCACAACCTGCTTTCTCAACGCGTAACCGGGCTTATCATCAATTATCCGCTGGATGAAAAAGACGCCATTGCCGTGGCCGCCTCCTGTGGCACGGTGCCAGTGCTGTTTCTCGATGTCTCTGACCAGACGCCAATTAACAGCGTGATTTTCTCCCATGACGACGGCGCGCGCCTCGGCGTTGAACATCTGGTTCAGTACGGGCATCAGCGTATCGCCCTGCTGAGCGGGCCTCATACTTCGGTATCGGCAAGGCTCCGGCACGCGGGCTGGCACAAGTATCTGGCGCACTACCAGCTGCAACCCGTAGCTGAACTGGAAGGCGACTGGAGCGCGATGTCTGGTTTTCAGCAAACGCTGCATATGCTCAATAGCGGTAATCTCCCCACCGCTGTGCTGGTTGCCAACGATCAAATGGCGCTGGGGGCGATGCGAGCAATCAGCGAGTTCGGTCTGCGTGTAGCGGTGGATATCTCGGTAATCGGCTACGATGACACCGAAGACAGCGCCTGCTACATCCCACCGCTGACCACTATCAGGCAGGATTTTCCGTTATTGGGTGAAACCAGCGTCGACAGGCTGCTGCAAATTCCCCGTGGCGAATCAACCGTGGGCAACCAACTGCTGCCCGTAACTTTGGTTAAGCGCAAAACGGTTCTGCCTCCCGATACGCAAACCACCTCTCCCCAGGCGCTGGCGAATTCACTGATCCAGCTCGCGCGGCAAGTTTCTCAGCTCGCACCTAAATTGTGAACGCATAACAATTGTGTGAGTCAGTTCACTCATTGAACGCCCCATCCTTTACAGTTGGGATCGCTTATCCGTATTTTGATTGAAATTGTGAGCGAATAACAAATTCAAACAGGATACCGTTATGAACCTGAACACAGATTCACTCTCCGCTGTTCTGGCCCGCCGTGACTGGGAAAATCCCGGCGTCACGCAACTCAACCGTCTGGAGGCGCACCCGCCGTTCTGTAGCTGGCGCTCAGCGGATGATGCGCGTATCAATCAGCGCTCGACTCAGTTACGCTCGCTGAATGGCAAATGGCAGTTCGCCTGGTTTCCCGCGCCGGAGGCAGTGCCGGAAAGCTGGCTGACAAACGATCTACCACAGGCTGACACTATCAACGTCCCCTCTAACTGGCAGATGGACGGTTACGATGCGCCGATTTATACCAACGTCACCTACCCGATCCCGGTTAATCCCCCTCATGTTCCAGCGGAAAACCCTACAGGGTGTTACTCGCTCACATTTAATATTGAAGACGCGTGGTTAGATGAGGGGCAGACGCGCATTATTTTTGACGGCGTCAATTCCGCGTTTCATCTGTGGTGCAACGGTCGTTGGGTCGGCTACGGTCAGGACAGCCGCCTGCCGTCTGAATTCGATCTTAGCGATTATCTACTGAGCGGCGAAAACCGCCTGGCCGTCATGGTGCTGCGCTGGAGCGACGGCAGCTATCTGGAAGACCAGGACATGTGGCGGATGAGCGGTATCTTTCGCGATGTCTCCCTGCTGCACAAGCCCACTACGCAAATCAGTGACCTGCGCATTAACACCCGCTTTAACGACGACTTCAGTCGCGCAGTGCTGGAAGCGGAAGTCAGGGTGGCGGGCAACGAGAGCGAAGATTTACGCGTCACTCTGCAATTGTGGGAAGGTAAAACGCTCACTCACGAAACGACCTCCCCGCTCGGCAGCGAGATCGTTGATGAACGCGGCGCTTATCATGACCGGGTTACCCTGCACCTGAACGTCGAAAACCCGGCGCTGTGGAGTGCCGAAACGCCCAATCTGTACCGCGCCGTTGTCCAGTTACGCACCGCTAACGGAGTGCTGATTGAAGCGGAAGCCTGTGACGTTGGCTTTCGTCAGGTTCGTATCGAAAACGGCCTGCTGCTGTTAAACGGTAAGCCACTGTTGATTCGCGGCACCAACCGTCATGAGCATCACCCGGTCAACGGTCAGGTGATGGACGAGGCGACGATGGTGCAGGATATTCTGCTGATGAAGCAGAACAACTTTAATGCCGTGCGCTGCTCCCATTACCCGAACCATCCGTTGTGGTACACCCTGTGCGATCGCTACGGCCTGTATGTGGTTGACGAAGCCAACATTGAAACCCACGGCATGGTGCCGATGAATCGCCTCACCGACGATCCCGCATGGTTGCCAGCCATGAGCCAGCGCGTCACGCGCATGGTGCAGCGCGATCGCAACCACCCGAGCATTATCATCTGGTCGCTGGGCAATGAATCCGGTCACGGCGCGAACCACGACGCCCTCTACCGTTGGATAAAATCCGACGATCCGTCACGTCCAGTACAGTATGAAGGTGGCGGCGCAAATACCGCGGCGACCGACATTATTTGCCCAATGTACGCCCGCGTCGATCAGGACCAGCCCTTCCCGGCGGTACCGAAATGGTCGATTAAAAAGTGGCTGTCGATGCCCGGCGAACAGCGTCCGCTGATCCTCTGCGAATACGCCCACGCCATGGGCAACAGTTTTGGCGGCTTCGCCAAATACTGGCAAGCGTTCCGTCAATATCCGCGCCTGCAGGGCGGGTTTGTCTGGGATTGGGTGGATCAGTCGCTAATTAAATATGATGAGAACGGCAAGGCGTGGTCAGCCTACGGCGGTGACTTTGGCGACACGCCTAACGATCGTCAGTTTTGCATGAACGGACTGGTGTTCGCCGATCGTACCCCGCACCCGGCGTTATATGAGGCCAAACATGAACAGCAGTTTTTCCAGTTCACGTTACTGTCGGGCGCTGAACGCCAGATTGAAGTGACCAGCGAATATCTGTTCCGCCGCAGCGATAACGAGATTCTGCACTGGACAATAACCCAGGACGGTAATCCGCTGGCCGCCGGAGAAATCGTGCTGGATATCGCCCCGCAGGGCCGCCAGGTGATTACCCTGCCAGATGTCCCGATGCCGGAAACCGCAGGTCAGCTCTGGCTGACGGTGCGTGTAGAGCAGCCTGTGGCAACCGCGTGGTCAGATACCGGCCATATCAGCGCCTGGCAGCAGTGGAAGCTGGAAGAAAAACTCAGCCAGGCACAGCCACCACGTATCAGCACCACGCCACAACTGAACGTTAGCGAGAGTACCTTTACTGCGGCGGTCAACGACAAGCGCTGGCAATTCGATCGTCAGTCTGGCCTGCTAACACAATACTGGATTGGTGATAAACCTCAGTTGTTAACCCCGCTCACTGACCAGTTCACCCGTGCGCCGTTGGACAACGACATCGGCGTGAGCGAGTCAACCCGCATCGACCCTAATGCCTGGGTTGAACGCTGGAAGGCCGCCGGTCATTATCAGGTCGAGGCAACGTTACTGTACTGTGCTGCCGACACGCTAAGAAATGCAGTGCTGATTACCACCGAACATGCCTGGCAATATCAGGGCAACACTCTGTTTATCAGCCGTAAGTCCTACCGTATTGACGGCAATGGTGAAATGCAGATAACGGTGGATGTCGATGTCGCCAGCGGTACGCCGCATCCGGCCCGCATCGGCCTAAGCTGCCAACTGGCACAGGTCGCAGAGCGAGTGAACTGGTTAGGTCTCGGCCCGCATGAGAACTACCCGGATCGCCTGAGCGCCGCCTGTTTCGATCGCTGGGATCTGTCGCTTGATGAGATGTACACCCCGTATGTTTTCCCGAGCGAAAACGGTCTGCGCTGCGGCACACGCGAACTGCACTACGGTGCGCACCAGTGGCGCGGAGACTTCCTGTTCAATATCAGCCGCTTTAGCCAGCAGCAACTGATGGAAACCAGTCACCGCCATCTGCTGCAGCCGGAAGCGGGCACCTGGCTCAATATTGATGGCTTTCATATGGGCGTCGGCGGCGATGATTCGTGGAGTCCTTCCGTGTCGCCGGAATTTCTGCTGAGCACCGGACGCTACCACTACCAGTTCGTCTGGGGCCAAAAATAATAATAAAAATCGGGCAGGTTGGTGCCTGCCCGCATTCATAGTAAGGAAGTCTGTTATGTATTATTTAAAAAACACTAACTTTTGGATGTTCGGCTTTTTCTTCTTCTTTTACTTTTTCATTATGGGTGCTTATTTCCCCTTCTTCCCTATCTGGTTACACGATGTAAACCATATCAGCAAAGGTGACACCGGGATCATTTTCGCCTGTATTTCACTGTTTTCGTTATTATTCCAGCCTGTTTTCGGACTGCTTTCCGATAAGCTTGGCCTGCGTAAACACCTGCTGTGGGTAATTACCGGAATGCTGGTAATGTTTGCCCCGTTCTTTATTTACGTTTTTGGCCCGTTATTACAGGTTAATATTTTACTGGGTTCGATTGTCGGCGGGATTTATCTTGGCTTTATTTACAATGCCGGCGCTCCGGCGATTGAAGCCTATATTGAAAAGGCCAGCCGCCGAAGCAACTTTGAATTTGGTCGCGCGCGCATGTTTGGCTGCGTGGGCTGGGCGCTGTGCGCCTCGATTGCCGGGATTATGTTCACCATCAATAACCAGTTCGTCTTCTGGTTAGGTTCTGGCTGTGCGGTCATTCTGGCATTGCTGCTGCTCTTTTCAAAAACAGATGCCCCCTCATCTGCAAAAGTCGCGGATGCGGTAGGCGCCAACAACTCGGCATTCAGCCTGAAACTGGCGCTGGAGTTATTCAAACAACCGAAACTCTGGTTCCTCTCCCTTTACGTGGTCGGCGTTTCCTGTACTTATGATGTGTTTGACCAGCAGTTCGCCAACTTCTTTACCTCGTTCTTTGCCACCGGCGAACAGGGCACCCGTGTGTTTGGCTACGTCACGACCATGGGGGAATTACTCAACGCCTCGATCATGTTCTTTGCGCCGCTGATTGTGAATCGCATCGGCGGAAAGAACGCCCTGCTGCTGGCCGGTGCGATCATGTCGGTGCGGATCATCGGATCCTCATTCGCCACCTCTGCGCTGGAGGTCGTTATCCTCAAAACGTTACATATGTTTGAGATACCGTTCCTGATTGTCGGTTGCTTCAAATACATCACCAGTCAGTTTGAGGTGCGCTTCTCGGCGACGATTTACCTGGTGTGTTTCTGTTTCTTCAAACAGTTAGCAATGATTTTCATGTCAGTTCTGGCCGGAAAAATGTATGAGAGTATTGGTTTCCAGGGAGCTTATCTGGTGCTGGGGGTGATCGCGCTGAGCTTCACACTGATTTCCGTATTTACCCTTAGTGGGCCGGGGCCATTTTCCCGCGTTTTCACCCCAGCAAGTAAACAAGTCTGAAGACGAATGACAGGGAAGGAATATCTTCGATGAGCATTTCTATGAGAGACAGATTAAAAGCAGGCAAGCTGTTTACCGATATGTGCGAGGGGTTGCCGGAAGAGAGACTGCGCGGAAAAGAGTTGATGTATGAATTTAACCACACGCGTCCATCGGAGGTTAAAAAGAGGGAAACACTGATTCGTGAAATGTTTGCCACCGTGGGAGAAAATGCGTGGATTGAGCCCCCCATTTATTTCTCGTACGGGAGCAATATTCACATTGGCAAAAACTTCTACGCCAATTTTAACTTTACTATTGTGGATGATTACACGGTCACCATCGGCGATAACGTTTTAATTGCGCCCAACGTCACGATCATTGTAACGGGTCACCCTGTCCATCATGAATTAAGGAAATCCGGAGAGATGTTTTCCTTTCCGATCACCATCGGCAATAACGTATGGATTGGCAGTAACGTAGTCATCAATCCCGGCATAACGATTGGCGATAATTCTGTTATCGGCGCGGGGAGCGTAGTCACAAAAGACATTCCGGCAGATGTCGTGGCCGTGGGGGTTCCCTGTCGGGTTATCAGAACCATTAATGAAAGAGACAGAGAGTACTATTACCAAAATTATAAAGTAGAGCCGTCAATATAAGGTGTCATGCCGGATGCACCGCGCGCGGCTTACCCGGCTTACGGGGGCAACCCCCGCACCATGATTAGCCGCTTGATCAGCCTGACCTGGTAGCTTAAGTTCTGCTGGCAAAAAGCCGCTTTTCTACCGTTATGGTAAAACGGGACGATAAGCCAGGTCATAACATGAGCAGAAAGACGGTTGCGGTAATGGCGCTATTTATCAGCGCATTACTTTCAGGATGTGGCAGCATTAATGCACGCACGGAAGGTGAGGACTCAAACACGTATTACGTGGGTATGCACCACGACATTGAAAAAATAAAAAATCCGGGCGCTTACGATTATAACTATTTTGATTTAGCGCTGTTATTTATCGATGTGCCGTTATCTTTCGTGGTCGATACGGTTTATGCGCCGTTTGATTACTATCATGGACCGTATAAGAAAGAGAATAAGTAAGACTTAGGCCCGGTACGCATGGCGAAACCGGGCCATTTAACGAGAATTACTCTTCTATTGCCTGGCGAATTTGCTGCAACGATGCGGGATCGTCAATTGTCGTGAGATCGCCGGGATCGCGGCCTTCACAGATCGCCTGGATCGTGCGCCTGAGCATTTTGCCAGAACGCGTTTTCGGCAGTTGCGACACAAACCAGACGTGTGCCGGACGGCCAAAGTTACCAATCTGGCTGTCCACCAGCGCCATAATCGCCTTTTCTTCCGAATGCGCGATGTCGCGATCTTCCAGGCTGTCGCTCTGTTTCGGAATGACAAACGCCACCGCCACCTGCCCTTTCAGCGCATCCTTCACGCCGACCACCGCCACTTCCGCGACGTTCGGATAGCTGGAAATACTCTCCTCTATCTCGCGCGTGCCCAGTCGATGTCCTGCAACGTTTATCACATCATCCGTACGGCCCAGGATGAAGTAATAGCCATCGGCGTCGCGAATGCCCCAGTCAAAGGTGGCGTACACCTGGCGAGAAAACAGCGACCAGTAGGTATTCACAAAGCGCGCGTCATCGCCCCAGATAGTTTGAATGCAGCCCGGCGGCAGCGGTCCTTCAATCACCAACATGCCCTTTTCGTTCGCCGCGCAGGGTTCGCCAGTGACTTCATTGAGCAATTGTACGTTGTAGCCGTACATCGGCACGCCGGGGCTGCCCAGCCGCGACGGTCTGTCGTCCAGCCCGCGGGCGATCGCCATAATCGGCCAGCCGGATTCGGTCTGCCAGTAGTTGTCGATAACCGGGACACCCAGCGTTTCCGTGACCCAACTCGCGGTCGGTTCATCCAGCGGTTCTCCCGCCAGATACAGCACCTCCAGCGACGAGAGATCGTGATTGCGGATTTGCGCGGTGGGGAATTTCTTCAGCACGCGGATGGCAGTGGGTGCCGAGAACATCCGGCTGACCTGATACTTCTCAACAATCTTCCACCATACGCCGCAGTCCGGGTACGTTGGCAGCCCTTCGTAAACCACCGTCGCCATCCCCGCCAGCAGCGGGGCATAGACGATGTAGGAATGCCCAACCACCCAGCCAATATCCGACGCGCAGAAGAACACGCCGCCCGCTTTGCCGCCGAAAATAGTGTCCATCGAGGTCGCCAGCGCCACCGCGTAGCCGCCAACATCACGCTGCACGCCTTTCGGTTTCCCGGTTGTCCCGGAGGTGTAGAGAATACAGGACGTTTCGTTCGATTCCAGCCAGGTCACCGGCACGCTCGCGCCGAGATGTTGTTGGCGCAGCGCGGCAAAATCGAGGTCACGCCCCTCAACCCGCGCCATTTTCGCCAGACCGCGATCGACCAACACCACGTGGCGCGGCTGATGCTGCGCCTGATTGATCGCATCATCGAGCAGCTTTTTGTACGGCAGGATCTTGCCCCCGCGCGCCCCGGCATCTGCCGAGACGATAACCACCGGTCGGGCGTCGTCAATTCGCGCCGCCACGCTGTGCGATGCGAAGCCACCGAACACCACCGAATGGATCGCGCCAATTCGTGCGCAGGCTAGCAGCGTAATGTGCGCCTCGGCGATCATCGGCATATACACAAGCACCCGATCGCCGCGCTGCACGCCCAGCGACAGCAGCATTGCCGCCGCGATATTCACCTCGTCATGCAGTTGGCGGAAGGTAAACGTGCGCTCTTCTTCGGTTTCTGATGACACAGCAATCAGCGCCAGCGCATCAGGTTGTTTCTCCAGCCAACGGTCGATGGCGTTATGGCACAGATTGGTCGTCCCGCCGCAAAACCAGCGGGCAAACGGCGGATGGCTGCTATCCAGCACCTGAGTGAACGGCTGCTGCCAGTCAATACGCTGGGCCTGCTCGGCCCAGAATGACTCTGGTTGAGTAACAGAACGCTGATAAAATTCGTTAAAAGACATCATGCTCTCCTGTTAAGCCTGCGCGCTTAAATGACGTAGAGGTCCATATACTCATTAACCGGCATCTGCTCCAGGCGGGCTCTGTCCAGGGAGACATCCAGAATGCGCTGTTGCTGGCGGGTCGGGAACTGGCGTGCCAGATTGATTTTGAATTTCTCGACCAGCTTCGGCATGCCGTCAGTACGACGACGCGCGTGGCCGATAGGGTATTCCACCACTTCTTCATCAAAGCGGGTGCCATCGGTAAATTCCAGGGTGATGGCGTTGGCGATGGCGCGTTTTTCCGGGTTGTGATAATCGGCGGTAAAGGCCGGATCTTCGAAGCAGTTGATCTTCTCACGCAGAGTATCGATGCGCTTGTCCTGTGCCACACCGTCTTCGTAATCAGCCGCCGTTAAGCGTCCGAACAGCAGAGGAATGGCGACCATGTACTGAATGCAGTGATCGCGATCCGCCGGATTATCCAGAGGGCCTTTTTTGTCGATGATGCGAATGCAGGCTTCGTGCGTGCGAATAGTCACTTTTTCGATATCGGCTGCAGTCTTACCGGCGGCCTGCAGTTTTTCATGCAGCGTCATTGCGGCTTCTACTGCAGTTTGCGAGTGGAACTCAGCCGGGAATGAGATTTTAAACAGCACGTTTTCCATCACGTAGGAGCCGTACGGACGCTGGAAGCGGAATGATTCCCCTTTGAAGGAAACATCATAGAAGCCCCAGGTTTTCGCCGTCAGCGCAGACGGATACCCCATCTCACCGGTTTTGGCCATCAGCGCCAGACGGACTGCGCGGGAGGTCGCATCCCCTGCCGCCCAGGATTTGCGCGTGCCGGTATTCGGCGCATGACGGTAGGTACGCAGCGACTGACCGTCGACCCACGCCAGCGAGACTGCATTAAGGATCTCATCGCGGGTCAATCCCAGCATCTCGGCTACCACGGCGGTCGAGGCCACTTTCACCAGCAGAACATGATCCAGACCAACGCGGTTAAATGAGTTTTCCAGCGCGATACAGCCCTGTATTTCATGGGCCTTTATCATACCGGTCAGCACCGTTTTCATGGTCAGCGGCGCTTTACCCGTCGCTACCGCATTGCGCGATAGCCAGTCAGCCGTCGCCAGAATACCACCGAGGTTATCGGAAGGATGACCCCATTCAGCGGCAAGCCAGGTGTCGTTGAAGTCCAGCCAGCGGATCATTGCACCGATGTTAAACGCCGCCTGCACCGGATCGAGCTGGAACTGGGTGCCCGGCACGCGAACGCCGTTCGGCACCACGGTCCCCGGCACCACCGGTCCCAGCAGTTTTTTGCAGGCCGGATATTCCAGCGCTTCCAGGCCACAGCCGAGAGTGTCGAGCAGGCAATAATGCGCGGTGTCGTACGCCACCTTCGAGGTGATCTCGTAATTCATGACGTAATCAACGATATCAACGATTTCACGGTCAAACTCTGGGCGGACGTTCGAAATATGTGCAGACATAAAATGGGTTCCTGTTTTTTATCTTTAGAGGTTTTTGAATTAGCAACGTTTTTCAATCGGGACAAATTCACGATCTTCCGGGCCGGTATAATTGGCGGAAGGACGGATAATTTTGTTGTCCTGGCGCTGTTCGATGATGTGCGCCGCCCAGCCGGTGACGCGGGCGATGACAAACAGCGGAGTGAACATTTCGGTCGGGACACCCATCATGTTGTAGGAGACCGCCGAGAACCAATCGAGGTTGGGGAACATCTTTTTGGTGTCCCACATCACGGTTTCCAGACGGTCAGCGATGTTGTACATTTTCAGCGAACCGCCTTCCTGAGAAAGCTGTTTTGCCACACGCTTGATCACCTGATGACGCGGGTCGGCGATGGTATAGACCGGATGACCAAAGCCAATCACCACTTCTTTGTTTTCCACGCGTTTGCGGATATCCGCTTCGGCTTCATCCGGCGTTTCATAGCGCTGCTGAATTTCCAGCGACACTTCGTTCGCCCCGCCGTGTTTCGGCCCACGCAGTGCGCCAATCGCGCCGATAATCGCGGAATACATATCCGAGCCTGTCCCCGCAATCACCCGACTGGTGAAGGTGGAAGCGTTGAATTCATGCTCGGCATACAGCACCAGCGAGATGTGCATCGCTTTTTCCCAGCTTGCCGACGGCTTTTCGCCATGCAGCAGATGCAGGAAGTGACCGCCAATAGAATCATCGTCGGTTTCAGGCTGAATGCGCTCGCCGTTGTGGCTGTAGTGATACCAGTACAGCAGGATCGAACTGAGCGAGGCCAGCAGTTTGTCGGCAATGTCGCGCGCGCCGGAGACGGTGTGCCCTTCTTTTTCCGGCAGCGTACAGCCCAGCGCGGAAACGCCGGTGCGCATCACGTCCATCGGGTGCGAGGCGGCAGGCAGCGCTTCCAGTACGGTACGCACGTTTGCCGGCAGACCACGCAGCGCTTTTAATTTGATCTTGTAGGCGTTGAGTTCATCACGGGTGGGTAATTTTCCGTGGATCAGCAGGTGCGCCACTTCTTCAAATTCGCACTGTTGCGCCAGGTCGAGAATATCGTAGCCGCGATAGTGCAAGTCGTTACCGCTTTTACCGACGGTGCACAGGGCGGTATTTCCGGCGGCGACGCCTGACAGCGCAACCGATTTTTTCGGTTTGATGACGTTTGTATTATTTTGCAGGATCGTTGTGTCGCTCATATTGTCCTCGTCATTTTTATAATATGTAGGATACAAATTCATTGCCGGATGGCGGCTACGCCTTATCCGGTCTACGACGGCTACTTCCTGGTATACAACGCGTCGAGTTTCTCTTCGAACTGGTAGTAATTGATGCTTTCGTACAGCTCGTTTCGCGTCTGCATAATGTCGATGACGCTCTTTTGCGTCCCTTCCTGGCGCAGCACGTTGTACACCTTTTCCGCAGCGCGGTTCATGGCACGAAAGGCCGACAGCGGATACAGCGCCATCGCGACGTTCGCGCTGCGCAGTTCATCGGTGGTGAACAGCGGCGTGGCTCCAAATTCAGTGATGTTGGCGAGGATCGGCACCTGCACCGCGTCAGCAAACTGGCGGTACATCGCAAGCTCAGTAATAGCCTCCGGGAACAGCATGTCAGCGCCCGCTTCGACGTACGCCTGCGCGCGATCGATTGCTGCCTCCAGCCCTTCTACCGCCAGCGCATCGGTACGCGCCATAACAACAAAGTTGGGATCGGTACGCGCATCCACGGCGGCGCGGATCCTGTCGACCATCTCTTCTTTAGAGACGATCGCCTTATTCGGGCGATGACCGCAACGCTTGGCACCGATCTGATCTTCAATGTGCAGCGCGGCAGCTCCGGCTTTGATCATCGATTTCACGGTACGCGCCACATTGAATGCGGACGATCCAAAACCGATATCCGCATCCACCAGCAACGGTAGCGGGCAAACATCGGTAATACGTCGAATATCGGTCAGCACATCATCAAGGGTAGAAATACCGAGATCCGGCAGCCCTAACGACCCTGCCGCAACGCCGCCGCCGGAGAGGTAGATCGCCTGATACCCGGCGCGCTGGGCTAACAGGGCGTGGTTAGCATTGATGGTGCCAACGATTTGTAATGGATTTTCTTTGGTGAGAGCGGCGCGAAACGCCTGACCCGGAGAGTGTAAAGACATACCCCATCCTCTTGTTATCAACTTGTTATCGTTCGTTGATTAACCTAAAGCAAGGGGTATGCCAAAGCCTTCATTGGATACGTAATTTTTATTTATTTATTTTAAAACAATGAGTTAAAATTAAACCCTGCATTTTTGTCGCACAAAAGCGTGTCAGCACGCGTTTCATGAATCCGACCTGAACGTTTCATTGCAACATTTTTGAAACACAACTAAACCCAATATGGGTTCTTTAATTTTGGGGTTAGCGATGGCTGAGACGCATCTTCCACCACGGGTCAATGACGACAAACCAGTCATCTGGACGGTCTCTGTCACGCGCCTGTTCGACCTGTTTCGCGACATCAGCCTGGAGTTTGACAACCTGGCGACCATCACCCCTATTCAGCTTGGTTTTGAAAAAGCGGTGACTTATATCCGCAAGAAGCTCGCCACCGAGCGCTGTGATGCCATCATCGCGGCGGGCTCCAACGGGGCGTATCTGAAAAGCCGCCTGTCGATTCCGGTGATCCTGATTAAACCCAGCGGATTCGACGTGCTGCAGGCGCTGGCGAAAGCCGGCAAGCTGACCTCGTCAATTGGCGTTGTCACCTATCAGGAAACACTGCCCGCGTTGACGGCCTTTCAAAAGACGTTCAATTTGCACCTTGAGCAGCGCAGCTATATCACCGAAGAGGATGCGCGCGGGCAAATCAATGAGCTGAAAGCCAACGGTACACAAGCGGTGGTTGGCGCGGGCTTGATTACTGACCTGGCGGAAGAAGCAGGGATGACCGGGATCTTTATCTATTCGGCGGCCACCGTGCGCCAGGCCTTTATCGATGCGCTGGATATGACCCGCCTGACGCTACGTCGCAACGGGCAATACGCCAGCGGCGACACGCTACGCACCCGCTATACGCTGGGCGATATGCGCGGTCATTCGGCACAGATGGAACAGGTTCGCCACACCATTATGTTGTACGCCCGCTCCCGTGCGCCGGTGCTGATTCAGGGCGAAACCGGAACGGGGAAAGAGCTGGCGGCGCAGGCGATTCATCGGGAATATTTCACCCGCCAGGATCGTCGGCGTGGTAAGCCCTCGCCGCCATTTGTCGCCGTCAACTGCGGGGCCATTACCGAATCATTGCTGGAAGCAGAGCTGTTCGGCTATGAGGATGGCGCCTTTACCGGCTCCCGTCGGGGAGGACGCGCAGGCCTGTTTGAAATCGCCCACGGCGGGACGCTGTTTCTTGATGAGATTGGCGAAATGCCGCTGCCGTTACAGACCCGACTGCTGCGCGTACTGGAAGAAAAAGAGGTGACCCGGGTCGGCGGGCATCAGCCGATCCCGGTCGATGTGCGGGTAATCAGCGCCACCCACTGCCATCTTGAACAGGAGATGAAACAGAATCAATTTCGTACCGATCTGTTTTATCGGCTGAGCATTCTGCGCCTCACGCTGCCGCCGCTACGCGAGCGCCTGTCCGATATTCTGCCGCTGGCTGAGGGATTTTTAAAACAGTCGCTCGCGGAACTTGAGGCACCATTTTCTGATGCGGTACGTAAGGGGCTAGCACTGAGCCAGCAAACGCTGCTCAATTATGGCTGGCCGGGAAATATCCGCGAATTGCGTAATATGATGGAGCGCCTGGCGCTGTTTTTGAGCGTGGATCCGCAGCCTGAGCTGAACGTCCGGTTTTTACAGCAGCTATTACCGGAGTTGATCGTCGTGGACGAGACACCTCAGGTATCATCATCGCTGACGCCGCAACAGGTGTTGGCGCAATTTAATGGCGATAAAACCGCAGCCGCGCGGTATTTAGGGATCAGCAGGACTACATTCTGGCGCCGATTAAAAGAATAACCCGCTGGTACAATGACCAGCGGGTTGTTTGTCTTTCAGTTCAGCGTGTTATTTTTTCTTGTAAATATTGGCAGTGCCATGGATTTTATTATCCGTCTGGCCGGAGGTTAATACCACCACGTCAGCGCCTTTCTCTTCCGCTTTTTTCAGAAGCTCTTCTTTGGCATCCGAAACGGAAACTTCATTACTTGTTGAAATATCACCAATTTTTGTATATTGCGACTCAACTTTTTCAAACTCAACCTTGGTCATAAATTCCGCAGCATATACGTTGGAAACGACAAAAGCTAACGCACCAATTAATACCTTGTATCCAGTTTTCATATAAAAGCTCCAGTTTTTTTGTTTTTACACCATCATCGCCCCTGAACATCGATAGTGCGAGTCAAGGATGTTTAATAAGTAGTCTAGCCGGTTCAATAAATCCAGAGCTAACGGAAATATAAAGAGATTTTGCAAAACGAAGATAACCGACGATCCTGCGCCGCAGCGTTTACCACCGCGCCTGGCCACGAATAATCGACCAGCAGACCCGCTTGCAACATCGGTAATATTTCATAAAACAGTGTGAGTAAATACTCAGAATAATGAGTGCGGTAAACTTATAATGTATGGTGATGCAGAATATTCTTAATCCTGACTGCGAATAACGCGCCACTTTTCTCACTGATGGAATCGTTATACATGGAACCTCTACACGCCGTTGTGCTGACCGTCAGCCTGTTTGTCTTAACCTTTTTTAATCCCGGCGCGAATCTGTTTGTGGTGGTGCAAACCAGCCTGGCGTCGGGACGCCGGGCGGGCGTGATGACTGGTCTGGGGGTGGCGCTGGGCGATGCGTTCTATTCTGGTCTTGGGTTGTTTGGCATGGCGACGCTCATTACCCAGAGTGAAGAGATATTTTCATTGATTAAAATTGTCGGCGGCACCTATCTGCTGTGGTTTGCGTGGAACAGTATCCGCCACCAGGCTACGCCGCAAATGCCAACATTACAGCAACCGCTCTCCGCGCCCTGGTACCTCTTCTTCCGACGCGGCTTATTAACGGATTTATCCAATCCACAAACCGTGCTGTTTTTTATCAGTATTTTCTCAGTCACGCTGAGTGCAGACACGCCGACCTGGGCCAGGCTGATGGCATGGGCGGGGATTGTGTTGTCTTCCGTTATCTGGCGTATTTTTCTCAGTCAGGCGTTTTCATTACCCGCCGTGCGCCGGGCGTATGGACGGATCCACCGGGTTGCCAGCCGGGTGATTGGTGCCATTATCGGAGCCTTCGCCCTGAGGCTGATTTATGAAGGCATCACCCACCGTTAATGCACTTGAAACATAGTTTCGCTTGACCATCGTGACGTAATTGTCCGTAATACCGCCTGAATTTTTAAACGTATTTTTGAGTGGCTGTGAGATGGAACAGGTTGCCCCCGTAAACAACACATTACTTCTGACAGAATGGCAGGCGCTGCTGCGCCAGACGTCTCCTGACGTCCATACGCTTCTGACCTCATTAAGCGATGATGAGATCCGCCATTTAGTGACCGTTTTTTATGACTACATGCTTTCCCATGCCGAGAGCGCATTGTTCCTGAATACCGAACAGGTCAGCACGCGGCTTAGCGGCAGTATGTTTGGCTGGCTGCGCAGCGTGCTCGGCAGTGCGCAGGAAGACCTCTCCCAGTTGCTGACCAAACAGCGCGAGATAGGCGTGGTGCATGCACGCATCGGCCTGCCCATCGACTTGGTGAATCGCGGCGCGCGCAAGCTGAAGGATGAGCTGTATCGGGTGTTGAAAAATAAAGCGGATTACCCGCCTCACCTGTTGAGTGACGCAATCTGTTTCAGCAGCCTGGCGATGGATACCGCGCTGGAGGCGATGACCGTCTCCTATTCGCCGAGTTATCAAAACTCCCTGAACACGCAGGAACAGTATCGCCTGCAAACGATTTATGATGACGTCAACGTCGAGCGCGAACGGCAAATCCGATCGTTTACCGACTGGGAAAATCAGTTTATTTACAACATTGCCACCGGATTACCCGTCGGGGAACTGGTCTTTCTGGCGAACTCAGATTTCGGGATGTGGTTCTCCCATAAGGGCAAACACATTCTCGGCAACAGCAATCTGCTGGTAGAAATGGAAGTGCTGATCGCAGAAATCGATAGTCGTCTGACCCAGACGCTGTCGAATCAGCAACAGCCAACAGAAGCCGCACGAATGAGCTTATTGCAGGATGTTCGCCAGCTTTCAGCAAAAATCCATTTCCTTCTTGCCTCAATGTTTGAGGCGCTGGTCAAACAGGAAAACGGCAAAGATTCGCTGACTCAATTGCTTAACCGTCGTTTTATTCCGACCATCATGCGCCGCGAAATCTCACTGGCATTGCATTCACGCAAGCCGTTTACCCTGGCGATGTTAGATATTGATTACTTTAAGCAAATCAACGATCGCTTTGGGCATATCACCGGCGACCTGACGCTAAAAAGCGTAGCGGCCGTGATTTATGAGCATATCCGCAGCAGCGACTATGTTTTCCGCTACGGTGGCGAAGAATTTATGATCCTGCTGGTCGAGTCGGACGTTTCACAGGCCAGTATTATTCTGGAAGGACTGCGTAAGAAGATCGCCGACCTGCGCTTAGGGGCCCAGGCCACCGAGTCATTCTCGATCACTGTCAGCATCGGTATCGCCGAATACGACTACCATCCGGACTACAAACAGCTGGTTGATAAAGCCGATCGCGCACTGTATCTGGCGAAAAACAACGGACGTAACCGCTTAGAAACGTATCAGGAATGATCGTTGTCGCCCTCTTAATAAGATGCAAATCAAATACATCATATGTAAATAGCGCTAGCATATCCTGAGATAACCCCACTGAATGTAGGTGGGGAACCATGAGGGATGTGATAAAACCATGAACGGGAAAAAGAGAACACGCTGGCAGCGCCGTCCTGGAACGACCGGTGGAAAACTGCCGTGGAATGACTGGCGTAATGCCAGCACCTGGCGCAGAGCCACCCAGTTTTTTCTGCTGGCGATTAATATCTATATTGGCGTGGCGTTCTATTACTGGGTCCGCTATTTCGAAACGGGCGGCACCAGCGTTTATATTCCAAGACCGGGAGGGATTGAAGGATGGCTTCCCATCGCCGGGCTGATGAACATTCGCTACACGCTGGAAACAGGTTATCTTCCGCCGATCCACGCTGCCTCCATGCTACTGCTCGTCGCGTTTATCGTGGTAAGCCTGCTGTTAAAAAAATCATTCTGTTCGTGGCTGTGCCCGGTTGGCACGCTGTCAGAGCTGATTAGTCATCTGGGTAAAAAATGCTTTGGCCGGCATTTCACGCTGCCGCGCTGGCTGGATCTTCCGCTGCTAAGCCTGAAATATCTGTTGCTGAGCTTCTTTTTGTATATTGCCTTGTCGATGCCCGCACAGGGGATTCAGTACTTTCTGATGTCGGCCTACGGAATGATTATCGACGTTAAGATGCTCGATTTCTTCCGCCATATCGGCACGGCAACGCTTGTTTTCGTAGCGATAATCAGCGTCATGAGCCTGTTTATTCGTAACGCCTGGTGTCGCTATTTATGTCCGTATGGCGCTCTGCTCGGCCTCTTCTCCCTGCTCTCTCCGTTTAAAATCCGGCGTAACGCGGAAAGCTGCATCGACTGCGGCAAATGTGCGAAGAACTGCCCGTCGGCGATTCCGGTTGACAGGCTTATTCAGGTCCGCACCGTTGAATGCACTGGCTGTATGACCTGCGTAGAGTCTTGTCCGGTCGCCTCGACGCTGACCTTTTCACTGCAAACCCCGCCGGGTGCACAGGATAACGGTAAAGCGTTATGGCGACAGACGGCGTTGTCAGGTGTTGTCATGACAATACTGGTACTGGGGATTCTTTTTGCCGCCATTGGCTATGCTGTGTATGCCAACGTCTGGGACACGCCGATACCGGAACATATGTATTTCCAGCTGATTCCGAAGGCCAGAATGATCGGCCATTAAAACCCGTACTGCCATGCCCGACGAATTAACGCCGGGCCTGTTTATAGCATCAGAATTTCCACGACACGCTGCCGACAATGCTGCGCTCAGCGCCAAAGTAGCAGTAAGAGAGCGAGTTACAAGACGCCACGTAGCGTTTATCGGTCAGGTTGTTGACGTTCAACTGGGCGCTCAGACCTTTAATACCGATGTTCGTTAAGTCATAGCCAATCGCCATATCCACCAGCGTGTACGACGGCAGAGTGTGGGTATTCAGACGATCGCTGGTAATCCCGTTGACGTAGCGCACGCCCGAGCCCAGCGTCAGGCCGTCCAGCGGACCGTTTTTCACATCGTAGCTCAGCCAGGTGCTGGCCTGATTACGCGGCGCGTACACCGCGCGCTTGCCCTGCTCTTCCGGACTGCTTTTCTTGTAGCGAATGTCGGTATAGGTATACGCCGCCTGCAGGCGGAAGCTATCCGTCAACTGGCTGATCGCCTCCAACTCCACCCCTTTTGATTCAATTTCCCCAATCGAGCGATACGGATCGGTCGGCTCTTCTTTGGTGGCGATGTTGGTCTGATTGATACGGAACACCGACGCGCTGAACTGGCTGTTCAGCCCTTCTGGTTCATACTTCAGCCCGGCTTCCCACTGCTTGCCTTTCATTGGGTCCAACAGGTCGCCGTTCTCATCAGCAAAACTGGTCGGCGTGAAGGCTGTGGAGTAGCTCACGTACGGCGCAAAACCGTTATCGAACAGATAGAGCAGCGCGGCGCGGGTGCTGAAGTTGTTTTTATCCAGATCGCTGCGGGTGTCGTTTTGCTTATCAATGTTAGAGACGCTTACCTGATCGTAGCGGCCACCGAGCGTAATGCGCCAACGGTCCCATGACATCTGATCCTGCAAATAGTAGCCCGTCTGGCGCAGCTTGTGCTTCTCGCGCGCATACATGTCGATGTAATCCGGCTTCGCGCCGTACACCGGGTTAAAGGCATCGATCGGCGGAAACGCGCCGTAATAGCCGGTGGTGTTGTTGCTGCGATCCTGATAGTCGATCCCCACCAGCAGGCGATGGTTCACCTGCCAGGTATCAAAGCTACCATCGAGCTGGTTATCCAGCGTAATCGCCGACATATTTTCATCAGAGCCGGAATAGCCGCGATTAAGCTCGGTTTCATTCAGCCAGCCCGCCGCATACACCTGGTTCAGTTCAACGTCGGTATGCAGATAGCGCAGCTTTTGCCGTACCGACCAGCCGTTGTCGAACATGTGCTCAATGTTGTAGCCCACCATGTTCTCGCGGCGATCGTATTTGTCGTAATCATCCTCGCCCTCATAGAAGGTGTTAGAGATCTTTTGTCCGTAATGCGGAACCACGGTGCCGTCATAAGGCAAGCCAGAGTGGCTGCCACCTTCAGGATCACGATGTAAATAGGCCATCAGGTCAAGGCGTGTCTGGTCGGTGATGCGCCAGGTCAGGCTGGGCATTAGCGCGTAGCGCTCTTCCTTCAATGGACCAAACTGCGAGTCCGCGTAGCGCGTCATCCCGCTCAGACGCGCCGCCACGCGATCGTTATCATCCAACGCGCCGGTGACATCAAACGCCGCACCGCGCTGATTGTTATTGCCGGCAAACAGCTTCACTTCACCGCCCGCATCAAACGACGGCTTACGAGATGTCAACGCCACAATACCGCCCGGCGAAGAGCGACCATATAGCACCGACGCCGGACCGCGCACCACTTCAATGTTGTCGAGGAACCACGGATCAACCACCAGCGAGCTGTGCGAGTTGGTGTCGCCCATCATCTTCAGGCCGTCGAGATAGACGTTATCAAGGCTACCGTCGGAGAAGCCGCGCAGTACGATGTAATCAAAGCGGTTAGAGGCGCCAATTTGGTTGCTGTACACCCCTGGCGTGTAGCTGACGGCCTGGCGCACGCTGGTAGCACCCTGCTCTTCAAACTGTTCGCGGGTAATAATAGACACCGACTGCGGGGTTTCAATATCCGGCGTGGCAAGCTTGGTGGCCCCGCTCTGCATTTGCGAGGTGACCACCACCGTATCATTTTTTGTTGTTTCCTGCGCCAGCAGAGGAAAAGCCACGCTGCCGGTCACCCATCCCACCAGCAGCGCCAACCGAGTCTTCGCGAACATGAACATCTCCCAAGGCATTTCTAATTGTAAATGAGAATTATTGCGCTATTTATGCCGGAGATAGCTATGCCGGATGCCAGGTTACGTATGCGCAGCGCCAAAATGTGGGTAAGGCGCGCGCGCAAAGCGGGAAAATGGATTAGCAAAGTTTAAGGACATCGCCAGGTGAAAAACCGTAGCGGCGACGAAAGGCGGTGGAAAAGTTGGTGGCGTGTTGATAGCCCGACATCCAGGCAGCCTGCTGTACGCTGTACCCTTCTAATAAATACCCTCGCGCCCGTTCCAGGCGGCAGTCGCGCAGGTAGTCAAAAACGGAGCTGCCATACGCCGCACGAAACTTACTGCGCAGGCTGCTCGGGCTCATCGCCGCGCGCTGGGCCAGTTCGCTGAGGGTGTAGTCATTTTCTGGCGTCTGTTCCAGCAGGCGACGTACGATCTCGAGGCGCTGCTGTTCGCCGCTGGCGGCCTGGCGCTTGCCGCTCTCAACCTGACAGACGCTGAGGCCGTGGCCGAACAACTGCAGAATTAGCCCTTCCAGCATCAGTTGGCGGGAAACATAACTGAGGGTGCTTTGCTGAGCATACTGTAATCCACTAAGCAAAAAGCCCGGTACTTGCCAGATAAGCGTCGGCGTCTGGCATCTTTCCCACTCAAGCATTAACGACTCAAGTAACCCCTTACGCCACGCGCCATCAGGATACAGCCCCAGCGATAACGTTCGCAGTTTGCAGTCCGCAGAGTGACGGGCGCTCATGGTCTGGTGTTCGCTGAGACGCGAGCTAAACGCCATACCAGAACGCACCACGTGTTCCTGCCCGTTGAGCGTCAGTATTACGCAGCCTTCCAGCACCACCAGCATATACAAGGGGCTGCTGTGGCGGGAGGTGGTTTCGTAGGGTTGCAATACCTGCACATCAGAATGGGTGACACACATCCCACAGGGTAATGTCATCTCTTCGACATTCCCCTGCAATACGGGGCTGGAGTGAGATAAACCCGGCTTTTGCGATAGCTGCGGAAAGCGGTAATCAATCCCGTAACGCTCACCAAAATCCATAAACTCACTGACGGAGAAGGTACGAGTCAGACGTGCGGATGTATTTTGGCCGGTGGTGTTGTTCATGCTCTCTTCTGCACAGAAAATGGGATTAATGGTTTATGACTGATAGCAACATTACCATTCCCCGCAGAACACAACAATAATAATGAGAACTATTATCAACTGAGTGATAAAAAAGTCTCTCAGCAGCTAGCCATCTCATCAGCCTGAATAACCAACTGATGAGATGAGCAGCGCCTACTTAACGTCCTGAATACTATGCTACGATTTTTCTTCCACCTGAAACACAGACACAGCTTGGGACAACATTGCCGATTGTTCTTCCACACTGCCAGTCGTCGCGGCAATTTCCTCCACTAATGAGGCGTTTTGCTGGGTCACCTGCTCCATTTGAGTCACAGCAACGCGGATCTGCTCTAT
This sequence comes from Citrobacter tructae, assembly GCF_004684345.1. Classification (NCBI taxonomy): domain Bacteria; kingdom Pseudomonadati; phylum Pseudomonadota; class Gammaproteobacteria; order Enterobacterales; family Enterobacteriaceae; genus Citrobacter; species Citrobacter tructae. Next base: position 2,337,243 of record NZ_CP038469.1, read on the forward strand.
ACCGCTACTTTGTTCCCCTGATGCTCCGGATATATCTTCCATTAATATATTGATGTTGCGTATTGCCCCAGCAATGTCCGCCATCATGACACCACTGCTTTCGGCTATTTCCACCCCCTCTTTGACGCTGATTCCAGCTTTAGCAACCAGTTCACTGATTTCCTTCGCCGAAGCCGCGCTGCGTTGGGCAAGAGTCCTGACTTCGCTCGCAACAACGGCAAACCCGCGCCCTGATTCACCTGCACGCGCTGCTTCTACTGCGGCATTTAATGCGAGGATATTGGTCTGAAAAGCAATGCTATCTATGACATTCGATATTTCATTCACGCTTTGCGCATTACGGCGGATCAGGTGAATTTTCTCGACCATTTCGCTCATTAAGCGCTCACCGCGCAATGCCATTTCAGTGCTTTCACTGGTCATTACGGATGCCTGATGTGACTTATCGGTATTATTTTTTGTTGTCGCTGATATCTGTTCCATACTGGCGGCTGTCTCCACGACTGCCGCAGCCTGCTGTTCGGTTCTGGTAGATAAGTCGGTATTTCCTGAAGCAATTTCCTGCATACCGACATTAATAGACTCAACACCATCACGAATAGTTTTGACCGTATCGCGGAGCCCGTTCTGCATATTTTGTAAATTCAGACACAGAAGACCTATTTCATTGTTACTCTGTACCTTAATGGAATGGCTCAGATCGCCTTTGCCAATCCGTGAAAAGTGTTCAGACACGGTTCTCAACGGTTGAATAATGCTTCGATTCAACCAGAGATTACAAATAATAAAAATAATGATCGAAAACGCCAAAATAACTGATATTTTGATTATTGATTCGTTAAACTGTGAATGCGTTTGTGCTACGATCTTCTCACTGATCAACATTGTAGATTTATAATAGTTTTCCAGTTTACTATCAAAATTTTTACGTGCAGTGAGCAATTCACTATTTAAACTTATTGATGTATCAACGACACGGCCGCTAGATATCACTTCGTTTAATTGATCGATAGACTTTTTTTCATGCTCCATCTGTTGTTCAAAGGCCTTTCTGATGACGTTTCCTTCCTGTGGATCGTCCATCGTCAATCCGGGTATATCCCAAAAAACATTGAACATTTGCTTTGCATAAACCATCTCATCTTGTGCTTGTTTCAATGTTTGCTGGGCAGCTGACAAATCGTGTAGCTGAATATTATCAAGCATACTCCTTAATTTATAAACGGTTTCTGTGACGCGATGCAGCGAATCCTGCTCTTTTACTATATTATGCAGTAAAAGCGTGCTTGTCTGAGTTTTTTTAAGGTCACGTAACTCCAGTCCATTAGAAAAAAACTGCATAAATGTAAATAACAGCAGCAGTAATAATAGACTGGTTTTAACCTTCATGTTTTTTAACATTTAAACATCTCCATAACAATTAAAAATCATCTACGACTTAATTGTTATCGACAAATTTAGTAATACCTTAACTTATAAAATGGTTAATTATTATAACGTTTCCGTACTATTTTTAGCATGATAAATTAAGTGAACAGGTGTGTGAATGGCAGATAACGCTATACTTCTCGCACCATGAGCAATAGAAACAAGCCGTTCAACATTAACTCTTCTTATATATTTATCCCGCATTATTCATCTAAAAGAAAATAGAAATAAGAAAACTCATTTGAAGCATGCTTCACAAACTCCACCGGGAGGTTGTTTTTGATAAAAAGCGATTTTGCAAATTCAGCATCGCCATAAACCCGCAAGCAGAAAGGTTTTAAAATCTGGCCCTGAATGCCAAAGCACTCCTGCAACCTCGCATCATCCATAAAGATAAAATTACCTTTCCTGACTTTAATACTCTCACTCAGATCGCGCCACTTTCCAGGTGTAAGCAGGAAGTTTTCCCAGCCATTATCCCTCAGCATTTCAATAACATGGGTAAATTTAAAGTAGTAATTCTGCATTGTCACATCACCGCTTGCGGTAGCGTACAAATACTCTATTTTAAATTTGAGCTGTGCATTGATGCTTTTCTTCTTCCCCTCATCTATTAACCATTGAAGTTCATTCGCGACGATTTTCGAAAATATCTTCCTCTTTTTTGCTGTTGCCAACCAGTTCATAATAAAAAGATGCTCTGACATTTTAGAGTAAATCTTACTATCATGTATGGCGATACCAACGGCGACTAATGCACTCCAGGTAAACGTTTCAAGTTCATCCTGATAATTATGTCTCAACTGACTCACTGTTGCTAAATTCCTTACCACTTAAACCCCACCCAGATATATCGTAATAATATTTTAACTTTGTATAACACCATGTAAAAAATGACGACAACCAAAACCAGCAAACCTCCTGATTCTGCAACCGGAAGTTTGCTGGTGGCATTCGTGGTTAATAGAAAATACCGATGATAAGTGTATGGGTAATAAAGCCCACAATTAACGGTACGGCGGTACGTTTTACCACATCAAAAGGCGTAATCTTCGCACCACTTGAAACGGCAATCACAACGCCGGAGACAGGTGAAATAGCCCGTCCCATATGAGATGCTTGCTGCATTGGCAGGATCATCGCAACGGCATTAGCCCCCATACTTGCGGCAATTTGCGGGATAAGCTCAACAAATGCCAGGAATGGCGCATTCCCCGATCCCATGATGATAGCGGCTGCAAGCGTCACCAGTGCAAACACGACAGCCATGGCAAATGGCGGTAAACCCACGTGTTCTGCCATCAAAATTAATTGATCGATCGCGCCAATAACTTTAATACCATGTGCGAAAACACCCGCCGCAACCAGCAACCCAACCACACCGGTAAACGCGGTGCCCATTCCTTTAAGAAAATGGCTGAATCCTTCACATACTGACTTTAGATCACGCGCTCGTAACCATTCAATCAGCATACATATAGCCATTGAAATGAGGACAATGGTGATAATATTCAGGTTAATACCGCTGACAAACATTGCGGATGATCCCACCGCCATCAGTATTGGAAGCATGGGGAGTAACGCATAAAAAGCCGGTGCTTTTCCTGAGTCAATAATCTCAGCGCTGCCGATTTCCCGTGGTAACGTCCCCGCTTTACGATCGCAATACCTCTGCCAGAAAAAGTGGCAGATCCCCACAACCAGTACGGTTGCCAGAGCCGCAGGTCCCTGGTGGTAAACAACATATTCCACCACATCCATATTGACCGCTTTAGAGCCACGAATAGCATCAATTGCCGTCGGGGTGTACGCCACCCCGAGCGAGGTGGCAATCACGCCAGCAGCAGAGGCCGCAGAGAGACCTAACCCCAGCATAATCGGGAACATTGTTCCCATCAGTAACACGGCGAGCCCGGTAGCTGAAGGGATGGCCAGTTGCAGCAGGCTGGCGAGCAGATAGGAGAAAAAAAGCAAAATATAGGGCGACCGCAGTGTGCGTAATGGTTTCGTCACGACACGCACCACGGCCTCATTTGCCCCGATGTGATCCATATAATGCGCAAATCCCATTAACGCCATAATCATTAAACCGAGATCGGCGGCACGCGTACTGAAGAGATCGCGCATCACTTCGAACGGATCGAGAAATGAAATTCCCGTACCGGCAACCCCTTTCGGCAATACGGAACCCCATCCGGTTAAGCCGGTACAAATCATCAACACCAAACCCGCAATGAATAACACGGGCTCAGCACGATAACCTTTGAGGATCAGTCGGGCGACCACCACAATAACCAGGAGGGCAACAAAGACCTGGATCATGACTGAGCTCTCCCTGTGGCAAACTCAGCGAACGTCTCCTCAATCACCGCCACCACGACATCACTGGCTGCCCGCAGTGAACGTACAGGCAGGTATTCATAAATTGAATGAAAATTATGAGCACCGGTAAAAATATTCGGGCAAGGCAATCCTTTTTGCGACAGCACCGCGCCGTCATATCCGCCGCGCATGGCGACAGGCTGTGGAGTAATGCCACATTTCTGATAGGCGCGCATCGCAATATCAACAGGATAATGCGCCTGGCCCTGCAGACTGTTGAACACATTTGCATAACGATCGGCTAAGTGGCAGACCACGCTATTTTCGCCCCACAGCGCGCAGGTACTGACGGCAAGCTGGCGAATAAATGCCATACGTGCCTTATAACCTTCTTCACTGAAATCGCGAATATCCAACTTAAGCACCGTGCGGGCACTGTTGCCCTGCAACTGTTTTACCCAGTAATACCCTTCGCGACCTTCTGTATATTCAGGGGCTTCTCCGCCAGGTAGCATAGCGATGAACTTATGGGCCATCAGTAAAGAGTTCTTCAGCTTACCTTTGGCTGACATAGGATGTGCGGACTGGCCGGTAAAGATGATTTCTGCATCACCTGCATTCCAGTTCTCATAGACAAACTCACCGATCCCGCAGCAATCCAGGGTATAGCCAAAGTCAGCGCCAAAACTGGCAACGTCAAAGGCTTTGGCGCCGCGCAATCCCTGCTCCTCATCAGGAACAAAGCCAACCTTTACAGGCCCGTGCTTAATCTCCGGATGCGCGACCAGATACTGTAAGGCATTCATAATCGCGGCGATGGCTGCTTTATCATCAGCCCCTAACAGGCTGGTTCCATCAGTCACGAGCAGGTCATCGCCAATATAATTTTTCAATTCCGGAAATTCACTTTCGCGCAGATAAATATTCAGTTCTTTGTTCAGACACAAATCCCCACCGCGATAATGCAGGCGTTGCGCATTGGTGTCCGCAGTCTGTTCCGCACTGGTATCCAGATGACCGAAGAAGGAAACGACGGGAATATTATCCTCTGTATTCCCAGGCAGTGTTGCCGTCACAATGGCGGTATCCCGGACCTCAATGTGTTCCATACCTAATGCTTCAAGTTCTGCAGCCAGTAGTTTTGCCAGTACCATCTGACCAGGAGAGGATGGCATGATGCCATTAGCACCGTTTTCTCTTGAAGTCGTGGTATTGATTTTGGTGTAGTTAAGAAAGCGTTCAACAATATCCATTGTAGGAGATCCTTTAATATTTTATTTACGAGGTACTGCGGAAGGAGGCCTGCATGTAGCGCAAGCAGGATTAATCAGAATAATTAAATAAAACCAGCGAGCATCCCTGAACGCTGATTTTATGATTATGATGACAACGATTATATAAGGAAGATAAAAACAATAATTACTTCAGGTATTAACAAGTGCTTTTTTGATATTGCCTGTTTCTACTGCTAATTTCCATGGTGTTGAGCTAACAGAAATCATAAACGGATTCCGTATACCTAAGAGAGAATAGAAATCATTTAAGTTAGTCTATCCCGTACCACCACAAGGTATACCGTCGTTATATTTTTTTAATGAACGAATACTATTACAATCGAATGCAACCGTTTGCACCCCTCTACAAATAGCTACTTAGCGCACTAAAATCTGTGAACAATGTCACATTTACCTCAACAACAAAAAAAACCTATCACACTGAAAAAAAGACACTTATAAGAAACCCTGCACAATACCCGCTAAAACAATATGGAAATTAAATCATTCGTTAAAAAATAGATTCATCACGGTACTATGTGAATTGTCTGTATTGTAGGTTGGATAAAAATCCCGGCTACGTTAATTTTTAAACATTACTCATCATTGCATTATAAATTTTAACATTTATATTTATGGCAACTCTTACAATAAATTTTGCGCAAAAAAACCTCTCCCCTGAGAAGAGATTCAGGGCAGAGGCAATACGGGTGTTAAGGAGATAGTTATAGTTTTAATGATAACAAAAGAGCTTCTTGCAGGATCGAGTATACACACTTAACAACATTAAGAAAATTCTTAAAACCAATTAATCGGAAATTTAATTTAAATCGCCCATTATAATAAAACAAAACTAATCGAAAAATAAAATAAAGCAATGAAAAAATCAAGTTTTACTAATAAGTAACATCACACAGGCTGGGCAAAAAACGCTGTATTGTCATAGAGTCCGTTACTGGAGGTGATAAAATATAAAGTTAACTTAATATATTAATGCACTATTAACATAACGAGAATTTAAAGTTATTCCCTACGCTAAACGCGTTGAATACTATAGCCGAGGGGACTTTTGCTCAGCGACTGCACGCTCGAGGTGTTCAGCCAAAAAACTGATCAAATCCGTTAAGGGCCAGCCCTACCGCATCAACACCACCGAGTTGAACAACGTTCGCGCCCAGTTAGATAATCACTAATATTCGCCCTTATGCGGCGGTAAAACGATGCAGTCGGTATAGCCGAACAAGTTATACCGACGTGCAGGTTTACTGGTCAGTTACTTCATTAACACGTCAACAAATTTGGCCAGCCATTCAGGATGTGCTGGCCATGCTGGCGCGGTTACCAGATTGCCATCGACGTGGGCCTGGTCAATGCCGATATCCGCGTAATGCCCGCCGCTCAGGCGAATTTCAGGCGCACAGGCCGGATAGGCGCTACAGGTACGATTTTCTAACACCCCGGCCGCCGCTAACAGCTGTGGACCATGACAAACGGCGGCAATAGGTTTACCCGCTGAGTTGAAGTCCTGTACCAGTTGAATGACATCCGGGTTCAGCCGCAGATACTCCGGGGCACGTCCTCCGGGGATCAGCAGCGCGTCATAATCGGCAGCCCGCGCATCAGCAAAATTTGCATTTAGGGTAAAACGATGGCCGGGCTTTTCGCTGTATGTCTGCGCCCCGTCAAAATCATGAATGGCGGTTTGAACATAGTCTCCCTCGCTTTTATCCGGGCAGACGGCGTCAACGCGATGGCCTAACATTTTCAGCGCCTGAAAAGGCACCATCGTTTCATAATCTTCGACATAATCTCCAACCAGCATCAGTATTTTCTTCATTAACATCCCCGCCTATTGTTATTAAACTCAGAAATAACGGCCCTCTTTACTATAGTCCACGCGCCACTCGTCATTAATAAATACCGCAGAATAATCGGTCAGATCACAGTCTGTGCAGAGACGCGCCAAATGGGCGTTATCAGCTTAAGTGCTAAGGCAAAACATGATTAATAAATATAAATTATATATAAATATATAGTTGAGAAATTTTAATACTGGCCAGTATTCACTCATTAATCAATAGCAAATGGATTGCAGATTATCATTCTCATGTTATATTCCACCTGAACTTTCTCGAGACATAATTTATTTATTACTTAATAAATAAATGCTGTCCATTATTTGTCATCTATTATTATTCTGTTCAGCGTAAATCGGGTGAATAGACACAAAAGGTTTTCCCATGATAACAAGACGTTCGTTCGTCAGGCAGAGTCTGGTCACTTCAACGAGCATGTTACTCGCCAGTATGGCAGGCATCAGCTTTAGTCAATTTGCCCGCGCAGCCGAGAACCGCCGCTGGCAAATGCCGGATGAAGGCGCTCCCCATGCAGCGACCTGGATGGCATTTGGCGCCAGTGCGGAAATCTGGGAGCCTCATCTACTGTCGGTGGTGCAGAGAAATCTGGCATTGGTCGCCAAAACCATCGCAGCATTTGAACCGGTGAATATGCTGGTACGCGAAGAGGACCGCGACATCGCCGCTCGTCTGTGCGGGCCGTCGGTTAATCTGCTGGTTCACCCAATTGACGATCTGTGGATCCGTGACACGGGGCCAGTGTTTGTAAAAAGCGCTCACGGCGCGCTCGGCGGCGTCGGGTTTAATTTCAACGGTTGGGGCGATAAACAGGAACATGAGCGCGACGCCGAGGTGGCAGAATTCGTCACCGATGACGTTAACGCCGAATTTATCCGCTCGTCGCTAACACTGGAAGGCGGCGGTATCGAAGTGGACGGCGAAGGTACGGCGATTATTACCGAGAGCTGTGTTCTCAACCCGAACCGCAATCCCGGCGTCAGCAAAGCAGAATGTGAAGCTGAACTGAAACGCCTGCTGGGGCTGGAAAAAATCATCTGGCTACCCGGCATTGCCGGGAAAGATATTACTGATGGGCACACGGATTTTTATGCAAGATTCACACATCCGGGTACGGTGGTGGCCGGTATTGAGCAAGATCCTTCGTCCTTTGATTACGCAGTCACCCGGCGTCATCTGGAAATTTTACGTGCCGCCACGGACGCACAAGGGCGACGGCTGAAGGTAGTGACGCTGGAAGGACCTTCCACCATCCGCCAGACTTATGCGGGTGATGATTTCGCCGCCGGCTATATCAATTTCTATGTCTGCAACGGCGCCGTTATTGCGCCGGAGTTTGGTGATAAACGCACCGACCGAAATACCCGCGCTATTTTGCAGGAGCTATTTGCTGAGCGTGAAATTATTCAACTGAATATCGACGGTATCGCGGCAGGCGGCGGTGGTATTCACTGTGCAACGCAGCAGCAGCCTCGCTAGCAGATGATGGTGCCAGTTTAAACCTGGATGGATGCTTTATTACCCGTAAAAAATAACGGGTAATAAAGCGTTTATCGATTAAGCATCAGTAATACAATCGTCTTCCTAAGCCTGCCAAATATAGGTTCCGAGGCGCAGGAATGTTTCGTGAGAGTTCGGCGAATAGACGCTCAACAATCCTTGTTCGTTAGCCGCAAGATATTGCCAGTCCCCCTCATCCATCATCAGTTCTTTGAAATCAATACCGTCATGGCTCAGATAAATCACCTGGCGATTATAGCTGGAGGGGAACAGGCTGATTTCCGACAGATGGAAACAGTCAGCTACGTGCAGTTCGCTATCATGCCTTTTCCACTCATAGCCTTTATCAGAAGTCACTAAATAGCGGGAGTAGAAGCACATTAGCGAACCATTCATCCGGGATACCAGAATATCGTTATAAAACTCCTTCTCACCGTTCCAGGTACACGTTCGCCAACTTTTTCCCGGTACGTGATACTCGATAATAGATTCTGATTTAGGGCGCTTCTTCACCGAAGTATAGAACCAGTCGTATTTGCAGAATGCCAGCAAACAATCGACACCCGGCAGAGCACAAAGGCGTTCCATTTCAATCCCTTCACTGAAATTCGGCGCGCCCTCATAACGACGCCATTTTTCATCAAGGTTATCAGTACAGAAAATCACCGGCTTATTATAAGTCGATGTTTTCGTCGAATCGAAGAAAAAACCGTCCTCTTTATACTGATACTCTTTACGCTCCTTAAACCGCCACAACCAAAGGTGGTTAAAATAAACAAGATCCTCGGTAAAACTGAACTCCCAAGTATTCGGTACATCCGGGAACTGGCTTTGCTGCCAATTCAGAGCATCGCTGGAATAATAGAATCCGGAATCGGAGCTGGAGAATATCACCCACATGCCTTCCACAATGATGATTTTACTCACATAGCGTAATTTACCTGATAGATCTGGCATGACCTCCTGCCAGTTGAGTCTATCCTCGCTACGGTAAAAAACTTCATCAGTGTCAACGAGTAACCAGAAATGACCATCCGTTTTGATATGACGAATTTTCTCCGGATCGCAAGGGGGATTTTCGATATCCTGCCACTCAATTCTAAAACGCTGCTCCTTGCCAGATTTCACAACCGTAACAGATTGCTTATCAAGCTTTTCAAGTTTCTTCTGCTGTAGCCACTCAATATGTTTCTGCTCTTTGATTCGAATGACAGACCGGTCAAACTCACCGCCAGCAAATAGTTCAAGCTGTTCGGCGGCATCGGAACATGCGCTTGAAAAGGCCGTTAGCGAATCATCAATTTGCGCCTGATAATTACTAATCTGATCATACCAGTCTTCATTTTCTGCAGAGTTATCCAGTTCATAATCGGAATAACTGATTTGATTGTCGTATTCAAAAGTCGGCAACCCCCAGCGCGAGGTTATACCGTTGGCTTTGCTCAAAGAGGAATCTGTCGAGAGGAAATCGCGGGCCTTTTTGCGAAAATCATTCAGGCCAGAAAGACAGGATTTTCTCCCCAGTGCACAGGCAGAGCCACCTACAGCGGAACCCATTTTGCTCAGGAAGCTTTCATTATCAACCGCCCCTACGAAGAAGCTGTAATCACCGAATTTCATCGTCACTTTCAACATGTCAAAGCTAAGCATAGTACATGCAAAACTAGCAGTATTAAGCTGCTTGATCGCTTCAGAGAATTGGTCTTTAAATCGTAGCTCTCGATAGCGAAAGATATTATTCCATCCCTGCGTTAGCGAAGTCAGTTTCGCCGCGCTGATAAGCAGCTTCGCTTCGTCACTTTCTTGAAGCAGCGTCAGCATGTGGGGAAAACTTTCCTTGAATTGCGCAGGCTTCAGGCTACTGAGCAAGCGCATCACCTGTGGATTTTCAATTTTCTTGCCGCACAGCATCAGCAAGAAGAAAACGTCGAACAGCCAGGTGTAACGCGTATTATCATCACCGAGCAGTTCTAACATCGTCTGCTGGTATTCCTGATATTTATAAGGACTGTCGATCAGGCTGGAGATATCGCCAACTACAGCAGGACAGCCCGCATATTCCCCTAACAACGCAAGAAACTCATACCCTTGCTTGCTCAGAGATGCAGTATCTTCAACGCTCAGAGCGAGTAAAAGCAGATACAGAGATTTTTTCTCTTTATTTTCTGTGGCGTCCAGAAAGCTGTGCTGACGAATATCAGGCAACGCTGAAACCAGCGTCAACGCCTCTGCTGCATCATCCTGCATTTCCTCAACTGCAATTGCATTTAATCCATGAATATCTCGATAAATATCAATAGTCAGCAGACTGCCGCCGATCACTTCAAGAACCAGTTCGCGCAACTTGTAGGTTGTTGATAAGCCGGAGAACGCTTCGCCAAAAAGTCTGGAAATCAGCTTTTCGCGTGCTTCATCGCTGTTGCACAACGCATCATCCTCAATCAGAGAGACGATTTTTTCGTATTGTTCAGAGAGAAAATATAGTGCGTTAAAACCAATGCCTGAGATATTGGTCTGAATAAAGTGTGAGTCTATCTCATGATCTTCCACTGAAAGTTCAATGAGTGAACGGTAGCGATCGATGCTGACAATATCTATCTGATCGATAAGCTCAATAATGAAATCGAGCAGGCGCACTTCTTCATCACAGTTGACACCTAACTTATCGAGCGTCACGATCAGGTGATTGATATCATTTTCCGTCAACTCAGCATCTTGATGCTTGCGCATAAAATCATAGCTAAGGCTTAACACCAGAATGATACCCGGATAGGATTTGTAGCGACGTTTATTCGCTTCGATATCTACCGACCAATTATGAAATCGGGTGTTATTTTCCACATGTACTAGGCGGCTATTAATTTTATCAATTGCCTGGCCGAGGAATTCCCGCGTTTCAATAATATATTCATTCATGGTTCCCATATTATTTCGAATAATGGCAATGCTCTGGGAATTGATTAAGTTTTGCTGCTGCAGTTGCTTCAGATAATACCAGGCAAATCTCTGCATTTGCAAAGTGTCTGACTGATTCAGCAACTGATTCTCACTGTTTTTTCCGCTGACAGCTCCCATAAATCGTTTGAAAAAACCACTACTCTTCTGGTCTTGTAACCGCTCCTCGCTGCTGGAAATCAGCTTTGAGGCGTCCAGCGCCAGTTGTTGCGTAAGCGCTGCGTTTGCTTTGTGCTGCCTCACCAAATCAGTGACAGCTTTCTGTTCCGACTCTTCCAGAGGTTGATGAAAAATCTGTTGTTGCTGCGCGGCAGTCATATCAGTCATTTCAGTTCCTTACAGATTATTAATTTTATTTCTTAAGCGGATACTTTGCGCTTCCAAGGTTTTTATCTGGCTGGCAAAATGCTTTTCAGATAAATAAAGGCCTTTATGGAAGTCGGCGTAATAGATTTGGGATTGATGCAGATAGCTCAGCGCATCGTGCATCACCAGGCCATTACTCACTACCTGTTCGGTATTGGCGAGGGTAAGTTCGAAATTTTTCTCGATGTGATTATCCAGGGCGATATTCATGCCCAGCGTAGTGATTAAACCACCAATGAGGCTTCCGACCAGCATACCAACAGGCCCACCAGGCGCACCTACTGCCGCACCTATGGATGCACCTGCAACACCGGCCCCCGTCTGAAATAGGCCCTTGCCCGTGCGAGACTCCAGTTCCTGTGCTGTGATTTTCCCGGCTGCAAACAACACCACGTTTTGCACAACCTCTACCGCACAAACGGCGGCACCCGCGATGCCACCATTTGCGAGGCTGCGTTTAAAAACGGTACCCGCAAACAAACCGGGTAAGGAGCGCGCGGCAATACTGACGCTTGCGGTGGCAACTCCTGCTTTCAAAGCGCTATCTCCAGCGGCAATTACGGTGTTTTGCAGGATCTGTACTGTGGCTTGTTCAACGGTGATCTCTCCATTTTTCACCTGCCGGACGTACTGGAATGTATTGATACTACCCGCAATGACAGTGGTGATCACTGCCGCAGAACCCGCAGCGCGTACGCTTTGTTGGATGGTTGCTTTGTTTAGATATCCGGTCTGCATTTTCTCGTGCAGATCTTTACCCGATTGCGTACCCGCCCCCACTGCTTCCGCATCACGTTTACTCAGCGGTGTCGATTTAACACCTTCCACCTCAATGGATCCGGCAGTGTTATCACGCACTTTTTCCGCCGCCGCCGAAACAGCCGGACGCGTTTGTTGGTTTTTAAGTACGGTGCGCTGGGCTGAGTCCCTGATCCCATCAATTTGATCGGCCGGGCCGATAAACGCATCGCTGTGCTGATACTGATGAACGCCATCTTTGGTGGAACGGAAGGCTTTCTGTGTCTCATCGGCGTTGCGGAAATATTTAAGCTGCGCGCCTACTAACTGCTCATCGCCTTTCATCACCACAATGTCATGAACCTGATGATTTTTCCCCAGCGGGGTATTCTTAAACTGGTCCGTAAAAGCACGTATATCTTTGTCTTTCAGAATGGCATCAAGATTGAAGGATTCAGCGTGCCAAGTTTCCGCAGCAAAGCCACCTTTTATTGCATTGTTTTGCGCCGTGGAAGAGATGGTTGACATAATATTGTTAGCCTGGTTTATTTCACCAACCATTTTTCCAATTTTTTCCGCAGCCTGCATTGGCCAGATTGGACAGAGGCTAATCGACTGCGTGACAGCCTTTTTACGATCGTGCGTCATGGTGCATCCTTAGGCGTTATCCTGTGAAACATTATCGGTTACAAGGTCATTTTCTTGAGCAAGGTGGGAAATGTACTGAGAAAGTTGCGCCGCAAATGCATTAGCTTCGGCCCTGGGCGATACAATTCGCACATTTGGTAGCCAGAACCGCAACGTAGAAAAGAGTTGATCCCGATGCGCAATTCGCGTTGAGACGATTAACTTACCGTCCGGTGTTTTGCTGATGATTTTTTGCTGCGGCAGTATGTTTCGTCGCTCAAAATAACGGGTAATGCCGGGTAGTACTTCAACCATGACCTCCATTTTATTCATACTGAACCAGGCGTCATCTTCGCTATCGAGATAGTCATGGATATCACTGTCTGGGGTAAACGTTGATTTTTTAACATCCAGCCACTCAATTGCACTCAACCGAAAGGCTTTAATCATTAATTCAGCATCCGTTGCCGCCAGATACCATACTCCTTTTAAATTCATTAAACGGTATGGATGGAGTGTTCTAACTTTTCCTTTGTAATGAATAATGCAAACCAAACTTTCTTTAATGGCTTTATCAAGGCTGGAAAATATGATCTTCTGTTGCTCAGAGTCCAAAGTTTCTGGTGGGAGCGGTAATATTTTTATCCGCTTATATTCAATCGCCGTGAGAATATTTCGTAACGAACTCTCTCCTGATAAGGGGAGTAATTCACTCAACCCCGTTTTTTCACTTAGACTCTCTAACGAAGGCAGTTTGTGTTCTGCCTCATTTTGCATGCTAATTCGATATACCCCGGCTTTAGAGCAAGTGACAAACTCTCCCAAGCGATTTAAATCACGATAGATGGTTCTCTCCGTAACCTTAAAGCGACTTGCCAGTTCACAACGCGAAACCGCACCATCTTTAAACAGCTGCAACAAAATGAGTGCGATACGATTTGCCAAACGCTCATGCCGTGAAGAATTATCCATAATCAAATCTCGGTCAGAATTTGGGCTCCATACTACTCCAGCAAACTGACAGGAAGTGTCAGTCGCCTCAAGATTAGTGGTTAAAAAATCACAATTTTACGTTAATCACAGAATAGAGAAGTTTAAAATCGAAGAGTTCAGTCAGGGAGCTGAGCGTGGAACGGCTAAACCACTGGGCAGGTGTACGAAAGGGGCGCAGCCTGACGGCGGCCCCTGTTCCTACTGTCTTGATTTACAACACTGTTCGTTGGCTTCTATTATCGAAAACCCTTACTCCCAGGCACGTTCGGTTTTCGCGGCGTCAAACTGCGGCGGCGGTTTACGAAAGCGTCTGGTCAAGTACGCAAGATAAACCAGGCCTAACCCAGCCCACACCAGCCCAAGCGTCAGCGACGTCACCTCAAGGTTGACCCACAACACGGCAACCGTGGCTGCGCCCACCATTGGCAATACCAGATAGTGCAATTTATCCTGCCAGCTATGCTTACGCCCTTCACGACGCCAGAAGTGGTTATACACGGACAGATTGACGAAGGTAAACGCCACCAGCGCGCCAAAGTTAATCAGCGCCGTTGCGGTAACCAGGTCAAAAAACAGAGCCGACAGCGCCACAATTCCGACCATAATGACGTTCAACGCAGGCGTGCGCCATTTTGGATGCACGTAGCCAAAATACTTTTCCGGGAAGACATTATCGCGCCCCATGACGTACAGCAGTCGGGAAACGCTGGCGTGAGACGCCAGACCTGAAGCCAGCGTATTCACAAAGGTCGTACACAGGAAAATCGACTGGAACAGCTTGCCGCCGACGTACAACGCAATCTCCGGCAGCGCCGCGTCCGGGTCTTTAAAACGGCTGATGTCCGGGAAGAACAACTGCATAAAAAACGAGGCCAAAATAAAGATCAGCCCGCCGTACAGCGCGGTGAGGAAAATAGCTTTTGGGATGGTACGCGCGGCATCCGGCGTCTCTTCTGAAAGCGTCGTCACCGCATCAAAGCCGAGAAACGAAAAGCAGACGATGGTCGCCCCGGTGATAATCGGGATCAGATGCGCGTTCTGGCTGACAAACGGTTGCAGCGACCAGACCGTCCCTACCCCTTCGCCTTTATGCAGCCCCTGCACCACCAGGAAAATAAATACGGCAATAATCGCTACCTGAACCAGCACGAACAGCGCGTTGAAGTTCGCCACCAGGTTAACGCTTTTTAAATTGGCCGCAGTGAGGATCACCACGAACATCACCACCCAAATCCAGGGCGCGACCTCCGGAAACAGTGCGGACAGGTAAATTTTCGCCAGCAGGACGTTAATCATCGGCAGGAAAAGGTAGTCAAGCAGTGATGACCAGCCGACCATAAACCCGACATGCGGGTTAATCGCCTTTTGCGCATAGGTATAAGCTGAACCGGCCTGCGGAAATTGCCGCACCAGCTTTCCGTAGCTGATCGCGGTAAACAACACCCCCGCCAGAGCCAGCAGATAGGACGCCGGAACATGACCATTGCTGATGCCCGAAACAATGCCAAAGGTGTCAAACACCGTCATCGGCGTGAGGTAGGCCAGCCCCATCACCACCACCTGCCACAGTTTCAGAGATTTACGCAGTTGGGTTTTGCCCGTCTGGGCAGAAAGATTCTCGGAGGAATTAGTCGTCATGTCGATCCTCCCCGACACGGGTCCAGGTCTGCGTTCGAAACGTCGGTACAGCAAACCTGGGTCGCGTCGGGGTGGATCCCATTAAGAAAGGTGTCAGTGTAGCGGCATGGCACAGGTGCGGTCCGTACTGGCTGCGGGAGCCACGGATGCTCGCGCCGGGCTGATTTTTGAACATTGGCATCATCTCATTTCCTCGTCACAAACTCTGTCGGTTATTTGAAGACCCGTTGTCGCAAGCCGCTCCATCATGCGACATCCGGGAAATGGCAGGTAATCCTGCAATATGTACGGGCTGACTCCGCTCAGACCGCATGATGCGACTTATTTTTAAATGACCTGTACGACGGTCAGGCGTTTTTCAACATCCACTCAATTTCGGTATCGGTGATAAGACGTTCAAACTGGATAAGTTCATCGTTTTTACAGGCGTGATAGACGTGGCTAAAACGTTCCCCGAGTAATTCACGCAGATGATCGTTTTGCATAAACTCCCACAGGGCATCACTTTGGCGGATCGGGAAGGGCACGCCATCCTGCTCCAGTCCGTTACCTTCCACTTCTTCCTGCAACGGCAGCTCGTTATCCAGACCGTGGAGGATCCCGGCAAGAATGGTCGACATGACCAAATACGGGTTGGCGTCAGCGCCTGCCACGCGATACTCCACTCGGTGGCTGTCACGATCACCACACGGGATCCGCAGCGCTACCGTGCGATTGTTATGTCCCCACGATGCCTGGGTCGGAACATACATACCCGGCTGGAAGCGGCGATAAGAGTTCATATTCGGTGCCAGTAGCGCCATCGATGCCGGCATCAGATCGATCATCCCAGCCAGTACGCGCTTTAATAACGCGGAATCTTCACCATCCGTCTCGGCCAGCACGTTCTCGCCTTTTTTATTCAGGATGCTGATGTGTATATGCATCCCACTACCGGCATGCTCCTCATAGGGCTTGGCCATAAACGTGGCGTGCATCTTATGTTTCTCTGCGACCAGTCGCACCAGTCGTTTTAGCGCCAGCGCATCGTCACAGGCGTCGAGCACGTTATCGGTATGATAAAGGTTGATTTCAAACTGTCCTGGGGAGGCTTCAGCCACCGCACCGTCAGCCGGGATCAACTGCAGTTTGGCCAGCTCATCAATATCGTTGAGCACATCAGCAAAGTGGTTCAGGTTATCCACGGAGTAAACCTGACTTTGGGTATTGCGGTCGCCAGTGCCCGGCGCACATGGCGGCTGAAGATAGCCTTCGGAATCACGCTGACGATCGAGTAAATAGAACTCCAGCTCTACCGCTACGACGGGGAACAGGCCGCGCTGGCGAAGTTTCTGCCAGAGTCGGTTCAGTACGTTCCGCGGCTCAACGTCAAAGGGAGCGCCATCTTCATCTAACATCGTCAGCATCATCTGCCCGATATATTCCGGATCGGCTGCCGAAGGGGTTAACGTACCGGGCACCGGAACGCACGTGCGATCCGGTTCACCCAACTCCTGTCCTAACCCGGCCTCTTCTACTACGTTGCCCAGAATATCCATCGCAAACACGGATGCCGGGAAATAACAGCCCTTCTCCAGCTTATGCAAACCAGAAACCGGAATACGTTTACCGCGAAAACTACCGTTCAGATCGGTTAACAGCACATCCACAAACTGCGTGTTGGGATAGCGCTCCAGATACTGTTTTACTTCACGCGCAAACGCGCTACTTCGTCTCTCTTCAGAATGCTGAACAAAATTCTCAACTTCTACGATATTGGTTTCCATGATTCACCGCCGTTGCTATGGATGCTGATCTGTATTTTGACTGTTAAATATAATGTCCACTCTTCGACTCTGGATGCAAAGGAATTGTTTGTCAAATGTTAAATTGAGTTTGCTAGAAGGTTACTTCACTGCTAAATTGAGAAAATATTGAACGAAATTGCACAACAAGGAACCGTTTGGCAATAATTTATTCCAAAACGTGAGGTCGATCATGGGCAATATATTTGACAAGCCAGTTATTGGTGTCGTGATGTGTAGGAACAGGCTTAAGGGTCACGAGACCCAGACTCTGCAAGAGAAGTACCTGAATGCGGTATTGAATGCCGGCGGATTACCGATTGCCCTTCCACATGCGCTGGCGGAGCCTGAGTTACTGAATGCTTTATTACCGAAACTGGACGGTATTTTTCTGCCAGGCAGCCCGAGCAATATGCAGCCGCACCTGTATGGTGAAAATGGCGATGAGCCTGACGCCGATCCTGGGCGTGATCTTCTGAGCATGGCGCTAATTAACGCCGGACTCGAAAGGCGCATTCCCATTTTCGCCATCTGCCGGGGCTTACAGGAATTAGTTGTCGCCACTGGCGGGACTCTGTATCGTCGCCTGTGCGATCACGCACAGTTCCTGGAACATCGTGAAGATGCGGAACTCCCGGTGGAGCAGCAATATGCGCCATCTCATGAAGTCCAGGTTCAGCAGGGAGGATTGCTGTCTCAGTTAATACCAGGTTGCAACACGTTTTGGGTTAACTCCTTACATGGCCAGGGCGCTAAAACCCTTGGTCCGCAGCTGCGTGTGGAAGCACGATCGCAGGATGGACTGGTCGAGGCCGTCAGTGCTCATGACCATCCTTTCGCGCTTGGCGTGCAGTGGCACCCGGAATGGAACAGTAGCGAATACGCCCTGTCGCGTTTGTTGCTTGAAGGTTTTATCACCGCATGTCAGAACCATCTCGCTGAAAAACAGCGTCTCTGACCACTACTGTTAAGGAAATGCAATTATGAGCGATGACGGCCTGGCGCCGGGTAAACGTCTGTCAGAGATCCGCCAGCAATTGGGTCTTTCGCAGCGTCGTGCCGCCGAACTGTCTGGGTTAACGCATAGCGCCATCAGCACCATAGAGCAGGATAAAGTCAGTCCTGCCATCAGTACGCTGCAAAAGCTATTGAAAGTCTATGGGCTGTCGCTCTCCGAGTTCTTTGCGGAACCGGAAAAGCCTGACGAACCGCAGGTGGTTATCAATCAGGATGATCTGATTGAGATCGGGAGTCAGGGGGTATCCATGAAACTGATTCACAACGGCGATCCTAATCGTACGCTGGCCATGATTTTTGAAACTTATCAGCCAGGTACGACGACCGGGGAGAGAATTAAACACCAGGGTGAAGAGATTGGGACAATACTGGAAGGTGAAGTGATACTGACCATCAACGGTCAAACGTATCATCTTGTTGAAGGACAAAGTTATGCCATTAACACCGGCATACCACATAGCTTCAGCAACACCTCGGCAGGGATTTGCCGCATCATCAGTGCCCACACTCCCACCACGTTCTAAAGAATAGCGGCCTGAGATCCTCAGGCCTTCTTAAATATTATGAATTAACAGGGTTAATCCCTGGGGCACCGTGCAGCCTGATTTTGCCTGAAAAAGATCAGCAACGAACTTTATCTTATTGAAATAAAAGGAGTAGCTATGAACTTTCAGAATTTAAAATATTGGCGTGAGAAAGCCAGCCATTATTCACCGGAAACCCGTTTATTTATTAACGGTGAATATTGCGCTGCCGCCGATAACGAAACCTTTATTACGCTTGATCCAGCAGGACAGCGCCCGCTTGCCAAAGTCGCTCGCGGTAAACAAGCGGATGTGGATCGCGCCGTCACCGCCGCCCGCACCGTATTTGAACGGGGCGACTGGTCGCAGGCGTCGCCTGCAGAGCGTAAAGCGGTACTGAACACGCTCGCGGATTTAATGGAGCAGCATCACGAGGAGCTGGCGCTACTGGAAACACTCGACACCGGTAAACCGATTCGCCATAGCCTGCGTGATGATATTCCCGGCGCGGCCCGCGCCATCCGCTGGTACGCCGAAGCCATCGATAAAGTGTATGGCGAAGTGGCCACCACGGCGGTGAACGATCTGGCGCTGATCGTGCGCGAGCCGGTGGGCGTAATTGCAGCCATCGTGCCGTGGAATTTTCCCCTGCTGCTGGCCTGCTGGAAACTCGGTCCGGCGCTGGCGGCGGGTAACAGTGTGATCCTCAAACCTTCGGAGAAATCTCCACTGACCGCGATTCGCCTGGCCGCACTGGCTAAAAAAGCAGGCTTACCCGACGGCGTCCTCAACGTCATTAGCGGGTACGGTCATGAAGCGGGCCAGGCACTGTCGCTACATCCGGATGTCGATGTGCTCACCTTTACCGGTTCGACCCGCACCGGCAAGCAACTGCTCAAAGACGCTGGCGACAGCAATATGAAGCGCGTCTGGCTGGAAGCCGGTGGCAAAAGCGCCAACATCGTTTTTGCCGACTGCCCGGACCTGGCGAAAGCCGCCGCCAATGCTGCGGCAGGCATCTTCTATAACCAGGGCCAGGTTTGTATCGCTGGAACGCGCCTGCTGCTGGAAGAGAGCATTGCCGATGAGTTCATCGCGCTTTTAAAAGAGCAGGCGAAAAACTGGCAGCCGGGCAACCCGCTGGATCCTGAAACCACGATGGGCACACTTATCGACAATGCGCATGCTGACACCGTGCACAATTTTATTCGCGACGGCGAAGCGCATGGCACGCTGGCGCTGGATGGACGCAGCCACGTACATCCTGCGGCTATCGGCCCGACCATTTTTATCGACACCCCGGCACAGGCCCACGTCAGTCGCGATGAGATCTTCGGCCCGGTGCTGGTCATCACCCGCTTTACTCATGAAGCCGAAGCTCTGGCGCTTGCCAACGACAGCGACTACGGCCTTGGCGCAGCGGTCTGGACTCGGGATCTGTCGCGCGCGCACCGCATGAGTCGTCGCCTGAAAGCCGGTTCCGTCTTCGTTAACAACTACAACGACGGTGATATGACCGTGCCATTTGGTGGCTACAAGCAAAGCGGCAACGGGCGCGATAAATCCCTGCATGCACTGGAAAAATTTAGCGAACTGAAAACCATCTGGATCTCCCTGGAGCCTTAATCATGTCTGAACATACCCGCAGTTATTACGCCGCAAGCGCCAATCAGTACGAACCGTTTCCCACCCTCACCGAGTCGGTTAGCTGTGATGTCTGTGTCGTGGGAGGCGGTTATACCGGGCTATCCTCTGCCCTGCATTTAGCCGAGATGGGCTACGACGTCGTGCTTCTGGAATCTGCACAAATTGGTTTCGGCGCCAGCGGGCGTAACGGCGGCCAATTGGTGAACTCTTACAGCCGCGATATCGACGTCATTGAACGTACTTACGGCCCGGACACCGCCAAAATGCTCGGTAGCATGATGTTTGAAGGCGGCAATATCATCCGCGAACGGATCAAGCGCTATCAGATCGACTGCGACTACCGTCCTGGCGGGCTGTTTGTGGCGCTGAACCACAAGCAGATGGACACGCTGGAGGAACAGAAGTCTAACTGGGAGCGTTACGGTAACAGGCAGCTTGAGCTGCTGGACAGCAGCGAAATCCGTCGCGAGGTCAACAGCGATTGCTATGTCGGCGCACTGCTCGACCACAGTGGCGGTCATATTCACCCGCTGAACCTGGCGATTGGTGAAGCCAACGCCATCCGCCTGAACGGTGGGCGCGTCTTCGAGCTGTCGCCGGTTACCCATATTCAGCACACCAGCCCTGCGGTAGTCAGCACCGAAAAAGGCCAGGTCACGGCACGCTTTGTAATCGTCGCAGGCAATGCTTATCTGGGTGATAAACTTGAACCCGCGTTGGCAAAAAGCAGCATGCCGTGCGGTACGCAGGTGTTAACCACCGAACCGCTGTCTGCAGAGATGGCACGTTCGCTGATCCCGAAAAACTACTGTGTGGAAGATTGTAACTACCTGCTGGATTACTACCGTCTGACCGGCGATAACCGCCTGCTGTACGGCGGCGGTGTGGTTTACGGCGCACGCGACCCTGATGATATTGAACGCCTGCTGATGCCAAAACTGCTGAAGACCTTCCCGCAACTGAAAGGGGTGAAAATTGATTACCGCTGGACCGGGAATTTCCTGTTGACGCTATCTCGCATGCCACAGTTTGGTCGTCTTGATACCAACATTTATTATATGCAGGGTTACAGCGGCCATGGCGTGACCTGTACCCATCTGGCAGGACGCCTGATTTCCGAATTACTGCGTGGGGATGCCGAGCGTTTTGACGCGTTCGCCAAGCTGCCCCACTACCCGTTCCCGGGCGGGCGCAGCCTGCGCATTCCGTTTACCGCAATGGGTGCGGCCTATTACAGCTTACGCGATCGCCTTGGGGTTTAAGTTCTTCCGCTGTAAACCCAACGCACAGGGCGGTCTCCCCTGTGCGTTTTTTTATTCCCGGTCTGTGAAAAACAGATAATAGGCATGAAAATATCGCAATAAGATATAACCCTACCTTCTGCATTGTTTCTCCCCTCTAATCAGATACGCTTTTTTTTACATTTTCGCTGGCGGCGTGCGCCAGTACTCAAAAAGGGAAGAAACGCGTGTTATGAATACGAATAACGAGGAGACCTTTTATCAAGCGATGCGCCGGAAGGGAGTGAGCCGACGCAGTTTTCTCAAATATTGTAGCCTCGCCGCCACATCACTGGGTTTGGGGGCCGGAATGACGCCCAGAATAGCCTGGGCGCTGGAGAACAAACCCAGAATTCCAGTGGTCTGGATCCACGGCCTGGAATGTACCTGCTGCACCGAATCGTTTATCCGCTCCTCTCACCCACTCGCCAAAGACGTCATCCTCTCCCTGATATCCCTCGATTACGACGATACCCTGATGGCCGCCGCCGGAACACAAGCCGAAGAAGTCTTTGAAGATATTCTGAGCCGCTACCACGGCAAATATATTCTGGCAGTCGAAGGCAATCCTCCGCTGGGGGAACAAGGGATGTTCTGCATTAGCGGCGGGCGACCGTTTATTGAAAAGCTAAAAAGAGCCGCCGCCGGTGCCAGCGCGATTATCGCCTGGGGCACCTGCGCCTCCTGGGGCTGCGTACAGGCCGCACGGCCCAATCCGACTCAGGCCACCCCGATCGATAAAGTGATCACTGACAAACCGATCGTTAAAGTACCCGGCTGCCCTCCGATTCCTGACGTCATGAGCGCCATCATTACTTACATGGTGACCTTTGATCGTCTGCCAGAACTCGACCGACTGGGGCGCCCACTGATGTTCTATGGCCAGCGTATTCACGACAAATGCTACCGTCGCGCCCACTTTGACGCCGGTGAGTTCGTTGAGAGCTGGGATGATGACGCCGCCCGCAAAGGCTATTGCTTGTACAAAATGGGCTGCAAAGGGCCTACCACCTATAACGCCTGTTCCACTACCCGCTGGAATGGCGGCGTTTCCTTCCCCATCCAGTCCGGTCACGGGTGTCTGGGATGTTCAGAGAACGGCTTCTGGGATCGCGGTTCGTTCTACAGTCGCGTGGTCGATATCCCACAGATGGGTACGCATTCTACCGCCGATACCGTAGGCCTCACCGCGCTTGGCGTCGTGGCTGCCAGCGTCGGCGTCCACGCTGTTGCCAGCGCCGTCAATCAGCACAACCGCCACAAACAACAATTAACTGAAGCCGAACAACCGCAGCCGGACAAAGAGGATAACCAGGCATGAGCAACTCGTATCAAACCCAGGGATATACGTTAAACAATGCGGGTCGCCGCCTGGTTGTCGATCCAATAACCCGCATTGAAGGACACATGCGTTGCGAAGTGAACATCGACGAGCAAAACATCATTACCAATGCGGTTTCCTGCGGCACCATGTTCCGCGGACTGGAAATCATTCTTCAGGGGCGCGACCCGCGTGACGCCTGGGCATTTGTCGAACGTATTTGCGGGGTATGTACCGGTGTGCACGCGCTGTCATCGGTGTATGCCATTGAGGATGCTATTGGTATCAAGGTTCCCGACAACGCCAACATCATTCGCAACATTATGCTGGCCACGTTGTGGTGCCACGACCATCTGGTGCACTTTTATCAGTTAGCCGGAATGGACTGGATTGACGTCCTGAATGCCCTGAAAGCAGACCCGCGCGCCACATCGCAGTTGGCGCAGAGCCTTTCTGCCTGGCCGATGTCCTCACCGGGTTATTTCTTTGACGTACAAAATCGGCTGAAGAAATTTGTTGAAGGCGGTCAGTTGGGGATCTTCCGTAACGGTTATTGGGGGCATCCGCAGTACAAGCTGTCGCCAGAAGCCAACCTGATGGGCTTTGCCCACTATCTGGAAGCACTCGATTTTCAGCGCGAGATTATCAAAATCCATACGGTGTTTGGCGGTAAAAATCCGCACCCTAACTGGATCGTCGGCGGTATGCCGTGTGCGATTAATATCGATCAGAGCGGCGCGGTAGGTGCGGTCGATATGGAACGCCTGAACCTGGTGCAGTCGATCATCACCCGTACCGCAGACTTCATCAATAACGTCATGGTTCCTGACGCGTTAGCCATCGGTCAGTTCAATAAGT
Organism: Citrobacter tructae; assembly: GCF_004684345.1. Classification (NCBI taxonomy): domain Bacteria; kingdom Pseudomonadati; phylum Pseudomonadota; class Gammaproteobacteria; order Enterobacterales; family Enterobacteriaceae; genus Citrobacter; species Citrobacter tructae. The sequence continues at coordinate 2,361,389 of NZ_CP038469.1, forward strand.
CCTGGAGCCAGATTGGTACCGGGTTGTCTGATAAATGCGTATTGAGCTACGGCGCGTTCCCGGATATCGCCAATGACTTCAGCGCCAGGAGCCTGTTGATGCCGGGTGGTGCAGTCATTAACGGGGATTTTAAAAACGTACTGCCCGTGGACCTGGCCGATGAACAGCAAATTCAGGAGTTTGTCGATCATGCCTGGTACCGTTATCCGGACGATCAGTTAGGTCGCCACCCCTTCGAAGGGATTACCGAACCCTGGTATAACCCAGGCGATGTCAAAGGTAGCGATACCCATATCCAGCAACTCAACGAGCAAGAACGCTACTCGTGGATCAAAGCGCCGCGCTGGCGCGGACACGCCATGGAAGTTGGGCCACTGGCGCGCACGTTGATTGCCTATCACAAAGGGGATGACGCTACCGTTGAATCTGTGGATCGCATGATGTCGGCACTCAAACTGCCGCTCTCGGGTATGCAATCGACGCTGGGTCGCATTCTGTGCCGCGCGCACGAGGCGCAGTGGGCCGTGAGCAAGCTGCAATATTTCTTCGACAAACTGATGACCAACCTGAAAAACGGCAATCTGGCGACCGCAAATACAGAAAAATGGGAACCTGAAAGATGGCCGCAGCAGTGCCGCGGGATCGGTTTTACCGAGGCACCGCGCGGTGCGTTGGGCCACTGGGCATCGATTCGCGACGGGAAAATCGACCTCTATCAGTGCGTGGTGCCAACCACCTGGAATGCCAGCCCGCGCGATCCCAAAGGGCAAATTGGCGCCTACGAGGCTGCGTTGATGGGAACCCAAATGGCAATACCCGATCAGCCGCTGGAGATCCTGCGCACCCTGCACAGCTTCGACCCTTGTCTGGCATGTTCAACCCACGTGCTCGGCGACGACGGCAGCGAACTCATCGCCGTCCAGGTACGCTAAGCGCTGAGGAAAGGAATGATGACTGGAAAGATATCCCCCAGCGTCGGGGAGGCGCGTGATACCGCCGTCAGCCACTATGTGTTTGAAGCGCCGGTCCGCTTGTGGCACTGGCTCACGGTCGGCTGCATGTTAGTGTTGATGGTGACCGGATACTTCATTGGCCGACCGCTGCCGTCGGTCAGCGGCGAGGCCACGTATCTGTTCTACATGGGCGACATCAGGCTGGTACATTTCGCCACCGCGATGGTGTTCACGGTGATCCTGCTGGGTCGCATTTACTGGGCCTTCGTCGGTAACCGCTATTCACGCGAGCTGTTTATCGTGCCGGTCTGGCGTCGCAGCTGGTGGCAGGGCGCGTTTTCGGTCGTGCGCTGGTATCTGTTTCTGGAGAAAAAACCGGGGGACGATATCGGGCATAACCCTGTCGCACAGGCGGCGATGTTCGGCTATTTCCTGCTCTCCGTTTTTATGATCCTCACCGGTTTTGCCTTATACAGCGAGCATAGCCAGTACGCCATCTTTACCCCCTTCAATTATGTGACGGAGTTTTTCTACTGGGTGGGCGGTAACTCCATTGATATTCACAGCTGGCATCGGTTGGGAATGTGGATCATTGCCGCTTTTATCATCGGTCATGTGTATATGGCTATCCGTGAGGACATCATGTCTGACGATACGGTCATCTCCACCATGGTCAACGGCTATCGCAGCCATAAATTTGCCAAACGTCAGCACGACAAGGAGGCGTCATGAGTGAACCACACGTCATTGTGATGGGCTTAGGCAACCTGCTGTGGGCTGACGAAGGCTTTGGCATTCGCGTCGCCGAGCGACTGTACGCCCATTATCACTGGCCGGAATACGTAGAGATCGTCGACGGTGGTACGCAGGGGTTGAATCTGCTGGGCTACGTTGAGCAAGCCAGCCATTTGCTGCTGCTGGACGCCATCGACTACGGTCTCCCCCCGGGTACCCTGCAAACCTATGACGGTGAAAAAGTCCCCAGTTACCTCAGCGCCAAAAAAATGAGCCTGCACCAGAACAGCTTCTCCGAAGTGCTGGCGCTGGCGGATATTCGCGGTCATTTACCCCAGCACATCGCCCTGGTGGGGTTACAACCGGTGCAACTGGACGAATATGGCGGCAGCCTGACCGACATCGCCCGCACTCAGCTTCCGGTAGCGGAACAGGCTGCGCTTTCACAACTGGCCGCGTGGGGCATTGTGCCGCAGACAAACGATGAAACGCGTTGCCTGAACTATGAATGCCTGTCGATGGAAAACTATGAAGGCGTGCGCATTCGCCAGTATCGCGTGACGCTGGAGGAATAAGCAACATGTTGAATGACAACCCATTTTCTGCACTATGGCAACGTATGCTAGCGCGTGGCTGGCAGCCGCTGCGCGCGTCTGAACTGGACAACTGGGTAGCCCACACTAGCGATGGCGTTGTGCTGCTCAGTAGCGATCCCCGCCGGACACCGGAAGTCAGCGACAACCCGGTGATGATTGCCGAGCTACTGCGCGAGTTTCCGCAGCTTGACTGGCGCATCGCCATAGCTGACCTCGAACAAAGCGAGGCCATCGGCGATCGTTTTGGCATATTCCGTTTCCCGGCCACGCTGGTGTTTATCCACGGCGAACTGCGCGGCATTCTCAACGGTATCCACCCGTGGGCCGAGCTACTCACCCTGATGCGTCCTCTGGTTGAAGAACGCATACCATCGGAGCCTGAACGATGAGCGATTCCTTTTTTCATCTGCTGGGGCCAGGAACGCAGCCAGACGATGACAGTTTCAGCATGAATCCTTTACCCCTCACCTGCCAGGTTCACAGCGACCCCAGCATGGCGTCACTGGAAAACTGCCCGCACAGCCCGGCGGTGATGGCATTGTTAGCCGATGTCCGTCAGCAGCTCACACGGCGCATTCCCGCAAGACAGGACGTTCTGGGATGGGATTTATCCTCGCTCAATGTAGACGATCTCACGTTCCTTAATACGCTGCTCGGTGAAGGCGAAGTTTCCGTGCGTATTCAGCATGCTGACGGCAGAGCGAGCGAGATCCAAGAGTCGATTTTCTGCGGTATCTGGCGTGTGCGTTGCCAGAACGACAGGGGGCAATGGGTGGAACATCTGGAAGCAGGCAGCGCGCCACTGGCGCTGTGGCAGGCGGCAACCATGAATACGCTGCCGGACGACAGCCTGCTGCCTCCGCCGGTTAACGGGTTGATGAATGGGCTGACGCTGGCCCAGGAATTGCTGGCGCACGTGCGCGATCCGGCAACGCAACCCCATAGCATCAATCTTACCCAACTCCCAATTAGCGACGCGGATCGCCTGTTTCTCGCCCGTCTCTGCGGCGAAGGTCGTATCCAGATCCGCACCATCGGCTACGGCGAGAGCCAGATCGATTCCACGGCATTACGTCATGTCTGGCATGTCCGTTGTCTGGATACCCTGAAGGGGAACCTGCTCGAGAGTTATGAGATCTGCCCTTTGCCAGAACTGGTGCTGGCGGCACCGGAAGATCTGCTCGACTCGCTCCAGCGCCTGGATGAAGTCTGTGGCTGGCTGGCATCCGGCCCACCAGCCTGACCTCCCTCTTCAGACCCGCGTAATTTTCTGCTGCGGGTCTGGCGTTTTCTTCCTTACCTATTCACTCTCTAATGCCTGATGGAGTTCGCATGTGGGATGTCATTGACTTATCGCGTTGGCAGTTTGCGCTGACCGCGCTGTACCATTTTCTGTTTGTTCCCCTGACGCTGGGGCTGATTTTTTTGCTGGCCATCATGGAAACCATTTACGTGGTCACGGGCAAAACAGTCTACCGTGATATGACGCGTTTCTGGGGAAAGTTATTCGGGATTAACTTTGCGCTCGGCGTAGCGACCGGCCTGACCATGGAGTTTCAGTTCGGTACTAACTGGTCACTCTATTCCAACTATGTGGGCGATATTTTCGGCGCGCCGCTGGCGATGGAAGCCTTGCTGGCCTTCTTCCTCGAATCCACGTTCGTGGGGCTGTTCTTCTTTGGCTGGCAACGCTTAACCAAGTACCAGCACCTGATGGTCACCTGGCTGGTGGCGTTCGGCTCCAATATCTCGGCGCTGTGGATCCTCAACGCCAACGGCTGGATGCAATATCCAACCGGCGCTCACTTTAATATTGATACCCTGCGCATGGAGATGAGCAGCTTTAGCGAGCTGGTTTTTAACCCCATCAGCCAGGTGAAATTTGTGCACACCGTGATGTCCGGTTATGTCACAGGCGCTATGTTTGTGATGTCCATCAGCGCCTGGTATCTGCTGAGTGGTCGAAATCGCGAGTTCGCCCTGCGCTCCTTCGCGGTGGGCTCCGTCTTTGGCACGTTGGCTATCTTAGGCACGCTGCAACTGGGTGACAGTTCAGCCTATGAGGTCGCCCAACGCCAGCCGGTAAAACTAGCGGCAATGGAAGGCGAATGGCAGACCGAGCCAGCACCAGCGCCCTTTCATGTGATCGCCTGGCCACAGCAGGAGCAAGAACGTAACGCCTTTGCCGTCAAGATACCGGCCCTGCTGGGCATCCTGGCAACCCACTCTTTAGATACGCAGGTTCCGGGGCTGAAGAACCTGATGGCGGACGCGCTCCCCCGCCTGCAGCGGGGTCGGGAAGCATGGCTGCTGATGCAGGAAATCGCCAAAGGTAACCGCACACCTCAAGTGCTGAAGGCGTTTCACGACGTGGAAAAAGATCTGGGTTACGGCATCCTGTTGGCAAACTTCGCGCCTGACATGAATCATGTCACGCCAGAGCAGTATCAAACCGCACAGCTCGGTGCGATCCCGCAAGTGGCACCGGTGTTCTGGAGCTTTCGCATAATGATTGGATGCGGTTCGCTGCTACTGATGGTGATGGCAATTGCGCTGATACAGACCCTACGCATGCGTATCGACCAGCATCGCTGGGTGCTGCGCATGACGCTGTGGAGCCTGCCGCTACCGTGGATTGCCATTGAAGCAGGCTGGTTTATGACCGAGTTTGGCCGTCAGCCGTGGGCAATTCAGGATATTTTGCCGACCTGGTACGCCCACTCCGCGGTGACCGCAGGCCAGCTGGCCTTCTCGATGGGGCTTATCCTGACGCTTTACACCCTGTTTTTAATTGCAGAAGTCTACCTGATGCAGAAATACGCGCGTCTTGGTCCAGATGCGATGCAGCGTCAACAACCGGCGCAACAACAGGGATAAAGGAGACAATCATGTTGGATTATGAAACGTTGCGGCTCATTTGGTGGCTGCTGATTGGCATCATTCTGGTGGCATTTATGGTCACTGACGGGTTTGATATGGGAGTCGGCTGCCTGCTACCGCTGATCGCGCGCAATGATGATGAACGTCGGGTGCTGATCAATAGCGTCGGGGCGCACTGGGAAGGTAACCAGGTGTGGCTCATTCTCGCAGGTGGCGCATTATTCGCCGCATGGCCTCGGGTCTATGCCGCCGCATTTTCGGGTTTTTATGTGGCAATGATTTTGGTGCTGTGCGCCCTCTTCTTCCGCCCACTGGCCTTTGACTATCGCGGTAAAATTGCCAATGCACGCTGGCGCGCCATGTGGGACACCGGGTTAGTGATCGGCAGTCTGGTGCCACCGGTGATCTTCGGCATCGCGTTCGGCAATCTGTTTTTGGGGGTACCTTTTCTCTTCACGCCGCAGCTTCATGTGCAATATCTCGGTACCTTCTGGCAGTTACTCTCTCCTTTTGCCCTGCTGTGCGGCGCATTAAGCCTGATGCTGGTCATTATGCAGGGGAGCGTATGGCTACAGTTGAAAACCGATGGCATTGTTCGCCAGCGCGCGCTGTCCGCTACCAGCCGTAGCGCTATGCTGGTGGTGCTTTGCTTCCTGATAGCCGGGTACTGGCTATGGGTAAGTATTGATGGCTATGTACTGCTTGGTCAGGATCCTAATGGCCCATCCAACCCGCTATTAAAAGCGGTCGCGATACTCCCTGGCGCGTGGATGGCGCACTTTGAACATTCACCGCTGCTGCTGATTATTCCGCTGCTTGGCATGATTTCCCCGATGCTGGCACTCTATGCCTGTGTCCACCGTCGGGTTGTCGGGGGATTCCTGTTTGCTTCACTGACTCAAGCCTGTGTGATATTCACCGCCGGAATCACCCTGTTTCCGTTTATCATGCCTTCAAGCGCGCACCCACTCTCCAGCCTGACGGTGTGGGACAGTACTTCCAGCCAGATGACTCTCAGTATCATGCTGGTTATTGTGCTGATTTTCCTACCGATTATTCTACTTTATACCTTGTGGTGTTATTACAAGATGCTGGGTCGCATCAATGTAGAAACGATCCGCCGCAACCATCACGAACTTTACTAGGGAGGACTGTACGATGTGGTACCTGTTTTGGTTTGTCGGCATTCTGTTGATGTGTGCGCTTTCCACGCTGGCAATGGTCTGGCTCGAGTCACGTCAGAAATAGTCCTGGATCCGGAGGGAGTCATATACTGTCTCCGGTTTTCTTTATTCATTTACACAGCATGGTTTATAAATCAGTACGTTGCTTTCAAATAGCGGATCGGGCTGACCCGTTTTAATGGACCACTCAAAAAAATAAACGGCAAGTCAATTTAATGACATCAATAATGAATAAAAGCATGCACTGTGTTGTTTACGGCATGTCGCAATCCCTTTCACACACTCACAGGACGGGATCATGAAAATGCAATTCGCTACGAATTTACTGCCGCTGATTTGTCTGGTCTCAAGCGGGCTGCTCTATTCAGCTTCGACAAGCGCCATGGGGAATGACGATACCACGACGCCAACATGTCCGAAGGGTCAGGTATACGACAACAAAACCAAAAACTGTTTGCCAGAAAAAAGCAGTATGATCGACGATCAGGATAAAACGCAGTATGCGTATCACCTGGCAAAAACCGGCCACTATCAGGATGCTATCAATTTACTCGATACCTTGCAGCAGCCCAACACGCGTGAGGCCTGGAACTATCGTGGCTATGCCACGCGCAAACTGGGCCGTACGGATGAAGGGATTAGCTATTATCAACGATCGATAGCCCTTGATCCTCACTATGCCAAAGTGCGCGAATATCTTGGTGAGGCATGGATGGTTAAAGGCCGTCCCGATCTGGCGAAACAGGAACTGGCTACTATTAAAAGCCTCTGCGGCACCCACTGCGAAGAGTATCGTGACCTTAAAGCAGCGATCGACGGGCACCCAGAGTCATAAGCCAGAGAGGAGCGCGAAATCAGCGGCAACGGTGGGTGTTTAACTTCATTGGGGGTTCTGCCTGAACCAAACACAGAAGGCCCCTTCATACGCCCCTAACAGTAACGTGACGTCGGCGGAGTCTGGTTAACCCTGGAGATTTAGACAAACATCAGCACCCGCAAAACAAGGGCTTTACGTTTATTTAAGTAGACTTGGGAAGCGTTTGAAATGGTGCCGATAATAGGAGTCGAACCTACGACCTTCGCATTACGAATGCGCTGCTCTACCAACTGAGCTATATCGGCACTGATAAAGACATGCCCACGACTATGAACACGGGGTAGAAGGTTAAAACTAACCGGGCGATGCGTCAATGGCCTTGCGAATCAAACGCCTATTTTTGCATCACCCGGTCTTAATTATGCACGAATTGTGTCGTCACCGAAGCCGATCCACTTGTAGGTGGTCAGTGCTTCCAGTCCCATCGGGCCACGTGCATGTAATTTTTGCGTACTTACCGCCACTTCCGCACCGAGACCAAACTGGCCGCCGTCGGTAAAACGGGTGGAGGCGTTAACGTACACCGCTGACGAATCGACTTCGTTAACGAAGCGGTTGGCATTGTACATATCACGCGTCAGAATTGCGTCGGAATGCTGGGTGCCGTGCTCGCGGATATGAGCAATGGCATCATCCAGATCGGTAACGATTTTCACGTTCAGATCCAGCGACAGAAACTCATCGTCGTACTCTTGCGCTTTAACCGCCACTATGTTGGCTGGTCCCGCTTGCAGTGATGCCAGCGCCGCCTCGTCTGCATGTAACGTTACACCGCTTTCTGCCATCTGCTGGCTCAGCGCAGGCAGAAAACGCTCAGCGATATTCTGATGCACCAGCAGCGTTTCAACGGTATTACAGGTACTTGGACGCTGGGTTTTAGCGTTAACAATTATCTTCAGCGCCGGTGCTATCTCAGCGCTGTCATCCACATAGATATGACAGACACCAATTCCGCCAGTGATTACCGGGATCGTCGACTGCTCACGGCATAGCTTGTGCAGACCCGCACCGCCGCGCGGGATCAGCATATCGATATACTTATCCATACGCAGCATTTCAGTAACCAGCGCACGATCCGGGTTATCAATCGATTGTACGGCCGCGGCTGGTAAGCCACAGGCTTCCAGCGCCTTCTGAATCACTGCCACTGTTGCAGCATTAGTACGGTAAGTCTCTTTCCCGCCGCGCAGGATCGCCGCATTGCCGGTTTTCAGGCACAGGGAGGCAACATCAACCGTTACATTAGGACGAGCTTCATAAATCACGCCAATTACGCCCAGCGGGACGCGACGACGCTCCAGACGCAGTCCGCTATCTAACAGGCCACCGTCAATCACCTGCCCCACAGGGTCGGCGAGGTTACACACCTGACGTACGTCGTCGGCGATGGCTTTCAGACGCGCCGGGGTCAGCGCCAGACGGTCAAGCATTGCCTCGCTCAGACCGTTGTCCCGCGCCTGATCGACATCCTGCTTGTTCGCACTGAGGATACTTTCCGTTTGTGCTTCCAGTTCATCAGCAATTTTTTCCAGCACGCGGTTTTTTTCGCGGCTAGAGAGTAGCGCCAGTTTGTATGACGCAGCTTTGGCAGCAATGCCCATTTGTTCCAGCATATGCCTGCTCCTTAACGGGTGATCATGTCATCGCGATGGACGGCAACCGGGCCATATTCATAGCCGAGGATCGCGTCAATCTGTTGTGAGTGGTGTCCGGCAATACGGCGCAGCGCGTCGCTGTTATAGCGGGTCACGCCGTGGGCAATATCACGCCCTTCAAGATTGCAGATACGAATCACTTCACCACGAGAGAAGTTGCCTGTCACGCTTTTAATGCCTTTTGGCAGCAACGAGCTACCGCGCTGCAGAATGGCGGAGGTTGCGCCTTCATCAACAGTAATTTCCCCGGCAGGCGGAGCACCGAAAATCCAGCGTTTGCGGTTCTCCAGCGGAGAAGCCTGGGCATGAAAACGCGTTCCCACGGAAACACCTTCCATCACATCGCCAATCACACCAGGCTTGCTGCCTGCGGCAATAATGGTGTCGATACCGGCACGGCAGGCCACGTCAGCCGCCTGCAGTTTGGTGCCCATACCGCCGGTTCCCAGACCAGAAACGCTATCTCCAGCGATAGACCGCAGCGCGTCATCAATCCCGTAGACGTCTTTAATCAATTCGGCCTGCGGATTGGTACGTGGGTCAGCAGTAAACAGCCCCTGCTGATCGGTGAGCAGCAGCAGCTTGTCGGCCCCAGCCAAAATTGCCGCCAGCGCCGACAAGTTGTCGTTATCACCGACTTTAATTTCGGCGGTTGCCACCGCGTCGTTCTCATTGATGACAGGAACGATGTTGTTATCCAGCAGCGCACGCAGGGTATCGCGGGCGTTGAGGAAACGCTCTCTGTCTTCCATATCCGCACGCGTCAGCAGCATCTGCCCGACATGAATACCGTAAATGGAGAACAGTTGCTCCCACAGTTGAATCAGTCGACTCTGCCCTACCGCCGCCAGCAGCTGTTTAGAGGCGATGGTTGCCGGGAGTTCAGGGTAACCAAGATGCTCACGTCCGGCGGCAATCGCGCCCGAAGTAACAATAACAATACGATGTCCTGCGGCATGTAGCTGCGCGCACTGGCGGACCAGTTCTACGATGTGGGCACGGTTCAGGCGGCGCGATCCGCCCGTTAGCACACTGGTGCCAAGTTTTACCACCAGCGTCTGGCTGTCACTCATGATTCTCTGCCATTCAAGATTGGGGAAAATGATATCAAACGAACGTTTTAGCAGGACTGGCTCCGGTTGCCAACAGCCAGCGCACAAAGCATGGAATTTTATTGCGCAGGATCAGCAAGCGTAACGGCAAATTTTGATGCTTTTATTACAGAAACAAATAAACATCATTTTTTAAAAATATTCTTACTTTGTCATAAAACGTTCATTGCCAGACGTTAAAAACCCTCCTGTCTTTTAACGGGGATCACACCCAGTAGATATTAGCGCGTACTTTTAATCAGGAATGAAAATGAAAAAGAGCACTCTGGCATTAGTGGTGATGGGGATTGTTACGTCGGCATCCGTACAGGCAGCGGAAGTGTATAACAAGAACAGTAATAAACTGGATCTGTATGGCAAAGTTAAAGCCATGCATTACATGACGGATTACGACAGCAAAGACGGCGACCAGAGCTATATCCGTTTAGGTTTTAAAGGCGAAACGCAAATTAACGATGAACTGACGGGTTATGGTCGTTGGGAAGCCGAGTTCGCCGGTAATAAAGCCGAAAGCGATTCCAACCAGCAAAAAACACGTCTGGCCTTCGCGGGCCTGAAATTGAAAAACCTCGGTTCCTTCGACTACGGTCGTAACCTGGGTGCGTTATACGACGTGGAAGCGTGGACCGATATGTTCCCAGAGTTCGGCGGTGACTCTTCCGCGCAGACCGATAACTTTATGACCAAACGCGCCAGCGGACTGGCGACGTACCGCAACACCGACTTCTTCGGCGTCATCGATGGACTGGATCTCACCTTGCAATATCAGGGTAAAAACCAGGATCGCGATGTGAAAAAACAAAACGGCGATGGTTTTGGTACGTCTGTAACCTATGATTTTGGCGGCAGCGATTTCGCCATCAGCGGTGCCTATACCAACTCCGATCGTACCAACCAGCAGAATCTGCAAGCTCGCGGTACGGGTGATAAAGCCGAAGCCTGGGCGACGGGTTTTAAATATGATGCCAACGACATCTATATTGCGACGATGTACTCTGAAACGCGCAATATGACGCCAATTTCCGGTGGCTTCGCTAATAAAACGCAGAACGTCGAAGCGGTAGTTCAGTACCAGTTTGACTTTGGTCTGCGTCCATCCCTGGGATATGTGCTGTCGAAAGGCAAAGATATTGAAGGCATCGGCAATGAAGATCTGGTGAATTATATCGACGTTGGCGCGACCTATTATTTCAACAAGAATATGTCGGCGTTTGTTGATTATAAAATCAACCAGCTGGATAGCGATAATAAGCTGGCCATCAACAATGATGATATCGTTGCTGTCGGTATGGTTTATCAGTTCTGATTTAGCATAAAAAATGCCGGATGGGGTTGCGCCGCCATCCGGCATTTTGCTGTTCACTATGCCGTTAATTTAACCGGCTGATCCTTAAAGCCGTCCGCAGGCTCCAGTGCCAGATTGAGCGACGTTAGCAACCCACGTAATTTTTCATGAAACTCACGTAGGGTGTACTCCAGTCGATCTACCACTTCAGTCTCTTTGATCGGCACGGCAGTCCAGTTGCCGTCTTGATCAAACAAACCAAACTGGTAGCTGTACGTGAAGCGTTTTTCCTGTGCTTCTAACTCCATCCACCAGCCCCAGAATTCACGTTTCTCCGGAGCGGGTTTCACGTTGACGCAAACAGCCAGACAATCGAAAAAAAATCGATTATCTTCGCACTGCCCTTCCCGGATGTAAGGGCCAAGTGCGGTAAATTTCTTGATTAATCTGCTTTTCGGGTGTCCACTCGGTAACGTCATTGCGATCTCCTTAGGTGAAGCAACTGTTTTACCAAATCAATAAAATTTAGCAATCTATTAACACAATCTATGACTGATCCATCCGGTTATTTCTTGCAGTGCTTTATCAAAATTGCGATACACCGGGTTGAACGGGATCTCTAGCAGCTTACCGTCAGAAGATGACGATGTGATTAAGCGGGACTCTTCTTCCGGGCTAAACGGATCGTTTTTCCAGAACCCTGACAGCATCGGCGTTGGGCAACGTCGGCCCAGCAGGCCTTGTACCTTTAATGAATAACGATTGAGTTCGACGCGCAGAGCGTCGTCGGAGGCATCGTGCATGCCCAGACGGCTGGCCAGCACATCAAGGTACATTTCCGGTACGCTTGCCTGACGCTGTGGGTCGCTGAGCAGCGCATGAACCACTGGCCCCAGACACGCCACCGCTTTCAGACGCGAAGATTCCAGGTACGCCAGTCGTACCGCCACGTTAGCGCCAAAGCGAAAACCAAATGCAGCCACGCGGGTGTGATCGACCCAGGGAATATTAGGCAGCGCTTTTAATACGTGCTGATGCAGCAGGCTGGAATCCTGAGTCAGTTTCCATTTTGATGAGAACCCAACCGAAGGCATATCCAGCGTCAACATGGCAATGCCGCGCGGAGCAAAATAGCGCTCATATAGGGTGTAGTAGTCCGTTTGCATGGAATCCAGACCACCGCACATTAGCACCGTCGGGAACGGGCCGTCGCCTTTTGGCATATGCAGAAAACCCGTGATCGGCGAGCCACCAGCAACAGGAAACTCCATCTCGCGCAAGGTGCCAGGCAGGCGTTGAGCCGCCTCTTCATACGCGCGATTCGCCAGAGCCTGTGCTTGTTCAGCTAAATCGTCGCCTTTCAGATGCGGATACGCCGCAATGTTATACAGCGTAGAGGCATGCAGCCAGTGACGCCCGCTAATTTGCGGGTCCTGTTCCACAGTGGCTTTCTGCTGCCAGTCCATTGCCTGCTTCGCCCACTCGTAAATCCAGTTGCCGCCACGATAGCCAATGACCGTGTCATAAAGTTCTTTATCCGTGCGCTCAGCTTCGCTCATCACGATACGCGCCTGCACTTCAAGGATTTCGCGCGGATCGACGCCACGCCAGATCCACATCAGGCGATTCACCATGCGATACCAGTGCGGAATTGTTTTGCCATCCAGGGCAGATTGCACAGCCGGCTGCGCGCCGTGATTAAATCGACGAACCAGCGTTGACGTTTCAGGGTGTTTGAAGCGGGGTTTAAACAGGACTTCGCTGAGGTTAGCCTGTGACATAATTACGGCCTCCATGAGTACTCACTAAGGCATAGTGTAACCCGATGGAGACGAAAAAGAACAACGCCCGGCATAGCCAGGCGTTGAAAACTTTTTAGATTAGCGACCAGAGATTGGCGGAACGAATACGACGCCCATGTCCCACGGCTGCTCAATCCAAGTATCCTGAGGGATATCAACCACATAATCATTCACCAGCGGGCGACCTGCCGGCTTAGCGAAGATGGTGACGAAATGCGCTTTAGGGTACATTTCGCGAATCGCAACTGCGGTGCCACCGGTGTCAACCAGGTCATCGATTACGATGAAACCTTCACCGTCACCTTCGGCACGTTTCAGCACGGTCAGTTCGCGCTGATTGTCGTGATCGTAGCTGGAGATGCATACGGTATCGACATGACGAATACCCAATTCACGCGCCAGCAGTGCACCCGGCACCAGACCACCACGGCTAACGGCAATAATGCCTTTCCATTGTTCAGAAGGCATCAGGCGGCTCGCCAGTTTACGTGCATGGATCTGCAACATGTCCCAGGTGACGACGTATTTTTCGCTCATGTGAAGTATCCCAGCCTGTTTATCTACGGCTTAAAAAGTGTTCGAGGGGGAAATAGGTTGCGCGAGATTATAGAGATCTGACGCGCTAAAAACCAGTGTTTCGCGGAATCCGCGCCTCTTTTTGCATGCTTTTTGCTAGCCGTGAGCAGAGAAAGTGGTATTCTCGATCGCATCGCGCAAGCCTGGCTTGTGATGTTTTTAATTCTGCTAACCCCGTGGACTGTAAGCAAGTTTTACAGGACATCGCCAAGGAGACTCAACGTGTCTGAACTGTCTCAATTATCCCCGCAACCGCTGTGGGATATTTTTGCTAAAATCTGTTCTATTCCTCATCCGTCTTACCATGAAGAGCAACTCGCTGAACACATTCTGAGCTGGGCCCAGGAGAAAGGTTTCCACGTCGAGCGCGATCAGGTCGGTAATATCCTGATTCGCAAACCCGCTACCGCAGGAATGGAAAACCGCAAGCCGGTCGTTCTGCAGGCGCACCTGGATATGGTGCCGCAAAAAAACAACGATACCGTACACGACTTCACCAAAGATCCTATCCAGCCTTATATTGACGGCGAGTGGGTGAAAGCCCGTGGCACCACGCTGGGTGCGGATAACGGCATCGGTATGGCCTCTGCGCTGGCCGTTCTGGCTGATGACAGCGTGGTTCACGGCCCGCTGGAAGTACTGCTGACCATGACCGAAGAAGCGGGCATGGACGGTGCGTTTGGTCTGCAGGCTAACTGGCTGCAGGCGGATATTCTGATCAACACCGACTCCGAAGAAGAAGGTGAGATCTATATGGGTTGTGCGGGGGGTATCGACTTTACCTCTAATCTGAAGCTCGAGCGTGAAGCAATTCCGGCTGGCTTCCAGAGCTTCAAGCTGACCTTAAAAGGCCTGAAAGGCGGTCACTCTGGCGGTGAAATCCACGTCGGCCTCGGTAACGCCAACAAGCTGCTGGTACGCTTCCTGGCAGGCCATGCTGAAGAGCTGGATCTACGCCTGGTTGACTTCAATGGTGGTACGCTGCGCAACGCGATCCCGCGTGAAGCCTTCGCCACCCTTGCCGTTGCCGCAGACAAAGTTGATGCGTTAAAAGCACTGGTCAGCACTTATCAGGAAATCCTGAAAAACGAGCTGGCAGCAAAAGAGAAGAATCTGGCGCTGCTGCTGGATGCCGTAGCTAACGACAAAGCCGCGCTGACCGCGCAGTCTCGTGATACTTTTGTTCGCCTGCTGAACGCCACACCAAACGGTGTGATCCGCAATTCAGACGTGGCCAAAGGCGTGGTGGAAACCTCTCTTAACGTCGGCGTTGTCACCATGACTGACGACAACGTGCAGATTCACTGCCTGGTTCGCTCGCTGATCGACAGCGGTAAAGACTATGTCGTGAGCATGCTGGATTCTCTGGGCAAGCTGGCTGGCGCCAAAACGGAAGCCAAAGGCGCGTATCCTGGCTGGCAGCCGGATGCGAACTCTCCGGTGATGCACTTGGTTCGTGAAACCTATCAGCGCCTGTTCAACAAGACGCCGAACATCCAGATTATCCACGCCGGTCTGGAATGTGGTCTGTTCAAGAAACCGTATCCGGAAATGGACATGGTTTCCATCGGGCCAACCATCACCGGTCCGCACTCCCCGGATGAGCAGGTTCATATTGAAAGCGTCGGCCATTACTGGACCCTGCTGACCGAACTGCTGAAGTCTATTCCGGCGAAGTAAGTCTCTGCACTAAATGCCGGATGGCGCTACGCCATTCGGCAATACATCCGGGTCACAGCCCTAACAGCAGTTGTCGTTCAAGCTGTGGATCCAGCAGCGTAACGTGTAATCCCACCAGCCTCACGCCTCGTCCTCCCCGACGCTCGTCCCAGGTTTTGCGTGCTGTAAAAATTAAGTCGTCTTTACTTAAGCGCGGCCAGACGTGTTCCTGCGTGGTCTGCTGAAAATCATTAAACTTTAATTTAATACCCTGCCGGGCAATGAATAAATCCGGTTTTACTTTTGCCAGACGCCGCTCCAGCTCCGGATAAAGCCGCTCAATAATCGCCTCACACTCTGGCCACTCATGAATATCCTCGGCCAGCGTGCGCTCAACGCCAACGGATTTGCGCAGCCTGTCGTTGTTCACATCCCGTTCGTCAATGCCCTGGCTGCGCTCCCACAGCACCCGACCAAATTTACCAAAGCGCTTAAGCAATATCGCCAGGTCGCACTTTTGCACATCTTCACAGGTGCGTAATCCCATGGATTCCAGCCTGGCGGCGGAAACCTTGCCGACGCCAGGAATTTTCCCCAACGGCAACGTTCTGATAAATTCCGGCACATCATCGGGCGTAATCACATATTGCCCGTTGGGCTTGTTAAGATCGGAGGCGATCTTTGCCAGAAACTTCACTGGCGCAATTCCCGCAGACGCGGTGAGCTGTAGCTCGTTAAAAATCGTCTGGCGGATCTCCTGCGCCATCAGCGTGGCAGAGCCGTGACAATGGGGGCTGTCGGTCACATCCAGATAGGCTTCATCCAACGAAAGAGGTTCAATAAGCGAAGTGTAGCGTGAGAAAATCGCCTGAATTTGGCGCGAGGCTTCTTTATAAGCCTCGTAGCGACCAGGTAATAAGGTGAGATGTGGGCACAGTTTAAGCGCCATCCCCGTGGGCATTGCGCTACGTACACCAAATTTTCGCGCGGGGTAATTGGCGGTGCTGATGACCCCTCTGCGTTCCCGACTGCCGCCTATAGCAATGGGAATATCACGCAAGGCGGGGTTATCGCGCATTTCTACCGCCGCGAAAAAGCAGTCCATATCGACATGTATGATTTTGCGCATAGCCACCTCTCTACAACACTGTTTAAGTATACAGTATTTTTATACAGTGAGAAGCCTCAATGTGCTTTACGCTGGTGCTGGCCCATTCATCACGAAACGGGCATCACACAGGTAACGCACGACGTCCTTTGGCGCATGCTCTGCGGGATTGCCTGCCGTACTGACAAACAGCTTATTCACTTTTCGCACATTTGCCCGCAGCAATTTTTCAATCGTCATCAGGCGAAAAGCATCATCTTCGACGCAGAAAAGCTCGTAGTCCCCCAGACGTTCACCACAAATTTCGCAGTGATTCATCCAGTAGCGTAGTCCGGTTGTTTTACTCTTATCCAGGAAGTAATTGCTGGCTTTGATATTCTTAATGATCTCTTCTGGCAGCGCATTAATATGGAACAGAAAGGTATTACGCCTGACCGATTGCCAGCCTTCACCATCCTGATTTTTCTTAATAAATCGGGTAAACATTACCCCATGGATACGGGTAATCTGATGGCAGTTCCAGCAGTGCATCTTTGAGGTAATAACCAGGTAGTAAGGAGCGACAATATTAAAACTGTCGGAGCTGTAAACATAATCATGGAGCGCCCCATTTAGCTCATGAGGTTCGGTGTACCAGATACCTGAAACGTTATCGAAATGCACACCCTGGCAGGCTAGGTCCGTAATGCTATCGTCATGAATATCCAATGGAATTATATGGTTTACATTTATCACATTGCCTTCCTGATGAGATAATATGCCCCCACGTTGCGTGGGGGACAGGGAATAAAATTAATGCGGGGCTGGAGTAGGTTGTTGGTGTAAGGAAGTCACCTGCTTGTTTTTATCCAGCTTATCCACCAACGGCTGCACGACCTTCTCTCCGTGTTGACCAAAGTATTGATACAGCGTGTCAGACGCACTTTGCGTCAATACCATGATCTCAATACGTCGGTTGCCTGCGCTCTCAGGGTTTTTCGTATCCAACAGCATCTGGTCCGCCATGGCACTGACCTGCATGACTTTATCCTGTGGCATGCCGGCATCTTCCAACACTCGACGCGCCGACAATGCGCGGTCGCCAGAAAGGTTCCAGTTATTGTAGAGGTTACTCTTGTAGCTCATCGCATCCGTATGTCCGGTGATGACGATCCTGTTGTCCAGAGAATCAAATACGGGAGCAAGCTCAACCAGCAGCGATTTGAAGAACGGCATGATTTTTGCGCTGCCGCGTTCAAACATGTTCCGGTTCTGGTCATCTTTGATCAGTACACGAAGCCCCTGGGGTACGATCTCCATTTCGAGGTTGGTTTCCATATGCGCATTGCGGGCAATAACGTTAATATTGGTGGCCAGTTCTCCCAATTCACGCGCCGATTTTTGCTTCAGTAACACCGTTTTCTCATTCACATCCATCGCCTTTTTGGCGTTTTCTTCTGTGATCTGTGCGGTCTCTTGTGGGCGTGTCGTTTTATCCAGCTTATTGCGTGCGACGTTTTTCTGCTGGGCTCCCGGCGCTATCGGCTGCTTGCCCAGCTTGTTTAATGGCGCCATACCGCCACCGTTAAAGATCGACTGACCATGCAGCGCCGCCACGATATTTTCGCGGTCGGCCTTACTGACGCTGTTCACAATCCAAAGCGTCATAAATAACGCCATCATCGCCAGCGTAAAGTCGGCAAATGCGACCTTCCATGCACCGCCATGATGACCTGCATGATTCTTTTTAATTTGCCGCCGGATAATGGTGGTCTTTGCGCCGCGATCGCGGCGATTTGGCCCCTTCCTCATGCTTATTCTTGCTCCAGCATCGCATTAACCCACGCATCCAGATTAGCGAAAGTGGGTTTAGAAGCCAGATGAAGAAGTTTACGACCTGCATCGACCGCCAGCAGAGTCGGCTTACCGCCCGCTTGTGCTACCAGCACAGTACGCACGCACTCCAGCAGAGAGTGCTCAGCCCGGGCCTGCTGTTCCATGGCGTTCGCCAGCGGGTCCATCAGGCAATAACAGATGAACACCCCCAAAAAAGTCCCCACCAGCGCGGCGGCCACTTTTAAACCGATAAGCGCAATCGAACCATCGATAGACTGCATGGTGATGATAATCCCAAGCACTGCCGCGCAAATACCAAATCCAGGCATTGCCTCTGCGGTACGCTGTAACGAACGTGAAGGCGTCAATAGCGACTCTTCAGCCGTATCGAGTTCCTGATCGAGAATGCCTTCCAGTTCATGAGCATCAATTTTGCCCATTGCCATTAAACGGAAGTTATCCGCGATAAACGTCACCAGGCGTTTCTGCGTTAGCACCAGAGGATATTTTTGAAAGATGGTACTTTCTTCCGGCTGTTCAATATGCTGATCCAACATACGCAGACCGCCGTTTTGTACCATTTCCAGCAGTTCATACAGGCACATCAGTAACTGGCGCTGAAATTCTGGCCCCATTTTCTTTTTACTGATCACCCCTTTAATTTGGTGGACGATCTCTTTCAGCACATGCATCGGGTTACCAATAATCATGGCACCCAAACCTGCACCGATAATAATGATAATCTCCGCCGGTTGCCAAATCGCAATTAACTGCCCACCCGCCTCAAAATAGCCACCAAATACGCAGCCGACAACCACTAGTAAACCAAAAATCTTTTGCATTAGATCCTCCGCATTTCGATTCGGAATTGTTAGTCTGGATATAAACAATCACGAATCTTCTGCGTGATTTTTTTATTCATTTGACAAATTCGGGCTTCAGTTAGCCCCAACACCAGCGCGATCTCTTTTAAATTCATATCGTGCTGGTAATACATTGAGAGCACGAGCCCCTCTTTTTCACTGAGTTGATTCAGGGCGTGTCTTAGCATTTCCTGAGTGACAATTTGCTCCTCAAGACCTCGCCCTTCCAGCGGGGCAATTGGCATTTCCCCACTCAGCATTTCATCCAGGCTGGCCAGCGTTTCGGCACCTTCCAGCTGTTGGTATTCCTGATAATCTTCAGACGATAAACCCAGCTGAGAGAGTTCCTCCCATCCGGGTTCATGGCCTAGTTTTGTGCGCGCATCACGAATCAGATCTTTAATCTGATGATATTTTTGCCGTAACTGGCGAGGTCGCCAGTCGAGACTGCGCAACTCATCCAGTATGGCGCCGCGTATGCGGTGTACCGCATAGCCTGCAAAGCCTTCATCTGGCAAACCGTAACGGCGAATCGCATTCAACAATCCCATCAGTGCCGTTTGCTCCATGTCCTGCCTGTCCATAACGCAGGTACACTGCGGCGCAAGTTGACGTACCACTTTGCGCACCAAAGGAAGATAAGCCTGTAAGTAATGGCTCTCCTGTTGTGGTGTTAGCACGGGTGTCGCATTAAAGTCATCTGACTCGTAAGCATCCTGTATCATGTTATTTCCTGGCTCGTCGCCTATTGAAACACGACTTTTTTCACCAAAATATCCTTATACGGTGTAGCCATTTTTCGAGTTGTTAATTCTTTTTTCAGCGTATTAGAAACCATCGTTCTGATTTCCGATATTTTTAAAGATCGAACCTCTTCATATTTCATATCGGAGAGTTGATCGACAGTAATACTTTGATATAAGGGTTCTTCTTTCTTTATTTTGTCAGCATCTTTATCTGAATCCACAACCATCACTAATTCAGCCAACATATAATGATCTTGGCCTTCACTATCATGAAGTGTGACTACCGTTTCTGGTAAGGAGACAAAAATACTGCTGGTTTCATCCTGGCTTTCTTCGGCTTCATCAGCAGGTTTCTCTGACGCAACCATCGTTCCCTTAGCCATAAAATGATAAATGCCCCACCCTGCTGCACCCGCAATACTCAGAGCAACGACGGAACTGATCACACATGCGATAACGATTTTCTTCATTTTTCTTTTACACTTTGATCAAAACGGATTCATTCCGTTGAAATTGAGGTTCGTCATTGAGCACTAATGCCGACGTCACCTCATCCTGCTGATGACCTGACTGCTGCTGTTTCTGCTGCTGTTGCGATTGTCCTTCGGAAGACACCTGTACATTCACTTCCATGAAGTTCT
Source organism: Citrobacter tructae (assembly GCF_004684345.1). Taxonomy (NCBI): domain Bacteria; kingdom Pseudomonadati; phylum Pseudomonadota; class Gammaproteobacteria; order Enterobacterales; family Enterobacteriaceae; genus Citrobacter; species Citrobacter tructae. The sequence goes on from NZ_CP038469.1 coordinate 2,381,876, forward strand.
GTGCCGTCAGATGCTGGCGTAGGTTCTCGCTAAATTGCTGCAACGATCGGCAGACATCACTCTGAGTTGCCCCGATGTGTACCATCAGTTTTCCCGCATCCAGTTGGACGGCAATTTCCAGTTTGCCAAGCGAGGGGGGGTCAAGACGAATGGTCGAAATTTGCTGTTGCTGGCCGAGCTGAAACTGGATCCGATCTTTCAGCAGTGCGGTCAGTTTCTCCCCCATCTCATCCGGAGACAGCTCTACAGGAGTAGAAATCTGTGTTGTGACGACATTGCGGTCAGCAAGGGGGTTAACCGGTTGGTTCCCTTGTACTGCCGTATTGAGCAAGTTCTGTGCGGAAATGGGTTGAGTGCCCGTAATACCATCCGTTTTTTTCCCCGCCAATGGACGAGGAAATCCACTTTCCTCTGCTTTCGCGCGAGCGGAAATTTGCTGCATGGTTGACGGTGTTATTTTCTCCGGGGTGATAGCCCGTAAATTCTGGGCAGAAAACGTGGCCAGTGTTGCCTGCTGCTCAGGTGTTGCCTGCGGCATATCCTGGGTTAATGCGGTCAATAATCCCTGCAGCTTAGGTGGCAATGAAGGTAAATCCGGCGCGTTATGTGAAGCAGACGTCGCATGATCTCTTTCTCCTTGCTGTGCCATCGCACTCACCAGTTGGCGGAGGAGAGGAGCCCCAGAGCCACCTGACTGCACCTGCGCCAGCATTTTCAGCATTTCACCGTCAGGCTGCTTCTGTAAACCAGATGGCGCAGCGGATTGAGCAGGTTGTGCAAGCAACATGGCCAGAAGCGCCTGCATAGCCGCAGGACTGGTATCGTCGGGCTGATGCTCGACAGCCTGTTGCTTCACTTTTGCACCAAGCAGACGTTCCGCCACAGGATTAAGTCCTTCCTGCGGTAAAGAAAATGTGCTGCCACTCTCAGTGGTTACCGGGGCCGAAATAGAGGCCTTCTCCGGTGTCGCCTCTGCCAACGCACTGGCCGAAGCCAGTAATACAGGGTTCATGCCTTCTCCGAAATTAAATTAACCATTGAATACGCCATCATTCCTTCCTGATGTTGCTGATGTTTATCCATGCGCGTTTTGAGTTCTTCCGCGCGCCGCTCACGTCGCTCAATCAGGTCTGAAAACGCCCTTCGCATGTGGGTTTTCACTTCGTGTAGCGCGGTCACGTCTGTTTCCCATGCTTCATATTCATGAAAGACGCGCATTACCTGCTTATGCAGCGCAGGCAACCGCCGCCAGCGTTTTTTATCCAGCGCTTCATTCATCGCATCGACCAGAGCATAGAGCTGCTGTTGCTGCTGCTGCCTTTCCATCACGTTATCCAAGTTTGGCTGACAGACCTTCCCAGCCGGTACGAAGATTCGTCAGAATGACAATCACCTCATCAATTTTCTCAATTGACAGCTCGCCGCTGGCTTCATACAGTCGATAGACACAGTGGTCATAAAGCCGTGACAGGTTCACCACCAGTTCACCACCGGTTTCAAACTCCAGCGAACTGGTTAAAGCATTAAGAATATCGATACATTTATTGATGCTTTGCGCTTTGCGCTCATAACGTTTGTTCTCGATATGGCTTTTCGCGCGCTCCAGTTCATCCATCAAACCGGAGAACAGCACCAGTACCAGCTCTAACGGTGAAGCAGCAGCCGTGCGAGCAGCAAGATCCATCTCTTTGTATTGCGAATAACCATCCTGCGTGTCGTACATGTTGACTCTCTATTCTTTTACTAAACCGGGCGCTTACATAAACGCGGCCATACTCACTTTCATGGTGTACGTTTCAATCAACGTATTGGTGTACTCTTCCAGGTAGCGTTCATAGTTGGTGTTGTAGGTTTGGGTAAGCTGATCGCTTTCGTCCTGAATTTTGCTTTGCTGATCCTCAATATTGTCTTCACGCATGGTGATGATGCCGGTACTGGAATCAAGGTAGCTGTCCATCAGGTCATCCATTTGGGCGACCATACTGTCATCACCGACAAAGATAGAAGACAAGCCATCCGGGTTCGCTTCCATCTCTTCGTTAAATTTATCTGAGTCGATCTGCAAATGACCGTCAGAATCCAGCGAGATGCCGTAATCCACGATCGACACACCGTCGTAGTAAGAGTGGGCAATATCGTCAAGCTGGTTGGTCAACGAGCTAAGTCCTGCATCTCCCGCGAAAACACCGGGATTGGAGCCATCACCACCATTACTGGTTAATGAGTCGACGGTGTCGATCAATGTGTTATAGGCATCAACAAAGGTTTGTACCTTGGCCTGCGAAGCGCTGGAGTCTTCCGCTACGGTAAAAGTGGTCACATCGGTGGGATCGTCAGGATCGCTGACCTCGGAGAAGGTCATGGTCACGCCGGGGATCACATCATCGAAGGTATTAGTGCTGCTAGTGATTTCCGGACCTGTCGAACTTCCCAGATGAATTTCAGCATCTTGTGCTTGAGTAGTAGAAACCAGAGGTGCAAGAGGAATAACTGGATTGCCATTTTCATCCTTTGCATTCGTTGCCGGATCATGGTCCACTGACATGGTAAAACCACTTTGCGCACCGGTACTATCAGACGTCAGCATAATGGTTGTCTGACCGTCTGTTTTCACCAGAGCAGCCGAAACGCCCGGGTTTTCATCGGAATTATTGATAGCATCGACAAACCCGGCAGCGTCAATATAGCCATCATTGTCACTATCCGCGGTAGAAAGATCGATCTCCATGGTGCTGCCATCTTCCATAGTCAGCTCAAACGTACCACTTGCACCATATACGTTGTCATCCATCTGGAAGGTGGACTGCTGCGCCTGTGCCAGCTGGCTGACATAAAACGAGTACGTTCCCGCCTGCGCTTCTGAGTTGGCAGACACCGTATTCGACTCATTGTTCGACGTCGCTGAAAACGTCAGCGGGCCGTCGGTATCACTGTTCAACGCATCGATAGCCGATTGAAAATCGGTTAACGCCGTGCTCAGCGAATCCAGTCCGCTGCTTTCAGCATCCAGGTCAGCTTGCTGCTGCTGCAGGTTTGCGGTCTGCGTGGCGATATCGGCATAGGCTGCGGCTTTCGCCATGGTTCTTGGGTTAATCATGAATAACTCCGTGCGACGTTATCGTTACTAAAGCAAAAGGTGTGCCAGCTTTATATTTCATTTAAAATCAATTGATTGCTAAGCACGTGGAAATCAAATTTCCGTTGGACCGGAAGCTTCCAGACCAACTTTCTGCCGCTGAAAGCACAACACCGCCAGACGGCGGTGTTGTGAATGGCGCAATGTCACCACTGAACAGATTTACTGCAGCAGGCTGGACACCATGCTGGACATGCTGTTGGACTGCTTCAGCATGGTGATGCCGGTTTGCATCAGCACCTGTTGTTGGGTCATGTTCGACGCTTCCGTCGCGTAGTCGGTATCCATAATGTTACCGATCGCCACTTCCGTGTTGTCCTGCATACTGGTCAGGTTGTTCGCGGTGTCATTCAGACGGTTGATAGACGCACCCAGTTTGGACTGGATCTTGGAAACGTCGTCCATTGCAGTCTGGATGGTGCCGATCATGGTGTTAGCTGAACCAGAAGTGGTCAGTTCAGTACCACCGGAAACACCAGTACCCGCCTGATCAGAAGAGAAAGAATCGCTCACATCTCCCAGGGCAGTGACCAGATCGCCCAGTTGTGTGGAAATATCAACGGTCATGGTATCGGAAGACTCAGCCCCTACCTGGAAGGTCACTGAGCTCTGGAACAGACCAGAAGCACCGGTGTTGCTACCAGAAGCCGTACCGAACAGGTTAGTCCCGCCGTAGGTGGTGTTCTGCAGCATGTCAGACATCTGCTGACCCAGTTCATCATACTCATCCTGCATAGCCTGCAGGTCGTCGGTGTTGTAGGTTCCGTTCGCTGCCTGCGTGGACAGGTCTTTCATACGACCCAGAACGTCAGTCATTTCGTCAAACATGCTATCTGCAGTCTGCAGCATCGCCGTTGCGTCCTGAATGTTGCTCAGCGCAACGCCCATACCGCTGGACTGTGCAGTCAGGCGGCTGGCAATCTGTTTGCCTGCGGCGTCATCAGCAGAAGAGTTGATACGGTTACCCGTTGCAAGACGTTCCATAGAAGTGGACAGAGATGCGCTGCTTTTGTTGATTGCGTTAACAGCCGCCATTGATGCGGTATTAGTATTAATTGATAACATGGTACTGCTCCTTGGGAATAATCATCTTCGTTTCGATACCCTGTAAAAACGACCACCCGTTCGGAAAACTTAAAGCACTGCGAAAAAAATTTCGCACTCGTTTAAAAACATCACGTCTGGAGGATATAGACATAAGTAAACATGCGCTTTTATTAGCATCCCGTGCTATCCCTCCTCGCACCACACACTATGAGAATTAGCCCAATCAATTTTTAATTAAAAGATTATTAGAAATATCTAATCATGAGACGACCACCCAGACATCGACGACTAAATCAATGAAATTGATAAGATTATACTCAATCAAAAATCACTTAATTCGCCCTACCCATTCCTTATTTTACATTTGGTTGCAAATACGACGTACTTTTATATTGTGAGTATCAAGCACTTTCGTTACATTTCAAGTCCTTTTTCGGACAGCACAAAAAACACTCAATGCCGATTAGGCTGCCGCTTCTCATCCAGTCAGCCAGAAAAAGATATCTCAAATTCTTCAGAGTTTTAATGCACTGATTTTTAACGGTGTGGCATCAAGGCTTTAAAAAATCTTGCACGAGTAGACAAAATCATGAGTATTGTAGTCAATAACTGGCGAATGGATTCTTCGCTTAATGCATTAATCCATTGTGAAACAGGTGAGACACGTCGCCTGGGCGAATACCATTTTATTCTGTTAGAGACATTAGCTAAAAATGCCGATGTCGTCTTATCGCGTTCGTTTTTAATGACTGCGGTATGGAAGAATCGCATCGTCGGTGGAAATAGTCTTCCCACCGCCGTTCATGCTTTACGCGTCGCTATCGATGATGATGGTAAACAACAGGAAATTATTAAAACGGTCCCCAAAAAAGGGTACTTATTTAATAAAAATTACCTGACCGAAATCATTGACCATAATATTAATGTGGTTGATAACATCGCCAGTGATGAAACCAAAGAGAGTGCTATTTTATCGGCAGACGACGTGCCAGATGAAAACATGAACACTCATCATGGAGCACCAGAAACAGCACAAATAACCTTATTAAACAGTGCATTAGAAGTTGAAAGTCAGAAGGTATCGGGTGCTAAAAGTCATCCTTACAGAGCCGTTCTGATAACGCTGCCCGTCATCATCATCGCCCTTTTGTTGTTTGTCCTGATGTCTGATTTTAAAGCGCCATCCGCCACGAAAAGAGAAGAAACCCCACAGTTAGTGAAAGAAAATATTGAGAATGCTAGCCGTGTTACGGTTTACCATCTTTACGACCCAGATGAAAATAAGACATCACCGTCTCTTTTTTCGCAACATATTCTCCCTGGAATGCAACAAATCAATCAACTTTTGATTACGCACAATGCTTCAATGACCTTGTATTACAGAGTGTCTCTGAGCAAATTTGCACTTGATATTGTGCTGAGCAATCAATGCAATGACAGTTGGCAGTTAGCATTAAACTTTAATAGCTGGCTAAATAAAGATAATGAAATGAATGCTGTTTTAATTAAAGAAGTGGAGAAAATGTTAAATGAAATGCCAAAATGCAAATAATTACTTTTTCTACCCTCTGGGCATGGTTACTTTATTTTTTACCGTCATGGCTCATGCGCGTATAGAGAACACGGTCATTGCTAATTACGATCTTAACAGCGGAAAGAATGCACATTACGAGCTCATTATGAGTCCGCAGAACAAAAACACCACCCTCACGCTCATTCCTCTGGACCAAATTAACAAAGCGCCTTCAACATTTAAGATCTCAGCATGTATTAATCGTTCTACGAGTTCGTCTAAACAGGGTGAATTTCATTTTACTGATGCGAAAGCGGATAAAGACGACCTTCGCTTAGCGGGTTTTAGTACATTTGTTGTTGAGCACAATCTGCATACATGGTGGATTCATTTAAACCCACAGCAAAATTTGCTCTTTACTCAGGATGTTGGAGGTCTGTTAGTCACAGACCCCTCTGCATTTATATTCTCAACGACAGCATGCCAACCGAACTAGAGCTAGCTTAATAAACTACGGACAGTCTGGCTGGAAAGTCTGGCCTGTCCATTAACCGCTTGGGCTAATACCTGATAGTTGTGATTAGCATGATCTAATACCCCGCCGAGTGACTCAGAGGCTTTTACCGCACTTTCTGCCTGCGGAAAACGTGCCATACCGTCAATGAGTTGCCGGGCCTTCTCTTGCTGAGCGGCCATTTGCGCCCGCTGATCGCCAAGGGTATCCAGCGCGTGTTGCACCCCATCCGATATGCGGGAGCTACCCTGAGAGAGACTCTGCAACAACTCTTCGGCACGTGAGGAATCGGCGAAGACTTTCAATGATGTAAATGTTGATGACTGAGTCTCCACATCGCGGGCACTCAGTGTCTGCACCACCTGCGGCCACTGTTTCTCCGTGGTGGAAAAGGTAATCGTCCCCTGCTGCTCGTGCATCTGCACACCAACACGACGCAGCGCATGGCTCATCATCATTTTATATTGACCAGACTCAACATCGTCTCCCACCACCACGGCGGAGAGTTGAGTTTGCCGTCCGTCGGAGACGCTAAACATCCGCGACCCCATCGCATTTTTTTGCAGCATTTTCGCAAGATCTGGCGAGTGAAACGTAACCCGGGCATCCCCCTGCAATACCGGGCGCAGTTGCCTGTCAACCGACCCGCCAGAGAGTGACTGTCGTTTTTCCAGCCACTGCGTAAGCTCGGCCCCTTTCTGCTGCTGCGCCTGGCCGCCCCGACGTGCTGCATGGCGATAATCCAGCAAATGCTGCTCCAGTTGCCCCAAATAGTGATCGGCCTGTTGCAGCGTGGTGAGCTGATCGTTGAGCTGAACGCTGTAGCGCTGGGGCCGGGTCGTGATCAGTGGAGAGGCCGGGTAATCACTCGCCGTTGCGGGTAACTTTTGACGGACGGGGGCATTCTGCGCAACAGCATGCTGTTGAGCTGAAGGATTAAGCGCTCCGCTACCGGAGAGTGATGTTGTATTTAAACCGACCTGCATACTGTTCCTGAACTGTTGCTAACTGTTAAATCACACTAAAAAGGTTTAACTCACTCACTTTGGAGTAGGTTTTCAACGTGGCTTCCATCGCCATTTCCAGTCCGGAAAATTCAATAGACGCCGGACCGTAATCCAGATCGCTCAACTGGCCGATTAGCTGATCGTTAGAGGTGGATATATCCGTCTGGGCACCGCTTAACATGGTCATCGTATTCTGCGTTCCCCCCAACGAAGCGATAGATGCATTAAGTGAATCAGAGGCGTCATCCACCGTATCGATCGCATTCGTAATATCGGTTTGCACCTGTGGATCGGCAGGATCAACCGATGGGTCCTGAAGCTCTTTCGATAATGAGGTGAGCGTGTTCAACACATCCAGACTGTCGCCGAAGAAATCACTGACCGCAACGTTGGTATCCACCTCTACACCATTGGATACCGTCGTTTGGCGATGGTCGCTATTGCCCTGATAGGTATAGCTGTCGGTCACACCATCACCATCATCATCCACCGCGACAATCGGCGGCTGATCGTTGACCGTCCCGCCAAACACATAGTGACCGTCTTCGTCCTGGTAATTCAATGCCGATACCATGGCTTCGGTCATCGACTGAATGTCCTGACCCAGGCTGGCTAACGAATCAGCGGTGTTGGTGCCATTTGCCGCTTCCAGCAAATCGTCGCGTATTGCTAACAGATTATTGTTAACCCCATCCAGAATCGATTCCTGCTGGCTCATCCCCGCCGACGCTGAGTCAATATTGCTTTGATACTGGTCAATGGCAGATTGCTGGCGATTAAGCTGAGTAATGCGGGTGGCCGCTATCGGATCGTCCGACGGAAGCAGAATACTTTTTCCAGTCGCCATTTGCTCAACGACATGAGACAGTTCGCTGGAAAGGTTGTTAAAACTCTGCGTCATAGACACATAAGATTGTTGAGTAGAGACTCGCATACTAATACCCCTCCAGGTTAGCTACACATTTCCAGCACAGAGTCGAAAATATCGGCACCCGTTGAAATCACTTTCAGGTTGGCCTCATACATCTGCTGATAGGTGATAAGGTTCACCGCCTCTTCATCCATGCTGACGCCGCTGACGCTGCTCCGTTGGTTCACTGCTTCGGAGTGTGCTGTCGAGGCAGCACTCGCTTCCGTCTGGTTCTGCTGGCTGTAGATACCGACATTACTGATGATCGATGAGCACGCTTCACCGACGGTCACGCTTCCCAGACCATCAATTTCCAGCGGTTCGGTAGAAATGTTGATCAGCGCCTGCAGGTTATCGCTATTGCCGCTTTCATCCGGTGAGCTGGAAAATGCCAGTTCATCGGCCGTGATATCCGGGTTAACCTCCAGGGGACCATCTTCTGAATTTTCATCATAAATAAACAACGGCTCACCAGGAGCCCCGTTCAGGTCATAACCTTTTGCAAGCTGGGTATTCACCGCATCCGCAAACTGCTCCGCCATGCTGTCGATGCTATCCGACAATGGGGTTAATAATTGATTCTGGTAATCGAATAGCCCTCCCAAAGCGCCACCTGTATCGGTGGTCATCGACGAAGTCGTTCCGGCGAACGTCAATGACATGCTCTGCGTGCCGTCGGCGTTAGTTTCCAACGCAATCGTTGAGCTCTCCTGCCCACTCACCAAGGGCTGCCCATTTTGCAGCGTAACGTCATAGTTGCCTTCATCATCAATATTGACCTGAACATCCATGATTTCGCTAAGCTGTTCAACCATCTGATCGCGGGCATCGTACAGCGCTGACGCGTTATCCCCGTTAGCTTCTGCCTCGGTGATTTGCTGGTTATAACCGGCAATGCCGCTGGTCAGGGTATTCACCTGAGCCACCATTGCCTGCTCCTGACTCACAATCTCACTGCTTTGCGAGTCGATATAACTCAGCGTGTTATCCACACGCAGCGCCAGCGACCCCGCTTCACTTATCACCTGCTCACGCAGAGCTGAGTCATCCGGGCTGGTTGTTGCTTCGTTCAGCGCGGCAAAAAAGTTATCAAACCCGCTGCTTAAACCGCTATTAGGATCATTAAGTACAGATTCCAGGGCGGTCAGATACCCTTGTTGAGAATCGTAGTACTTGAAATCACTGGCCGTATGCCAGACCTGATTCACCTGATACTGATTTGATACGCGGCGAATACTATCCACCTGCACACCATTACCGGCGCTGTTTGACGAACCAGAGCTGGCACCAATGCTGCTGGTGACAGCAACCTGTCTTGTGTAACCATTCGTCATCGCGTTGGCGGTGTTTTGCGCAGTGACGTTCAGCTCCACCTGCGCTGTCGATGCGCCGCTGTAGCCAATATTAATCATATCCATCAAAGAGTCCTTGCCGGCCTGTTGCCCGGTCTGTCGTTAACAACCTTGCAGATTAAAAGCGGCTTAAAAACCTCAGTTCTTAAGCCGCCGCGCAACCTTTATCCTTTGTGCTGAGGAGAGAGCTGTTTGACGATCATCTCCGCAATTCCAATGCCGTGCTGCTGGGCAAGGCTGTTGCACAGTTGATCGTCATAAAACCCCTGCATCATGCGCACCGAGTCGCTGTTAAACGGGTTGTCTTTCGAGTCAAAGATCTCATTGGTTTTACGCATTTCTTTCAGCATGTTGCGTAAGAAAATGGCTTCAAACTGCTGGGCAGCTTTTTGCAAATCGTTGTCTTTGATTTTGGGGCCCATTAACGCATCGCTGCTGTCAATGCCGCCGCTACGGTTCACCTTGATGTCGGACATTAAATAACCTCCAGGTCGGCATCCAGTGCGCCAGCTTCATGCAACGCCTGTAAAATGGACATGATGTCGTCCGGTGTCGCCCCTAAACTATTGAGTGCGTTAACCAGTGTTTTTAGACTGCTGGACTCCGGCAGAGTAATCATTCCCGGTCGCGCATGGTTCACCGAAATATTGCTTTGTGGTGTGACCGCGGTACGACCGCCAGCAAAGGCGTTCGGCTGGCTGACATTACTGCTTTCGTTGATGGAAACCGTCAGACTACCGTGGGATACCGCCGCAGCGTGCAGGGCGATACCGTCCCCCATCACCACCGTGCCGGTACGCGAGTTAAACACCACGCGAGCACGGACTTTTTCGGCCTGCACCTGCACGTCATCAAGCTGAGACATAAAGGCAACGCGTGCGCCAGGGCTGGTTGGCGCGCGAACGCTGACGTTGGTCGAGCTTTGCGCCGTGGCGATACCGCCAAACGCGGCGTTGATCGCTCCGGCAATGTTATTAGCATCTTTAAAAGAAGGACGTTTCAGATTAAGCGTAATGGTGTCACCCATCTGGAAGTCGCTGGGGATCTCACGCTCGACCGACGCACCATTAGGAATAAGCCCGGCAGTTGGGGTATTAACGGTAACGCTGGAGCCGCTGGCCCCGGTCGCATTCATCCCGCCAACCACCACGCTACCCTGCGCAAGGGCGTACACTTCCCCATCTGCACCATGCAATTGTGTGAGCAATAGCGTGCCGCCGCGCAGGCTTTTGGCATCGCCAATAGAAGAGACCGTGACATCAATGGTCTGCCCACGCGAGTACATTGGCGGAAGCATCGCACTGACCGCCACCGCCGCGACGTTCTTCACCTTCGGGTCGATTTTGCTCGGTAACTGAACGCCAAACTGACGCAGCATGTTGGTGATAGTCTGGTTAGTGAACTTGACCTGGTTTTTATCGCCGGTGCCGTCCAGGCCGACGACCAGACTGTAGCCGACGAGTTGGTTTTCCCTGACCCCCTGGACGTTAACCAGCGACTCCAGAGATTGCGCCTGCGTCGTGCCGGGTAGAACCAGGCTCAGGGCGATAACAATGCCGTTTAACGCCTTCATCCAGCGCCCGCTTAAGTGTTGCATATCAAAATCCTGCATTAGATCGGGAAGAGAGGATGGTTAAACAGACGCGTCAGCCAGCCCGCCGCGTTGGCATCGCTGAGTGCTCCACGCCCTGCATACGAGATTCGCGCATCGGCAATACGTTGCGAGGAGACCGAGTTATCGTTCTGAATGTCATCGGCACGCACCAGCCCACTCAGGCGAATATATTCATCCCCCTGGTTAAGGGTGAGCCATTTTTCACCGCGAATTTCCAGAATGCCGTTCGACTGTACCGAGTGCACAGACACCGTAATTTCGCCGCGTAAGCTGTTCTGCTGTTGCGAAGTCGCCGTACCGTTAAAATCACGGTTGGCATCAACTGAGGCAGACAAATTATCTTTGGTGTGACCAAAGAGGGTCGGCGCGCCAATATCAACAGTGTTGTTTTTGCCAAAATTGGTTTTCGCCTGTTTGCTGGATTGGGTCGATTCCTCCAGCATAACGGTCAGGATATCCCCGACCCGATAGGCGCGGCGGTCCGCCGTCAGTGACCACTTGTAGCCTGTTTCAAACACGCCCCCCGCCCGGCCATCCGCCGTCGGTTGTGCCTCCGTTTTAGGGGGAGCAAAGAATTCGTCATTTTTTTTGACCATGATAGCCTGCGATTCACACCCACTTAACAGGGGGAGCAGTACCATCAGCCAGAGATAATTTTTCACGTTCTGCCTGTTTACTTTAAATTTGCCGGATGGCGCTGCCGCTTATCCGGCATTTCACCACGTTGCTTTACAGCGTCTGACTAATAAACTGCAGCATATCGTCTGCTGCAGAGACCATTTTGGCGTTCATCTCATAGGCGCGCTGTACGGTGATCATCGCCACCATTTCGTTGACGATATCCACATTCGAGCCTTCCAGCGCGTTGTCCTGCAGCTGACCTAAGCCATCTTCCCCCGGAATGCCTTCCGTCGGTTGACCACTGGCGGTCGTTTCCATGTACAGGTTGTCGCCTTCGGCTGACAGGCCTGCCGGATTGGCGAAGTTCACCAACGTCAGCTGCCCCATTTCGGTCGGTTCACTGTCGCCAGGGACGATGGCTGTCACCGTACCATCGGGGGCAAACGCGATACTCGTTGAACCCGCTGGAATATCGATTTCCGGCTGTAAAGGTAACCCTTGCGAGTTGGTCAGCACGCCGTCGGCATTCACCTGCAGGTTGCCATCGCGGGTATACGCAATGTCACCATTGCTCTTTTGTACCTGCCAGAATCCCTGCCCCATGATGGCGACATTCATCGAGTTATCGGTGGTTTCAACGTTACCTTCGGTGAAGGTTTTCTGCGTACCGACGATGCGCACACCGCTACCGAACTGCATTCCGGTCGGCATGATGTTGTTTTGATCGAGCATCGCGCCCGGTGCTTCCTGAGTCTGATAAAACAGATCCTGGAACATCACGCGGTCACGCTTAAAGCCGGTGGTGTTGACGTTGGCGATGTTGTTGGCAATCGCACTCATCTCAGCATCTTGTGCCGACAGGCCGGTTTTACTGATCCATAACGCTGCATTCATAAAACTTTATTCCTGATTAAGAGCCACGTAACAGCCGGTTGCCCGAGTCACTCAGTTCCTCGGCGGTTTTCATCATCTTGATTTGCGCTTCAAACTGGCGATTCATCGCAATGGACGACATCATTTCGCTGACCGCAGACACGTTACTGCTTTCCAGAAACCCGCCGCTCACTTTGATGTTTTCATCACGTTGCGCCGGTACGCCGTCAGCCGTCACCAGCATGCCTTCGGTGTTTTTCGCCAGATTCGCGACCGGAATATCCACCAGCTTCAGACGGTCGATATCCATCGTGGCAGTAACATCACCATCATCGGGCGTGACTGAGAGCGTACCGTCGCTGCCGAAAGAGGCAATCGCGTTGGGCGGCAAAATGATCGGGCCGTTATCGCCGAGGACAATATTGCCGTCGATGGTCAGTTGCCCCTGGTCGTCCTGCTGAATATTGCCGTTACGGGTATAAACTTCGTTTCCGGCTTTATTCTGCACGGCGATATAGCCAGCGCCCTGAATAGACACATCCAGCGGGCGCTCTGTTTTTTCCGCCACACCGGTGCTGTCATTGACGCCGCTTGGACTTTCCTTCGCCATGAAACGCGTATCGAATCCGCCGCCCTTCACCTTGTCATTACTCGCCATCGCCATATCAGCACGAAAACCATTGGTGTTCACGTTGGCAAGGTTGTTGGCGCTAATCTGCTGTTCTTGCAGTGTCTGAGTGGCTCCGCTCAGCGCGGTATATATCAACCGATCCATTTCTTAACGCCTTACATCGCCTGGAAGAGAGCCTGATCCAACTGCGTACTGGTCGAAATCACTTTCGTGTTCGCCTGGTAGTTACGCTGGGCGGTCATCAGGTTGACCAGTTCGTTGGTGATATCGACGTTTGAACTCTCCAGCATGCCGGAAGAGAGCGTACCGCAAGAACCAGAGCCTGGGACGCCAATCAGCGGCGTACCGGATTCGCCCGTCTGCACCCAGGCTGTACCGCTTACCGCTTCCAGTCCGTTTTCGTCCGGGAAGGTGGCCAATACAACCTGACCCTGCAGCATGCGTTCACCGTTGCTATAAGTGGCGTAAACTTTACCGTCGTCATCGACCTGCACGCCGTTTTGCGTTGCGGAGGCATATCCGGTTGCGGAGTTGGTGGTGACCGAGAAGTCAGAGCCGTATTGGGTACAATCGGAGTAGTCGACGGTCATTGAGATCGGCGCGGCTTCATCGGTGGTGAAGGTAATGGTTTGCGGCGTCGTCGGAGACGTCAGCTTGCCGGTGTTCGGATCGAAGGTCAGCGTGGTTGCAGGTACACCGCTCTGCGGCTCGCCATCAAAGGTGTACTGCACTTCCCAGGTGTTATCCGCCGTTTTGGTAAAGTACTGGCTGACGGAGTGTTCATTGCCCAGTGAGTCATACACGGTGGTGGTGTAGCTGTCGGTGTAAGTATCACTGTTGTTCGGATCAAAGGGCACGGCAGGAACTACAGGGTCGGCCGTAGGGTCACCTGTACGGCTAATAATGTCATCACTGGCATTAAAGTTGGCCGTGAAGGTCATGCTGTCAGTGGCCTGCGCCGGGATGTTGCCGGTTTTAATTTGAATGTCGGTCACGGTACCGGTTTGCAGCGTGCCGCTGTCATCAACCGGATAGCCTTGCAGGTAATCGCCTGACGCATTGATGATATAGCCGTTTTTGTCAGTCACAAAAGAACCGGCGCGGGTATAGGAGATGTTCCCTGCGCTGTCGCACATGACAAAAAAACCATCGTCGTTGATCGCCAGATCCAGCGCATTGCCGGTAGAGACCATTGAGCCGCCGGTGGAGATACTTTGCGCGGAACCCGCCACACTCACGCCCATCGCCTGCGTTCCGGCATACATCGCGGAAAACTGAGTGGTCATCGATTTGTAACCGACGGTACCGGAGTTAGCGATGTTGTTACTGATGCCATCAAGCTGTTCATTGACGGCGTTCAGCCCCGTCGCTGCAATTTCATAACTCATTGTTTATTCCTGTAATATAAACTAAATCAGATCGTGTTATCGCTGTCGGAATTATCACTGCCGCCGTCAGTATCCGGTGGCGTCGTGTCATCGGAACCGCCGCTTCCGTCGGTGCTATCCGGTATCCCAAACTGGGTAATCATGGTGAAAGGCACTTCACCAACGCCGTCAACGTTGAGCACCGGCGTGCTGCCATCGAGCGGAATACGCACATCTTTAACTTCTCCGGTCACCTCGATCGGGACTTCTTCTTCTCCGGTATTCGTCACCACAGACACGTTGTAATCCCCCGGCGGAATACCGTAATCAGCCGGATTAATATCGAAATCCACTTGCCCAGGCCCGACAGATGTTTCGCCTTCGGGGATAAGCGAAACGGTGTAGTCATCACCCGCTTCATCGGTGAAATGCAGATCAACATCAGTACAACCATCATCCAGTGTGACGCGCCCCTGAATCGCCTTCGTGTTGTCTTCGATATCCAGCGTGGTGGCCTGCACCATAATGTCGTCCCCCACCAGATTCCCTAGCGCCATCACCTGGATGTTGCTCATCAACACAGCATTGGTATTCGCCTGCACGCTCATCTCTTCCATCATTGCCACCTGCGCCATTGAGGAGAGCTGATCGATATAAGCAGTCGGATCGGTCGGGTTTGTGGGGTCCTGGTTTTCGATTTCCGCCACGAACAGCGTCAGGAAGGTTTCTACCCCTGACGTTTCTGTGGATGTGGTGGTGGTCGGCGTATTGCTGGTGCCGCTGGTATCCGTTGTGCCGGAGGTTGAGGAGGAACTGCTGTCCCCCAGATTAGTGTCTTGCGACGTGGCGCCCACATTATTGTCTGCAACCGCCGTCTTCTCCTGAGAGGAAGCCAGAGCCTGAGATTGGGCATACAGCGCCAGGGTATTCATTACACTTCTCCTAGTTTAAGTAAGCTTTGCTGCATACTTTTGACGTTATTCAGCACATCCACGTTGGTTTCAAAATCGCGTGACGCGGACATCATGTCGGCCATTTGCTCCACCACGTTGACATCCGGATACCAGACGTAGCCGTTCTGGTCCGCCATCGGATGATGAGGCTCATAACGCTTCACCGCGCCGCCGCTTTGCATCACGTCCTGCACCTGAACGCTGGCGCCATCAATGGCGTGACGGTTGTGCCCACCAATCAGACTATTGTTGTAAACCGCGGCAAATACAGGGCTGCGCGCTTTGTAAGCCTGCGCCTCGCTGCTGGCCGGAGATTCCGCATTCGCCATGTTACTGGCGACGGTGTTCAGGCGAATGGTCTGCGCCGTCATCGCCGAACCGGAAATCTGATAAATATCAGTAAACGACATGGTTATTTTCCTTCGATGGCTTCTTTGATGCCGCTAAGTTGCAGATTCAAAAAAGTCAGACTGCTTTGATAATCCATACTATTTTGCGAAAACCGGGCCTGCTCGGTATTCAGCTCTACGGTATTGCCATCCTCTGAAGGCTGCATCGGCACACGGTATTGCACCTCAACCTCGGGCTGAACATTTGTGCGACTTGCCCGTTGCATCTCAGCGGCAAAATCAATATCTTTAGCTTTGAAATTTGGTGTATCGACGTTTGCCAGATTCGCAGTCAGTAGCTCGGTCCTCTCAAGACGTAACTTCACTGCCTGCGGATGTACACCCAATGCCTGCTGAAAACTGATTCCCATTTCTTGCATCACTCCTGCATCAATATCGCTGTTATTTGCAATATACATGCCAACTTTTAAGTGATTGATGAGAAATGATTTTATGAAACTACCGACGCACCGAAGGAAATCGTCTTTCCCCTTTGTCGCAAAAATCCTACTGGCGTTATGCTGTGCCTTACCCGTGCACGCCGCCGTCCATCCCGTTCAGCACAGCGCCCGGGAGCAAATCAGCGCGCAGGTACTCAATGCCGCTAGCCATGTCATTGACTCTTTAGCGCAGAGGCAGCAATGGCATGACTATCGCTACACCTTCAATATCTATATCCCCTCCGCGGTAAGCACCAGCGCACTATGCCCTTCGCCACCTCAGGTCACCTCCAGCGCATCTCCGGAGAAAGCCTTAACGCGAATGAATTTTGTTGTGAGCTGCCCTGGCAGCGCGGGCTGGCAATTCAACGTTGCGGTGCGTCCCGACGTGTCGGTTCCGGTGGTGATGCCAAAGTCGCTGATTGCACGCGATACGGTGATCACCGCCGACGACCTGCAGCTCAAAAAATTCAATATCAGCGGTCAACGCGAAGGGCTGATGATGAATATGGATGAGGCAATTGGTCTCACCAGTAAGCGCGCCCTGCAGCCAGGCAAACCGCTTACCCGCAGCGAACTGGTCTTGCCCGTGCTGGTCAAACGCGACCAACCGGTGATGATCGTGTCCCGTACGGCAGGGATCACCGCTTCCATGCCAGGCGTGGCATTGAAGAATGGTCGTAAAGGGGATGTGATAAAAATCCGTAACAGCAGCAGCCAGCGGGTAATCAGCGGCGTGGTGGATGATACGGGCGTGGTCACTACGCTGACCGCAGAGCAGTAAGGCAATATTTTATGACGGAATTAAAGTTTTCCCCCGGAGCGGTCGCTTATTCCCAATAACAGATAAACAACCCAACGGAAGATTTACGAGGTTGATATGAAAATTACACCTACTCTGCCAGGCAATCGCCCGACAACGGCGAGCGGAACGGAACGTTCAGACAAGAGCACCGCACCGATCAGTACGACCAGTACCACGGTAATTTCCGCCGATGACATTACCCAGGCCGGATTACAAACGGCGCAGCAAACGCTGGACAGCGATGCGCAAAGCGACGTTGATTACGACAAAGTGGCGCAAATGCAGGCCATGCTGGCCTCAGGCGACATGCAGGTTGATAACGATCAACTGGCTGGCGATATGCTCAGCTTTTTTCAGAAATAAGAGGCCAGAAAAGTGAGCACCAGGCTACAGCAGGTGAAGAGCCTGCTTCAGGGCATTCGTGAAGACGAGATGCTGTATGACACGCTTCGGGCCCAGCTTGAGCAACAGCGTCTGTGTATGATCCGTCGCTCCAGTGAAGAGTTACTGGCGGTAAATGACATCATTCAACAGCACTATGAACAGTTGAAAAACAACAGCCAGCAGCGTCGTTCAATCCTGCAACTGTTGGGCGTGAGCATCAATCGCGCCGGGTTGGAGCAGGTATTTAGCTGGTTACCCACGCTGCAAAAAAATGCCGCACACGGTCGGTGGCAAAATCTTGAGCAAAAAGCAGAACGCTGCAAATCCTACAACGAAAAAAATGGCGAGCTACTGATCCGCCAGTATGAATTTATTCAGACTTTTTTAGGCACTGAGCCTGATTTTATTTACCACCGTTAAAAACCTTCCTTGTCGCGGAAACTGGCTTTCCGCGCAAAACCCAACCAGTTGATATTATTAAAAATAAATTTCAGGCATGGATATTGCAATGTATTAGCAAGATTTTGAATATTGGGATTGCTGAGAACAGATTATGAGTATGATTGATTGCTATGAGCCTGACTTTGTCCGGTTGTTTTTATCCCGTCAGCCGGATTCTGCATTACATGTCAGACTGTGCTGGGACACGGAAATTCGTCAGAGTCTGGCGCTCACCTCCCCGGCAAGCTGTCAGGCTGCGTTAGGCGATCCCAACGCTTTTGTCCTGCATACCACGCAATGCGAATCTGACGCGCAAGGCACGGTGTTATCGCCACGCGATCAGGTATTGAATCAGTCAGCCCTGAATACCATCACCCTGCCCGGTTTGTCGTCAGAACTGCGCCTGTATGCGCTGGGCATCATGCTCTCTTTTTCCGATAAATGCCCCGGTGACAATAAAGATGTTCTGGAGAAACTGGCCTCGCTACCGCAGATTCTGGCGAGCTACGTGCAAGAGGGGAAACTGCAGGATCAGTTTGCACAATTGCCCAGCCTGCCTCAGCTTCAGCGTGAACTCATCACCCGTATAGGCAGCTGTGAATTCAACTGGGATCTGCTGCCGGAAAGTACGCGTAAACTGACATTGCCTCTGCAGGTAAGTCTGTTAATGCTGCAAGATGCCAACAGTGAAGCTTTACTCCAGCAGCAGCTCCAGGATCAATGGCTGAAAACCAATGAACGCTATTTCACGCAAGAGCCGTGGCTTTTCAGTAACTATCTGATTTACCGTCTTTACCATGACGTTTTCCCGCAACATGACAGCGAAAGTGCTCTCCAGCGTTACTTCTGGCTGGTCGCCGACGTCTTTATGATTCGTACATTATTTTGTCTGTGGACAATGGATGATTCCACGCTGAGCCATGACGATATTTATGCCCTTTTTGCCCTGTTTGAAGACTGGCGCAACAGCGGCGATGCCGTCTCAGTACGCCAGCATATTCTGGACATACTGCCAGGAGCCCCTCTGCTCTCGGCATTTTCCCTGCTTACACGTTAGCGCCTGTTGACCGGGTGAACGCCCGGTCTTTTTTCGAATCGCGAATACACATCAAAATGTCTGAATCATCTAAAGCACGCGCCGCCCTGACTGGCATTGTCAAAACTCTGGAAACTGGCCGCGAAAAACCTTTTGTCAGCGTCATCACGCCAACGTGGAACCGCGCCGCATTTTTACCTTATTTACTCTATATGTACCGTTATCAGGATTATCCAGCCGATCGCAGAGAATTGGTGATCCTAGATGATTCCCCCCAGAGTCACCAGTCGATCATCGACAGGTTGACGCAGAATCATCCCGAGAAATTTAATATTCGCTATATCTATCACCCGGAAAAACTCGATCTGGGTAAAAAGCGCAATATGCTCAATGAATTGGCCCAGGGGGAATATATTCTCTGCATGGACGATGACGACTATTATCCGGCAGATAAAATTTCTTACACCATTGAGATGATGCAACGTCATCGGGCACTCATTTCCGGCTCCGATCAAATACCTATCTGGTACAGCCACATTAACCGGATATTCAAAACACGCAGCTTTGGCCCGCAAAATATTCTCAACGGTACCTTCTGCTACCATCGTAATTACCTGAAAAAACACCGCTATGAAGATGAGTGTAATTTAGGTGAAGAGGAAGGCTTCACTAATCGCTTCACGGCCAATCCGCTGCAATTGCCGGGCGAGCGCACCATTATTTGTATCTCACACAGCCAAAATACGTTCGATAAAGACTTTGTGCTGGGTAGCAGCGAGCCACTGGAAACCTCGCTGGCACAGGCGATTGCAGACCCGATGCTGAAAAACTGGTATCAAAGCCTGCATAACGCCACCCATCATCAGCCGATCCAGTGGGATTACATCGAGCAGGTGGTGATCGTGAATCTGGATTCACGTACGGATCGTCTGGCGCTTATCCAGCAAGAGCTGGCACAACTGCATTTCCCCGCAGAAAAAATAACCCGACTGTCTGCTAGTGAGGCGATAAATGGGCGAACCGGAAGATGCCAGTCCCATCTTCAAGCACTCAAGCTGGCACAACAAATGGGGTGGAAAAATTACCTGCTGCTTGAGGATGACGCCGTTATCCTGAAACAGGAAAAACATATTCGGGTACTTAATTCACTGTTTAATGCCCTGCCTAAATTCCCGTGGGAGGTGATTCTTCTCGGCGGTGAAATTAAATACGGAAACGAGTTAAAAAGTCTGAATGGGATGATCCATGCTCGTGATTGCCAGAAAGTCTGTGCATATCTGGTCAACAGCCATTATTACTCTGAGCTGTTTCAACAAATGGAGCACGACCTCTCTGATTCGCTTGAAGAACAATGGCAACCACTGTTAAGCGCAGGTAAATGGCTAGCATGCTACCCGAGCATTTGCTATCAGCGTATGGGGTATAGTGACATCGAAAATAAAGAAACAGATAATATTCGATTTTATTTCAATAAAATAAATAAAAGCCCAGCGACCACCAAAACAATCAGTCAAGCGGCCCCCAATAGCGTCGGCGAAACGATCGGTTTCTTTATGGAAACGACCTTCCACTACCAAATCTACCGCCCTATTATTGCGGCGCTTCAGTCCCAAGGGCAGCGTTGTTCGTTGTTAATCAATGATCGCATGCCAAAACCCTTGCGGGACGACATGCTGAACCTGATACAAACTATCAGCAATTCTGATCTGGGCGGGAATCTACTCTCCAGCATGTTGCAGACACGCCAGCGCTATAAATGCCTGATCAGCCCTTACTATATTTCACAACTCAACGGACTGGCTGACATTCATGTACGAGCAATACACGGTCTGGTTAATGAGGCCTGGAGCCATGCGTGGTGGAACACGTTTTATCAGCTCATACTTTGCTTTGCGCCTTATACCCAACGCGCACTGGATATTAATGGCAGTACACGTATTGTCGGTAACCCGCGCTTTGATGACTGGCATACAAAAAATGAGAGATCGACACTGCCATCAACCCTTAATCTCGATCCCAAAAAACCGACCATTTTGTATGTGCCAACCTATGGCTTATCCAGCTCTCTTCCTTCTTGGGCGGAAAAACTGTCACGTCTGAGCCATGGTTACAACCTTCTGCTTCTGGTCCAACATACGGTGCCTTACGCAAGTGAGGGTGAAAAAATGCTGACCCTTATGAATCGCTGGTTTAAGAAACAGATTACCACCTGCGATCTTGTTCTGCCTGTATTCGATAAAGCAGACTTTATCCTGACCGATAGTGACGAATGTACATTTGATGCCCTGCATATCAACAAGCCGGTTATTCAGCTCGCAATCTCTGGTGCAAAAACATCCACGGACAGTCAGACACCATGCACGCAAAAAATATCACCCATTGCTTATGATATGAACGAATTAAGGTCGTTTCTCGCTGATACGTTTGACTGGTCAACGCTGCAAAAATCCATCGATAACATCCGTAGCCAGTATTGTGATGCGTTTATGGATGGAAAAGCAGGTGAAAGAGCAGCACTCACCATTATGGATAGTATTAAGCATTCCGACATAAATGAAAGAAATAGACTATTAGTGAGTCTACGGAAAAAACTATTCGCTAAAAATATATCATTCTCAGAAAAATAATCTCTTATAACAGGTTAAACACACCAACCAGGATTGGTGTAAAAAATAAGATCGCAGCACCATGATTTCACGGGTCAACACCACCGTAAAGTCAGGGCGGTAGCGTGCCTGAAAATGATAGAATACAAATTCATATCATTAACAAAACAGGTTGTCATGAATTTTTTTACTCTCTTTTAGAACATTTATGCAACACAAACACCCTAAGCAATATTTTTGTTCGGTAGACTCACAATGAATAACATCTCACAGTTAATTGGTAGAGAATATAATTTATTTGCCAATGACATCGCCAGTCATGAAAAAGAATTAAAAACCATAATCGCAAATTCGAGTTTTCTTGTGCTCGGCGGAGCCGGATCTATTGGCCAAGCGGTAACGAAAGAAATATTCAAACGTCAGCCTAAAAAGTTACACATTGTTGACATTAGCGAAAACAACATGGTTGAGTTGGTTCGCGATATCAGAAGCTCATGTGGTTATACTGAAGGTGATTTTCAAACCTTTGTCTTAGATATTGGGTCACTGACATATGATGCGTTTATCAAATCTGACGGTAAATATGATTATATCCTCAACTTGTCCGCGCTAAAGCATGTCCGCAGTGAGAAAGATCCTTTTACTTTAATGCGGATGGTTGAAGTTAATATTCTCAATACTGAAAAATCTATAAGCCAATCGATCGCCGCAAACGCTAAAAAATATTTTTGCGTTTCCACAGATAAGGCAGCGAATCCGGTCAACATGATGGGTGCATCAAAACACATCATGGAAATGTTTTTAATGCGACAAAGTGAACAGATTGATATCTCAACGGCGCGCTTTGCAAATGTCGCATTCTCCGACGGTTCACTGTTACATGGATTTAAACAGCGGCTTAATAAACAACAACCTCTCGTTGCGCCCAATGATATTAAGCGCTACTTTGTCACTCCGCAGGAATCGGGCGAGCTTTGTTTGCTATCCTGCATTTTTGGAGATAACCGGGATATCTTCTTTCCTAAATTGGACCCACAACAACACTTGATATCATTTTCCGATATTGCCGTACGCTATTTGCAACAGCGAGGCTTCGAACCCTGGCTATGCCAATCAGAAGATGAAGCGCGCGAACTGGCAAAATCTCTCCCGGAAAAAGGAAAATGGCCATGCTTATTTACATCCAGTGATACTACCGGTGAAAAAGATTTCGAAGAGTTTTTTACCGCTAATGAAAAGTTAGACATGGATCGATATGCAAAAATCGGCGTTATTAAAAACGCCCTTAGTTATGACAATGCATTGCTAACACGCTTTGAGTCTAAAATTAACACCATGCGTAATGAACTGCAGTGGAATAAAGAAGACTTTATTAGATTGTTTTTTACGATGATCCCAGACTTTGCACATAAAGAGACAGGGAAATATCTTGATGGAAAAATGTAACAAAGGTATTTTACGATGAACAGTCAGTTAGTCATCGATTTTATTCGCGACACCTATAAAACCAATAATTTTATTCCACTGCATGCTCCCTCTTTTGAGGGTAATGAAAAAAAATATGTCCTTGATACGCTGAACAGTACCTTTGTTTCCAGTGTCGGAAAGTATGTTGACGACTTCGAAAGTAAAATACAGCGTTATACCGGAACCGCAAGAGCCATCGCTACAGTTAATGGCACCGCGGCACTCAGTACTGCGCTCTATCTTGCTGGAGTGGGACGCAATGATCTTGTGCTCACTCAAGCTTTAACCTTTGTGGCTACCTGCAACGCGCTTTATCACCTTGGCGCTGAACCTGTATTTATCGATATATCTAAAACAAGTCTGGGGCTTTGCCCGGTAGCAATGGAGAACTGGTTAGACGAAAACGCAGAGCGCATAGAAAATGAATGTATTCATAAAAAAACAGGAAGAACTATCCGCGCGGCAGTTCCCATGCACACCTTTGGTCACCCCGTCGAACTTGATGAAATTCTCGCCGTATGTAACAAATGGCATATTACCTTGATTGAAGATGCCGCAGAAAGCCTGGGTTCATTTTATAAAGATACACATACCGGTACTGCCGGAAAATATGGTGTACTCAGTTTCAATGGTAATAAAGTGATAACCACCGGTGGCGGTGGCATGGTTTTGTGTAAATATGCCGATGCCGGTATCAGAGCCAAGCACATAACCACGACGGCTAAAGTACCCCATCCTTATGAGTTCTTTCATGATGAACCGGGATTCAATTCCCGCATGCCTAATCTGAATGCGGCGCTGGGATGTGGTCAAATGGAACATCTGAATAGGTTTCTTCAGCAAAAGCGAACGCTGGCTATGCGTTATGCAGAATTCTTCAGTGATTCTGCGTTTAAATTTGTTAAAGAACCTGCCTATGCACAGTCAAATTACTGGCTAAACGCCGTCATCTGTGAAAATAAAGAGGCCCAAAAGGCATTTCTTTATCAAATGAATATGGCAAAAGTGATGGTCCGTCCGGCATGGAAACTCATGCATCGCTTGCCTATGTTCTCTCATGCTATGCGCGGTGACTTAACACAATCAATCTATATAGAAGAGCGCTTGGTTAATTTACCCAGCTCAGCATCCAATTTATTATGATATCAACAAGAATGAAAATAGCCGTATTTACCGGTACCCGTGCAGAATATGGACTGATGTACTGGTTGATGAAAGATATCCAGGCAGACCCGACACTCCAACTTCAATTATTGGTTAGCGGGATGCACCTCTCTCCTGAATTTGGTTTTACCTGGCAGGAAATAGAGAAAGATGGGTTTCTCATTGATGAGAAAATAGAAATTTTACTCTCTTCAGATTCTGCTGTCGGTGTGGCCAAAAGCGTAGGGCTGGGAATACTTGGGTTTTCTGATGCTTTAATGCGACTTCAACCCGATCTTTTAATCCTATTAGGCGATCGGTTTGAAGCGCTTGCTGCAGCACAAACAGCGATGTTCCTTCGTATTCCAGTCATGCATCTGCACGGCGGCGAAATAACCGAAGGGGCATATGATGATGCAATTCGCCATGCTATCACCAAACTTAGTTACCTCCATGGCGTCTCGACTGAAGTACATCGCCATCGGGTTATCCAGTTGGGCGAAGCGCCTTCCAGAGTTGTAAACGTCGGAGCGGTAGGGCTTGATCATCTGCAAAGAAGTTCGTTCCTAGCCTTAGATAAATTAGCATCTTCACTCAACTTTGCGTTGCAGCGTCCCTACTTCTTGGTGTCCTATCACCCGGTAACATTAGGCAATGAACCTGCGCAGGAGAGTTTTAGCCAATTATTATCCGCGCTGGATGCCTTTCCTGAATATCAGATTATTTTAACCTGGCCAAATGCTGACGATGGTGGCAGGAAGATCATTAACCAACTGGAAAAGTATGCGCAAAGAAATCCGCAACGCGTCCTTGCGATCCCATCCCTTGGACAGCATCGTTATCTCAGCGCCATCAAGCACGCTGCTGCATTAATCGGTAATTCTTCCAGCGGCATTATTGAAGCTCCTGCATTTCATGTTCCGACAGTAAACATTGGCGAAAGACAACGTGGACGAATCGCCGCTAAAAGCGTTCTCCACAGTCCCGTTATCACCGAGAATATCGTCCAAACCATTCATCAAGCACTCAATCATACTTATAAAACTGCCGATGAAATCATTATTAACCCCTATGGACAAGGTGATGCCAGTGCAAAGATTCTGACCATGATTAAATCAACACAATTTAGTTCCCAGAAAACATTTTACGATCTGAAGTGAATAACAATGACATTAATTATTGCAGAAGCGGGTGTTAATCATAACGGAGATGAACAACTGGCGTTTGAACTTGTAGATGCTGCACATAAAGCAGGTGCGGACATTATTAAATTTCAAACATTTAAGGCCCATAATCTTGTCACTGAACATGCTCAACAGGCTGATTATCAAATTGCCAATACGCAAAAACAAGAATCACAGCTCGCGATGCTTAGCCGACTTGAACTTTCGTGGGACGCTCATCACACACTGGCAAAATACTGTCATTCGCTGGGGATAGAGTTTCTCTCTACGGCATTCGACTCAGAAAGTCTCCATTTTCTCGTCCACGATCTGGGGTTAACACGTTTAAAATTACCCTCCGGCGAATTGACCAACGCTCCACTGGTTCTGGAGTATGCGAGGAGCGGCTGCAACATCATTGTTTCTACTGGCATGGCCTCGTTATCTGAAATTGAATCAGCCCTTAGCGTTATGGCTTTTGGCTTTACTACGCCAGAGGATGAATATCCCTGTTACGCATCATTTGAAAAAGCCTACATTTCTGCTGAAGGCCAACAAGCGTTAAAGCAAAAAGTCATACTGCTCCACTGTACAACAGAATATCCGGCACCGATAAATGAGATTAATTTACAGGTCATCGATACGTTAAGTTCTGCATTCGATCTTCCTACTGGCTATTCCGACCATAGTGAAGGAATCTACATTCCTGTCGCCGCTGCGGCCAGGGGTGCTACTGTTATTGAAAAGCACTTTACACTCAATAAAAATATGGAAGGACCAGACCATAAAGCTTCCCTGACATCTGAAGAATTGGCAGAAATGATTACGGCGATTCGCCAAATCGAACAGGCTCTAGGCCATAAAATTAAAGCGGCAACGGCATCAGAATCCAAAAATAAACATATCGTTAGAAAGAGTCTGGTTGCTGCCCAAGAGATTCGTTCAGGGGAATGTTTTACTGAGGACAATGTAATGATAAAAAGACCCGGCGTTGGTATGTCGCCTTACTCATATTGGGATGTCCTGAAAAAAAATGCAACAAGAGACTACCAACCTGGAGATATTATCATTGAGTAAGACATTACGAAAAATCGTTATGCTCGGTTCAGGCGGACATGCTGCAGCATTGTTTGATATATTACAACAAAATAATGAGACAATTGATCTGATTGTTGCTCCTCACATTCCCAGAGAACGAATGATATTCAAGGGAATCGATGTCATCAGTGATAATGAGTTCACCAAGACCAACCATCCGAATGATGTTATTTTAATTAATGGCATCGGTATGTTTCCTTACTCACTGCGGAGAGAACATATATATACCGAATACACAACGCTAGGGTATCAGTTTAAGAGCATTATTTCCAAACACGCAATTATATCCTCCTCCATCACTTTGGGGGAAGGCGTTCAAATTCTACCCGGTACCATAATACAAATCGGTGTCCATATCGGTGACAACAGTATTCTCAATACCCGTTCAGTCGTTGAGCATGACTGTACAATCGGCAAGCATAACCATATTGCTCCTGGTGCCATTCTTTGCGGTGGTGTTAGCACCGGAACCAGCACATTCATTGGTGCCGGTGCTGTCATCATTCAAAATATCAGAATTGGCGAAAAAACAATTATTGGTGCTGGAACAGTAATAACAAAAGATATTGCATCACACCATATTGTGTACCCCAGCAATAAAAGTCATTACTAACTCCAGTCTCTTCAAGGTATTCTGCATGAAAAAAAATTGGGGCAAAATCGTTCTGTCTCCTGAGAGTTCCATTTTGGACGCCCTCACCGTCATCAATGAAGGTGCACTCCGAATATGCTTAATTGTCAACACGGATACAACACTGCTCGGTATCATCACAGATGGCGATATCCGCCGAGCAATATTAAAAAATGTGCCACTTAATGAAAACGTAACACAAGTAATGAATCGTCAACCGATAACCGTATCGGATAACACCCCCCATCAACAAATGCTAAAAATGATGCAAAAGCAAAGTATTCTGGCATTACCCGTGGTGGATCGTGAAGGACATATACTAGGGCTTGAAACCTGGGAGCAAGCAGTACAAAAGCCCATCTATGAAAATCCAATATTTATTATGGCCGGAGGATTAGGCACACGTTTACGTCCATTAACCAATGATTGCCCAAAGCCGATGCTAAAAGTCGGTAATAAACCAATCCTTGAAATATTACTCACGCAATTTATAAAGGCCGGGTTTAAAAACATCTATATATCGACATACTATATGCCAGAGAAAATCATTGACTACTTTGGCAATGGTTCTGCCTGGGGTGCAAATATAAATTATGTACATGAAGATATGCCACTGGGAACCGGCGGGGCATTAGGATTATTACCCCAGAACATCCAAAAACTACCATTAATTATGATTAACGGTGATGTATTGACAAATACCGATTTTGTCCGACTACTTGAGTTTCATATAGAACATAAACCGATTGCCACAATGTGCGTCAGGCAGTATGAGCACCAAATACCCTATGGAGTCATTAACAGTGATGGTAACCGTATTGTGGATATAAATGAAAAACCAGTGTATCAATATTTTGTTAATGCCGGGATTTATGTTATCAGTCCTGAGTTATACCTAAACGTCCCCAAATATCAAAAAATTGACATGCCTTCTTTGCTTGATAAACAAATCGCGGAATCACAGGACGTACTCATGTACCCACTTCATGAATATTGGTTAGATATCGGTCGCATGGACGATTTCAATAAAGCACAACATGATGTAAAGGAACTGGCATGACCACATTGAATATCGCCATTATTCCGGCCAGAGGGGGGAGTAAACGCTTACCCAACAAAAATATAAAACACTTATACGGCAAGCCATTAATTACCTGGACAATTGAAGCCGCATTAGCCAGTAATGTATTCGATTTCGTATTAGTCACCACAGATTGTCCGGAGATAGCAAACATTTCTCGCATCGCGGGTGCCAGCGTTCCTTTTTTACGCCCCGCAGAACTCGCCACAGACACGGCGTCAACCAATGATGTGATCAGCCATGCCGTCGCCTGGGTTGAAGAAAATATTGGTAACGTTTCTCGCGTGACGCTATTGCAACCTACATCACCTTTACGCAGTGCAAGTGACATTTCTCACGCAATGGCATTGTATGATGCTAAACAGGCATCGGCGATTATTTCAGTATGTCCAACTGACCATCCAATTCAATTTTGTAATACACTATCCGCAGATTTAAGGATGGATGGTTTCATCAAGACTTCTGATAACAAGCGAACTCAAGAACTGGAAACCACCTATCGATTGAATGGTGCCATTTATATTTTCGCCAGAATATACGCAGATAACATTGCAGGGATATACACAAAAAACACCTTTGCTTATATAATGAAAAGAGAAAACTCCATTGATATAGACCAGGAATTAGACTTTATATTAGCGGAAGCGATTATATCCCAGACCAAAATACAATAGCAAAACAGACAGTCGATTTTGTCGTCCAGTCTGCTTTACCATCTTAATTTTCAATTACTATATATAGACTATTTTATTGGTATCGAAAGCTTTATACTTATTAGCGATATTACAAAATATTTCATTAGCCTTATCGCTTTCCTCACCTTTCAATATAATAAATTCAGCATTAATATCTTCCATGCAAAAAAAAGTTGAACTAAATTCCCCACCAATTTTCCGTGGTAATAAATCAAAGGAACTCAAAAATTCGACAGGAATCTCATCTGGCACTCTGATAACATCTGAGCCTATCGCTAGACAAATTTCGTGATTTAATTTTCTATTCTCAGGGTGCCCTTTGAAAATCACTTTCGATGAGTCGGGTATTTTACCACTGGATTTTAATATGCTGATCAGCGTAATCAGTCGTTGATGATACGTCAGTACCTTCAGCGGGTCAGGACAATAGCTGGTAATAAATAACAACACATCCGGTTCTTTTTTTATTTTTTCCAACTTTTTATAAAGCTCTACAGGAAAACTGACCAGTTTTAGTAAAAGTGCTTTCTCTTTTACTGAATACTGTTCTTGTATATTAAAATTAGAATAGATAACATGTTGTTCTAATTTTTTATAAAATTCGTTCGTTGATATTCTTAATCGTGGGGGAATGAAGTAATACGTCACATCGAGAATATAATGCCAAATATAGTTATCAACAACATTCCATTCATATTCCTTCTTACTTCCCCTAGTCAAAACACCTAACAACTGCTCCCTGCGTTTGAGCATCAGTCGATCAAGTTCTCGCGAGTCTAGTGATTCAATCGCCGCACGCTCAATTAATGATCCGGAACCATCATCATAGAGATGCAACTTAATATCGACAAGCGAGAAAGATACCGCCAGCAACTTCATCAACGGAAATAGGATATCCCGTTCACGATGAATATTGGTATGAATCTCAATCAGCAACGGCTTAACCCCGTTGATAAACTCCGCTATCTTGATTAATTTTTCACTCAGACCAATATTTATATTATCAATAAAAGCAGTATTTTTCTTATTAATATAATCCATATTAAGTTTTAAACGTTGAAAAGCCACAATATTAATAACACTATCATCTTCATAACTTCTGATGTAATTCAAAAGCTGCTGAGTCAGCGGCAATGATGCAGGTTCAATATACAGTTTTACGGTTTTCATTGTATACTCTAGAGACAATCATAACGTTGATCGACAAATTTCTTTGACGCTACAAACTGATTAATTTCGCGATAAAAATCATCCACATTGTATTCTGTCATACAGGAATAAGTTTTATTGTTTGGACACCAGGCATCAAACGTACCACGGGTATCAGATAGATAATATTTAGCACAGTGCCCATACTGACAGGACAGATTTACCGCCAACGCATTCCAACCTAAAAAACCATGTCGATACGGTAGGCGATAGCGGCCCGGTACCACAGAATAAATAGCACAAATCGCAATATCAGTTGCGGCAGCCAACGCAACAGGCCCCGAGTCGCAGGCCACAAGCAGCGATGATTTCGTCATCAGATAGACGGTTTCAGCCATAGTAAATCGATCAATTGCATTGAATACTCTGCTATTTCCAATCTCTACCGTTTTTTTATGTGCATAAAAATTCTTATTAGCACCAATCAACACCACGGACCAACCGTCATTCAGGAACAATTCGATCAATTTTTCCCAAGATGTCTTAGGCCAGGTTCTGTTTGGAACCCCTTCATTAGGATGAATTAAGACCACTTTACCGGCTAATTTATTTGTCTCAATAAAGCTATCGACTTTGCTTTTATCTATATTATCTAAAGATAAAACAATTTCTTTTCTAGCATTACTGACATTTTTTCTTCCATAGTTTTCTAGAATTGAGTCAATTTGATGCCTGTCAGCGAAGATATGAGTTCCGGAACACGGGGTATGGTACTGTCCCAGCACTTTCGCGATATAGATATCCTCTTCCATTTTATTGTCCAGCTCATCATACGCCCAGACGGCGTCAACATATGGACACATGATTAGCAGTCCATGATAAATTTTCGGTGCCAGCAGAACAAATGCCCCAGAAAGTTCATGTCTAAGCTCATTCATACTGCCAATCGCAAAAAGTGCATCCCCCATCGACTCACCAATTGAGAAAATATGCTTCGCCGTTTTCTCTTTTTCTAGTAGATTCAGAGTTTCATTAATAAATATAAAAGGGATGCTATCACTGTGATGTGAACGAATGAAATGGCTCAGTTTAATATTAACAGGGAATCGTTTATGTTCATGAAAGAAAATTTTTTGCACTGCCGCTTTTGTATAAGAAAATAGCGCCAATGAACATATTCCATAAATAAATTTCGGAGACACGCCCGCAACTGACAATAAATCAAGAGTAAGAATATCAGGTAAGCGGATGAAATTTACACCTGGATGGCGTTTACTGTCCAGGTTTCCTGTATAATTGATTAAAAAAACAAATTCAAAATGCTGCTCAAGGATCTCTTTCATTAGGCAAGCATCTTTTCCCTCTTCACTCAAAGGAAAATCAACGCCATCGTCGATAAAGAAAAGTGTTTTCTTCTTTTCACCGATCTCCTTGATTAAATCCACTAAGCTCATTTTCAGCTCTAACAATGAAAACACTTTCATTATCAGTGAGCTATCATACATCGCAGCGCTTTTATTTATATACTGGAAATATGGCGCCGAGAATAATGTCGTATTAGCATTTATATAGAAATCGTCAAAAAAGTATTGTACATCAATTATTTCGCCCAAAAGGTAATTATAAACAGCATTCCATTCTTTGCTATCATTCGATACTTTTTTATTAAGATTTTTAACGTGTTCATGATAGTGCAAACCTTTGTTCAGAAGATTATTGAACTCTTGTCGATAAGCAATATCATTAAAATTAAATTCATAGAGATGAAATGATAACTGTAACCCCGTCAAGACATTCTGATGAAATGCTTTTATCAAGGGAAAGTTTATAGTCTCAGAATAGCTAATTGCTGAATGAACTCTCACTGATGTTGCCTCGATCTTACCGGCAATAGCATATATGACATCGACCCACGCAGGCGTTACATACGCGGGATAATCAAAGATATAAACATTTTTTTGATTGGATAATTCGCGAGGCTTTTTATTTAAAAAAAACAACGATACATCATTATCAGTTGAATTTTTTGCATAATCCATAAAATGATAAATGTTATATTTTTCATTGCCCCATATATAAATATTTAAGTTACGCAAAAATACCTCTGATATTATGTCTCAACCTTCATCGTAATGGCTACAGCCCCAGCATCTTCTGCCTTAACCAACACTGTGTTGCAACCTCATCCACCGCCTTCTGCTCCTTCGTGGAGACTTCATCCCGTAGATCGTGCCGTTTTTCATCGAGCGTCATGGCGACCACTTTTTCCTGACAGGCGGCAGCAATCAGGTTTTTCTGGATGCGAGTTTCTTTAATTTTAGCCAGCGTTTTCTCCTGCTCTTGCCAGGCAATAACCGTGCGCAGCGTGCCTTTGTATCCGGTCACGTTTTTGAGTGATTCAACAGAAGGGGTATCAACGCCGGTACCGGTTTTTTGAATGAGATAGCCGAGAGCTTTGATGTTATTTTCAAACCCCGTACAAACCTGCTGCTGCTTAGCCAACTGTACCGTCATGTCTTTGACTGATTTATCCCGCAGACGCTGCAATTGCGCCAGGGTATCAATAATTTGCCGCATGATTATTTACCTTCCGTTTTCTTTGCCAGCGGAAAAAGGGTCTGTAAACGACTTTGCACCAGCTCCAGAGAGGCGGGTTCACTGACTTCCTGGCGCAGAAAACGCTCAATGGCGGGGAACACTTTAACGGCCCTGTCGACGCCGGGGTCGGCACCTGCCACATATCCACCTAGCGGGATCAGCGGTTTAATTTCCATATAGGCGGCATAGTTTTGCTTGAGCAGTCGAGCCGACTGTTGGTGCTCATGGGGAGTCACCTGGGTCATACATCGGCTGATTGACTGCCCAATATCGATAGCCGGGTAATGGCCAGCCTCCGCCAGCTTGCGGGTCAGTACAATGTGTCCATCAAGTACCGCACGTGCGCAGTCAACGATCGGGTCCTGCTGATCGTCCCCTTCAGCCAGAACCGTGTAGATTGCGGTCATTGACCCTTCGCTTTCACTGTTGCCCGCGCTTTCCACCAGCTTCGGGATCATGCCAAACGCCGATGGAGGATAGCCTTTGGTCGCCGGTGGCTCACCCAATGAGAGGGCAATTTCACGCTGCGCCATGGCATAACGCGTTAACGAATCCACCAGCAATAGCACGTGATGACCACGGTCACGAAACCAGGCGGCAATCGAGTGACAAAGTTCTGTCGCTTTCAAACGCATGAGCGGAGATTCATCCGCTGGGGCAGCCACAACAATCGATTTTGCCAGCCCTTCCGCGCCCAGCGAGTGATCGATAAATTCTTTCACTTCACGACCACGCTCACCAATCAACCCAACGACGACGATATCTGCTTTAGTCTGGCGGGTGATCATCCCCAACAACACGCTTTTCCCCACACCGCTCCCGGCCATCAGCCCTACGCGCTGGCCCTTACCGATGGTCAGTAACCCATTGATCGCCTTCACGCCAACGTCCAGCGGCTGATTCACCGACCGACGCGTAAGAGGGTTGATAGACGGCGCTTGCGGTGGCAGTACGTCATTACCGGTCAGGCGTCCTTTGGCATCCAACGGTTCGCCCAAACCATTAACTACCCGACCCAACCAGCCTTCGCCTATCAGGATCTCTTGTGCTTTTTCTTCAGGAAATACGCGCGCCCCCGCCATTAAACCGACGGGGTGCTTGAAGGGCATCAGGTAGGTGATATCGCGGTTAAATCCCACCGCCTGCGCATCGATGAGCGTATGGTTGGCGCTTTCGACGCGGCACAACTGTCCGGTCATCAGCGGACAGCCCACGCTCTCCAGTAGAATGCCGTTCATCCTCACTAGTCGCCCGGCAACCCGGGCAAGCGGTATCGACTCAATAGAACGCAGCGCGTTGTCAAAGACGGAAAGGTCACTCACCCTGCGGCTCCGGGAGCAGTGTCTCTTTAAGTGCCGTCATGCATTGCTCAAGCCGATGTTCGCAGCCAATATCCAGTTCGGACTTATCGGTAATCACCCGGCACTCACCCGCATGCAAATCAGGTGATGGCGTCAGCCCCC
Organism: Citrobacter tructae; assembly: GCF_004684345.1. Lineage (NCBI taxonomy): Bacteria > Pseudomonadati > Pseudomonadota > Gammaproteobacteria > Enterobacterales > Enterobacteriaceae > Citrobacter > Citrobacter tructae. The sequence goes on from NZ_CP038469.1 coordinate 2,416,004, forward strand.
ATTCGGTAACCTTTTCCGGCGCGGCATCTTTGATACGGTTAAATTCTTCATTACTCAACAGAACCTGTAACGACTCGGGCGTGGTCGGAAAGGCCGAGATCGCCTCTTCTACCAGCGATAGTAACTGTGTCGGTTGCAGCGCCAGTTCACAGCGAATCACCTGACGGGTGACCTTTTCAACCAACTGCAACAGGTCTTCCCGCTGTTTACGCTGAATATGCGCCAGATAGTCATTCACTTTGCCGGAGATGCCGTCCAGAGGTTGTGCTGCCTGGGTAAACTGTTTACGCCCTTCCTGCTGACCCGCAAGGCTACCTTCGGTATATCCCTGGCGCGTACCCTCCTCGTGGCCCTTTTGATGCCCTTCCTGAAAGCCCTGCTCCTGACCTTCCGTCATGCCCTGTTCAAAGCCTTTTTGCAGCCCTTCCTGGAAACCGTCCATTAACTGACGTTGATAATCCGCCGGTGTAATCCCCGGAGTGAGCTGTTCAGCCTGCAGATGACGCTGACGCGGAGGAAAGCGGTGCAGTCGGTAACGACCACGAATGGTTTCAATCGCCATGCTTTACTCCGCCGTCTGTTCAGCAAAAAGCTGTAGCTGAATTTCACCCGCTTCTTCAAGCTCGCGGGCAATCCCCATAATTTCGCGGCGGATTTGTTCAATACGACTTACCGGGACTGGGCCCAGACGTGAAGTTATCGCCTCCAGCTGTTGTACCTGGCGCTTAGGCATCACCGCATAAATAGAACGACGTAACAGTGCTTCGGTACCTTTCAGCGCCACCGCCCAGTCTTCCATCGGCACTTCGTCGAGCAGACGGCGACGCACTTCGTCGCTTTGGCGACTCAAAATAAAGAAGTCGTACATTTCATCCTGAAGTTGCTCGAGGACGTCTTCATCGCGTTCGCGAAGCTGATCGAGGATCTGCTGTTGGTTGCCCTGGAAGCGGTTGACGATATCCGCCGCCTGCTTGATACCTTTCACCTTCGAGCCATGTTCGGACAGCACCGACAGCCCGCGTTCGATCAAACGATCCAGTTCATCCACGACATCACGGTTCACATCGTTCAGCTTGGCAACCCGATAGAGGATCTCGTTTTGCACCGACTCGCTCATATAAGACAGCACTATGGCGGAGATTTCCGGTGTCAAAAAGGCCAGAAATACGGCCTGCAGTTGCAAATGTTCTTCTGAGATCAATATCGCCAGTTGACGCGGCTCTACCCATTGCAAACGCGCCATTCGGGAGCGGATCTCATCGCCGTAGATCCCATTGATCACACTGCTTGCGATTTCGGTCCCCAGTGCTTTATTGAGGATCCCTTGCAGCATGGAGCGCGACGCACCGTTGATGCCGCTCTGCTCGCGAAACTCATCAAAAAAGTTATTGATCACTTTTTTCGCCATACTGGTTTTCACCCCAGACAGACGCGCCATATTTTCACTCAGACGAACCACCTCTTCGCGGCTGAGCTTCTGCATCACCGTGGCTGCCGCCTCCTCGCCCAGACACAGCAATAAAATTGCGGCCTGTTCCAGGTAGCTGTTGTTTCCGCCGTTACTTGTTGTCAATTCGCTCATTGCTGGTTATCCATTGTCTGAGAACTTCAGCTACGCGATCGGTGTCGCTCATCGCCAGTTTTTGCAGGAACTCCAGCTTCACTTCCAGACCGGAACTCTGCGAAGGCAGACTGTCGTCGCCAGGGAAAGAAGGCAGTTCGATATTTTTGCGTTCATCTTCAGCGACCGCAAAATGGGGTTTATCCGCCGGAATAGCGATCGGTACGGCATCCAGCGCCAGTTCTGGCGTCGACGTCCTGCGACGTTCTGCCGTCAGTCGTTTCATTACCGGGCGAACCACAAACAGAAGCAGCAGCAGAGCAAGCAGGCCACAGCCAATCAGACGAACCCATGACAGAATGCTGTCATCCTTCCAGAACGGGAGCACTGGCTCGACAGGGGTTGCCTGCACAACAAAACTGAGTAACGAGAGTGAAAGATTATCGCCACGCTTAGCATCAATCCCGGCGGCATTATTCAACAGCGCCGTCAGCTGTGTGGTTTGTTCCGGCTTCCAGTTTTTCAACGCTGGCGCGCTCTGGTTTAGCACCACCGCCACATTCAAGCGCTTAATATCAAATCCAGGATGTTGAATATGTTCGACGCTGCGATCCCAGGAGTAGTCGCGCTTGTTTTCACTGTGCTTCGACAGGGCAGCAGGTTCGCGAGGTTCCTCTGGTGCATTCGGATTGGCACCATTTCCGATCTGATTTGCCGCCAGCGGAGGACGGTTGCTCAGCGAGCCAGGAATGCCCATGGCGATTTGGTTGGTATCGCTATCGAGCACCGTTTCTTCACGATTAACCTTCGGCGTGTCACCGTAATGCTCCTGGGTTTCATCAATATTGCTCAGATCGAGATCCGGCATCACACTCACCCGATAATTTCCCGGTCCGACCAGGGAGTCGAGGACATTCGCCATGCTGGCACGGGTCTTATCCTGGATATCTTTCAGGATCTGATCGCGCTTACGCGTTGTCGCAGAAATCGCTTCACCTGCGCCAATGCCGTCGGACAGTAAATTTCCCGCCTGGTCGACAACGCTGACCTTCGAGGCATTCAGATTGGGTACGCTGCCGGATACCAGATGCACAATGGCATTAACCTGGTCCATATCCAGTTTGCTGCCATAATGCAGGCGAACAACAACCGAGGCGCTGTTTTGCGGCTCGTCGCTGACAACAAATGAGCTATCTTCATTCAGCGCCAAATGCACGCGGGCGGTTTCGACAGCATCCAGCGTCATGATGCTCTGCGCCAGTTCGCCTTCCAGGCTCCGCTTATAACGGATGTTCTGTACAAACTGACTGGCTCCCAGTACTTCATCTTTGTCCATCAGTTCATAGCCGCTAGGCAACATCGCCTGAACGCCTTTGGCTGCGAGTGCCATCCGCGTTTTGGACAGCGCGTCTTCCGGCACCAGAATTTGCCCACTTTCAGGGTCAATACGGTATTCCAGTTTTTCGCCATCTAGCACGGTGACGATCTGCGAAACCGGGAGATTCTCCTGGCGACCGTAAAGCGAAACATAGCCGTGGTTCCCATTCCACAGCACGCTGACAATAATCGCCGTGGCCGCAATAGCGGCTGCCGCCAGTAACGCCAGTCGTTTATTACCATCGAGTTTGAAAGAGAGCGACGGTAAAAACTGAGTGAGTTTTTTTATTAATTCATTCATAGCGTTAGACTGACATGCTCATCAGGTCATTGAATCCGGAAGCGACTTTATTTCGTACCTGCACCAGTGCGGAAAACGATAGCGATGCCTGCTGGCTGGCGATCATTGCTCCTGCCAGGTCATCGCTTTTCCCCATCTCAATGGCCGTTTGTTTTTGCTCAGCAACCTGTTGAAATTGATCAACATGATTGAGTGCGCCTTGCAGGACACGATCGAATGAGACCGGTGATGATGCCAACTGCGCGCCGACGGCGTTAATTTGCATCGGCGAAAGTACGGGTGCCTGGGCGACCGCTTGCATCTGCTGCATGTCCTGCATCATCTGCGTCTGCATCGTACTGGCTGGGGCTATCGTATTTATGCTCATGACCTACTCTTAAAATGAAAAATGCGCTCTCTGTACCACATACTGATTCAGGAGAAGATTTCGATTCCCTGTTTTCGCATTGACGCCAGACGATAACGAAGTGCGCGCGGGGTAATTCCTAATAAATCAGCAATTTTGGTTTTATTGCCCTGATATTTATGCATCAGGTCGGCGATATATTGATACTGTGCACTACGCCCATGCTGGCCCAGGTTGTCGCTTTGGGTAATTTTCAGACCTGGTTTAGGTTGCCATTCCGGTTCGCTCCAGGAATCCGATCCCACTGATGGCAGACCTAAAGTATCGGGATAAATCACCCCATCACGATTAAGGATCATTCCTCGTTGGATCGCGTTTTCAAGCTGGCGCACGTTGCCCGGCCATGCATAGCTGAGTAATGCACGGCGTGAGGACTCAGAGAGTTTGATATTCTTGACCAGCACCGTGGAGTATTTTTTTATGAAGGATTCTGCCAATGGAATAATATCTTCCATACGTTCACGAAGCGGTGGCATGGTTACAGGAATAACCGACATACGATAATAGAGGTCTTCTCTAAAACGACCCGCAGCAACTTCTTCCTCAAGATTTTTATTCGTACAAGCAATTAAACGGAAGTTAAGTTTTATTAACCGATTACTGC